>JBOHCK010000055.1:0-24170 GCA_050698755.1 Streptosporangiaceae bacterium | reverse complement strand
TGCCCGGTCACGCCGACACGCCGCAAGTATCCCGGATCGCCACATTCTCGGCACCAGCCGCAACCGGCGCAATCCCTCCAAGCGAACTCACTATCCGTGACGCGTCACAGAATTCGCGGAAGAGCCCTGGGAGTCCCACTCGGCGGCCGTCACGTACTCGTATGTACCGCGGTCCCATGTGACTTCGGTCCTGCTGCCGTCAAGCCGCAGCACGTGCAGGGTGACGTCCGCGTTGGCGGTTCCGGCCGCCGGGTACCTGACCGCACGCGGCGGCCGCTCCGGATCAACGGGGTCTGCGATCCACCAGCGCTGGACGGGAGAATTGTCGACCCGCGCAGCCAGCAGCCGCTGGCCGTCGGGAGCCCACCAGTAGCCGCGGAACCTGAGCATGGACTCGG
The DNA here is from genome assembly GCA_050698755.1 of Streptosporangiaceae bacterium. Lineage (GTDB taxonomy): Bacteria > Actinomycetota > Actinomycetes > Streptosporangiales > Streptosporangiaceae > Palsa-504. The sequence continues at coordinate 23,772 of JBOHCK010000055.1, read as the reverse complement.
CCGCGACATGCTCCGCGAGGCCGTAGGAAACGTCGTGGTGCTCCGGGGCGGCCAGCAGGCGGCCTGTCCCGTCGGCCAGCTCGGTGACGTGCAGCGCGCCGTCGGCGACGTAGGCCACGCGCTGCCCCGCATGGTCGATCCGCGGGTCCGTCGCCGCGCCCGCGGCAGGCACAGGTTCCGGGACGCCGGCCGGCGCGCGCGGGTCGTCGCCGACGCGCAGCACCCACAGCCGTCCGTCCAGCGCGAACACGACCGTCCGGCAGTCCGCGTCGGCCGAGTAGGCCACGATCCCGGCCGAGGTCTCGCGGGCCCGCTCCCGCCGGACGCGCTCGGCCTCGGGCACATCGCCAGGACCGGAGTTCCACGGCGCCGCCGGATCGGCGAGAAGCCGCTCGCGTCCTCCCGCACCGTCGGCCAGGTCCAGCCCCCACAGGCAGGTCACCGGGTCTTCACCGCCCCGGGTGCGGAGGAACAGCACCCGCCCGCCGTCCCGCGAGACGGTCGCCGCGCGCGGAACGCCGAGCGTGAAGCGCCTCGTGCTGGCCAACTGCTGGAGGAAGCCGTCGATCACCACGCCAGCACTGTGCCACGCGGCCCTACAGCCACGCGACAGGTTAACCGGGCAGCACCGTCGAGGATTGCTTTAGAGTGCGGATGATCGGGGAGGTCTCGACCCGGTCGACCGCGCGCAGCGACCCCACGCGGGTGGTCAGGAAGTCGTAGAACTCCTCCTCGTCGCGGCAGACGGCGCAGGCCAGAAGGTTGAACGCCCCGGTGGCGCTGATGACGATGAAGTCCGCCTCGAGCACGCGGCCGAAATGTACCGCAGCCTGCCCGCCGGTGAGCTTGCGGTCGTTCCCGGCACGTCCCATGGCCTCCTGGTCGAGAAGCCGGACCTGTGCCACCTGCTCATCACGGACTTCCTGACCAGGGACCCGGTCCAGACCTTCGCGCCGATCCGCCGCGCCCGGCCCGCGTGACGGTGCGCTCAGGGCCGGGTGCCGAACGAGGGTCGGCCGGGGCTCACCGGGAGCGTGGCGTACGCGTCGCGGACCCAGTCGCATAGGAGCGGCCTGGTCTGGCGGGGGTCGATGATCTCCTCGATGCCGAACCGTTCCGCGGTCCGCAGCGGGTTGCGCACGGCGTCGAGCCGGGCCCGGATCTCGGCCAGGGCAGCGGCCGGATCCTCAGCGCGCTCTAGTTCAGCCCGGTAGGCGGCCTCGGTCCCGCCCTCGACGGGCAGCGAGCCCCAGTCGGCCGAGGGCCAGGCCCACCGGCGGACGAGCCGGTGCCGGTTGACCAGGCCCGCCCCGCCCACGCCGAACACGCGGCGCACGATGACCTCGGCCCCAGGCACGTCCGACTGGTAGATGGCACTGATCGCCCGAACGCCGTGCCGGATGGTGGCCCGCTGCTCGGCGCGGGTGCCGATGAGCAGCCCGGGCTGGTCGGTGAACGTCACGACCGGCAGGTGGAACGTCGAGCACAGGTCGGCCAGCCGGGTCACCGCCTCGGCGCCCTCCACGGTCAGGCAGCCTCCGGCCACGTACGGGTCACTCGCCACCACCCCGACCGGGTGACCGTCCAGGCGGGCCAGCCCGGTCACGATGGACCCGCCGTACTGCTGCACCTCCATCACCGAGTCGGCGTCGAATACCGCGCGCAGGATGTCCCGGATCCGGTAGGGCTGGCGGCGGTCCCTGGGTATCGCGGACAGCAGCATGTCCTCCCGCCGCCCGGCCGGATCCGTGCCGGGGACGACCGGAGGCCGCTGGTAGGCGCTTGGCGGCAGATACGAGAGGAAGCGCCTGATCAGCCCGAACGCCTCTTGCTCCGAGCCTGCCACCAGATCCACCGCGCCGTTGCGGCCATGCACCGCCACCCCGCCCAGCTCTTCCTTGGTGACCTGTTCCCCGATTCCGCCGCGGACCACCGGCGGTCCGGCCACGAAGAGCTGCGCTACGCCCTCCACCAGCACCGACAGGTGCGCGACGCAGAGCCTGGCCGCGCCCAGGCCGGCGACCGGGCCCAGGCCCGCCGCGACCACCGGGACGACCGACAGGTTGTCTACGACGTGGTCCCAGCCGGGATTGGCCGGGACGTAGGTGTGACCCGTCTGCTCGAGCGTCTTCACGCTCCCGCCCCCGCCGGTCCCCTCGATCAGCCGCACCAGCGGCAGCCGCATCTGGTTCGCCAGCTGCTCGGCGTAGATCTGCTTGCCCGCGATCGCGGCGTCCGCGGCGCCCCCGCGGATGGTGAAGTCGTCGGCGCCCACCACCACCTTGCGGCCGTCGATCCGGCCCGTTCCGGTGACGAAGTTGGCCGGGGTGAACTCCGCCAGCGCACCCTCGCCGTCGTAGACGGCCTTGCCGGCCAGCGACCCGATCTCGTCGAACGAGCCGTCGTCGAGCAACGCCGACAGGCGCTCGCGCACCGTGAGCCTGCCCGCCTCGTGCTGACGGCGGACCTTGTCCGGCCCGCCCATCTGCTCCGTCAGGTCCCGCCGCCGGCGCACCTCATCGAGTTCTGGCTGCCACGTCATAGCCACCCAAGCTAACGAACCACGCCGTCTGGGTCACGCGCAGCCTCACCAGCCAGACCGGGGCCTCGGCTGCCGTGCCCTGACCGTGACATTATTCGCGTATAGGCAGCTGGGCGCCTGAGCAGGCAGGGAGCAGACGATGAAGATGGCTGAGCACGCTGGGGTGCAGGTGCGGCATCCGCTGGACCCGCTGACGGCAGAGGAGATCGAGGCCGTCGGCCAGATCCTCAAGCGGGACCGCGGCCTGGCGGAAAGCGCGCGCTTCGTCTACGTCACGCTGCGGGAACCAGCCAAGGATGCGGTTCTGCGCTTCCGGCCGGGCGACGCGCTCGAGCGCGAGGCTGACGTCGTGCTCAGGGAGCGGGCCGAAGGCAAGACCTACGAGGCGGTGGTCTCGATCACCGCGGGCGAGGTGCGCCTGTTCCGTGAGCTTCCCGGCGTTCAGCCCGCGGTCATGCTCGAGGAATTCCTGGCCACCGAGGCCGCGGTCAGGAAGGACGCCCGCTGGCAGGAAGCCATGCGCCGGCGGGGCGTCACCGACTTCGACATGGTGATGATCGACCCGTGGTCAATCGGCTACAACGGCCCCCAGGACGCCGCCGACCAGGGCCGCTTCCTTCGCCCGCTGACCTGGGTGCGCCAGGGGGATCCCGACGACAACGGGTACGCCCGCCCCGTGGAGGGCCTGATCGTCCTGTTCGACCTCGACCGCATGGAAGTCGTGGATATCGAGGACCACGGGGTGGTGCCCCTGCCGCCGCGCAGCGGCAACTACACCGCCGAAGGGATCCGCGCCGCCGGGAACGTACCGCACGTCCCCGACGGGCCCCGGCAGGACCTCAAGCCCGTGGAGATCACCCAGCCGGACGGCGCCAGCTTCACGGTGGACGGGCACGAGGTGCGCTGGCAGAAGTGGCGGTTCCAGGTCGGCTTCACCCCGCGCGAAGGGCTGGTCCTCTACCTGGTGAGCTACGAGGATCAGGGCACCCCCCGGCCGCTCATCTACCGCGCCTCGCTCACGGAAATGTTCATCCCGTACGGGGACCCGAGTCCGACGCAATACCGCAAGAACGTCTTCGACATGGGGGAATACGGGATCGGAGTGCTGGCCAACAGCCTGGAGCTGGGCTGTGACTGCCTGGGCGAGATCCACTACTTCGACGCCTACCTCAACGACAACGACGGTCGCCCGCAGCTGATCAAGAACGCGATCTGCCTGCACGAGGAAGACCACGGGATGTTGTGGAAGCACGCCGACTGGCGCACCGGCAAGACCGAGGTCCGGCGTTCTCGCCGGCTGGTGATCTCGCTGATCGCCACCGTCGGTAACTACGAGTACGGCTACTTCTGGTACCTCTACCAGGACGGCACCATCGAATACGAGATCAAGCTGACCGGCGTGATCTCCAACGGGGCCGTGCCCGAGGGGCAGAAGCCAGCCCACGGCGTCATGGTCGCCCCGCAGGTCTACGGCCCTCACCACCAGCACATCTTCTGCGTCCGGCTGGACATGATGGTCGACGGTCCGCAGAACACCGTCTACGAGTGCGACTCGGTGGCGCTGCCGCCCGGCCCGGACAACCCCTACGGCAACGCCTGGGTGGTGCGCCAGACCCCGCTGCGCCGCGAATCGCAGGCTCAGCGCCTCGCGGACGGCCGGGCCGCCCGCTACTGGAAAATCATTAACCCCAATCGACGGAACGCCGTCGGCGAGGCGGTCGCATACCGGCTCGTGCCCCAGGACAGCGTGCTGCCCTTCGGCCAGCCCGACACCTACGTCATGCGGCGGGCCCAGTTCGCCGCCAAGCACCTGTGGGTCACCGCGTACGACCCCGATCAGCGGTTCCCGGCCGGCGAGTACCCCAACCAGCACCCCGGCGGGGACGGCTTGCCGGCCTGGACCGCGGCCGACCGCCCGCTGGAGAACACCGACCTGGTGCTCTGGCATACATTCACCGCCCACCACGTGGTCCGCCCGGAGGACTGGCCGGTGATGCCGGTCACCCGCGTCGGCTTCCAGCTCAGGGCCGATGGCTTCTTCGACGGCAACCCCGCCCTCGACGTTCCGCCCGCCGAGCACCGTCACCAAGGCTGAGATCGTGTCGGCGGGCCGGTGATCACCGAGGCTTCCGGGCTGGCCAGCGCCCTGGCGTCGCGGCTGGGGACGCTGTGGGGCACGCAGGTCGAGGTCACCGGCCTCCGGCCGCTGCCGGGCGGCGCGAGCCGGGAGAGCTGGGACGTCCGGGTGCGGGCAGCCGGTGACGCCCCGCTTCCGGCGGGCGGCCGCCTCATCCTGCTCCGTGAGGCCGGGAGGGAGGCCGGGGGGGAGGCCGCCCGCCAGGCCCGGTACCCGGACAAGGACGTGGCCGTCGAGGCAGCCGCCATGACAGCGGCGCGGCGAGCCGGCGTCCCCGTGGCCGAGATTTACGACTACGGGGCGGGCGCGCTCGGCCAGGCCTACCTGCTGATGGAGCGCCTGGACGGGGAGACCATCCCGCGTCGGCTGCTGCGTGACGAGGCGTACGCGGACGCGCGCCCCGGGCTCGCGCGCCGCCTGGGGGAGGTCCTGGCCGGGATCCACCAGGTCGGTCCCGATTCGGTGCCTGACCTGCCGCACCTCGACGCGCTCGGCCAGCTGACCGGCCTGTACGAGGCCTTCGCCGAGCCCCGGCCCGCGCTCGAGATCGGCCTGTGCTGGCTCGCCGAGCACCGGCCCGCTCCCGTGGCGGACACCCTGGTGCACGGAGACTTCCGGACCGGCAATCTCATGGTCGGCGAGGACGGCCTGCGCGGGGTGCTCGACTGGGAACTGGCTCACCGCGGTGACCCCCGCCAGGATTTGGGCTGGCTGTGCACCAAGGCCTGGCGGTTCGGCTCACCGAGCCCCGTCGGCGGGTTCGGGGCCCGCGCCGACCTGATGGCGGGCTACGCTGCCGGCGGAGGCATCCCGCCTGACGAGGAGACCCAGTGCTGGTGGGAGCTGTACGGCACCGTGCGCTGGGCCCTGCTGTGCCGCCGTCAGGCCGAACGCTTCCTCGCGGAGGGCGAGGCATCGATCGAGCTCGCGGTGCTCGGCCGCCGCGTCTGCGAGCAGGAGTACGACATCCTGCTCGCGCTGGGCCACGCCGCGCCGCTGACCGTGCCCGATCCGCTGGCGGACCCGCAGTACCAGGCCGTCCCGCCCCACGACCGGCCGTACGGCCCCGAACTGCTCCGCGCCGTCCGCGAGTTCCTCACCACGCAGGCCGGTCTCGGGGTCGCGACCGATCCGCGCCTGAGGTTCCACGCCCGCGTGGCGGCCAACGCGCTGCGGATCGCCGAGCGCGAGGCCATGCTGGCCCCCGCGCACGAGCAGGCCCACAGGAAGAGGCTCGCCGCCCTGGGCTTCGCCGACGACGCCGCCCTCTGCGCGGCGATCCGCGACGGATCGCTTGACCACCGCCTCGACGAGGTCGCCGAGGCGGTCCGGTCCGCGACCGTCGACAAGCTCACCGTCGCTAACCCCGGGCACCTGGCCCTCCCCGGATAAGCCAAGGAGACGACGTGGACTTCACCCTGCCCGAGGACCTGCGCCAGTACCTGGCCGAACTCGACGAGTTCATCGACCGCGAGATCAGGCCGCTCGAGGAACAAGACGACAACATCCGGTTCTTCGACCACCGCCGGGAGGACGCCAGGACCGACTGGGATCGCGGCGGGCTGCCCAGCCGCGAGTGGGAGGCGCTCCTGGCGCAGGCCAGGCGGCGGGCCGACGCGGCCGGCCATTACCGGTACGCGTTCCCCAGGCAGTACGGCGGCCGGGACGGGACCAACCTGGGCATGGCGGTGATCCGCGAGCACCTGGCCAGCAAGGGCCTCGGCCTGCACTGCGACCTGCAGAACGAGCATGCCATCGTGGGCAACAACGTCGGCTTGCTCCTGATGCTGCACTACGGGAGCCCGCAGCAGCAGGACGAGTGGGTCGATGACCTGGCCGCGGGACGCCGCCACTTCGCGTTCGGCATCACCGAGCCCGCCCACGGCAGCGACGCCACGTTCATGGAGACCCGCGCCACCCGCGACGGCACCAGCTGGGTGATCAACGGCGAGAAGACGTGGAACACCGGCATCCACACCGCCTCGCACGACCTGGTCTTCGCCCGCACCAGCGGGACGCCAGGCAGCGGCGAGGGCATCACCGGGTTCCTGGTCCCGGTCGGCACCCCCGGCTTCAAGGTCGAGGAATACCTGTGGACCTTTAACATGCCCACCGACCACGCCCACGTCTCGTTCACCGACGTCCGGGTCCCGGACAGTGCCATCCTCGGCCAGGAGGGCCGCGGCTTGCAGGTCGTGCAGCACTTCTTCAACGAGAACCGCATCCGCCAGGCGGCCTCCAGCCTCGGCGCCGCGCAGTTCTGCATCGACCGCTCGGTGGCGTACGCCAAGACCCGGGCGCCGTTCGGCAAGCCGCTCGCGGCCAACCAGGCGATCCAGTTCCCGCTGGTCGAGTTGCAGACCCAGGGCGAGATGCTCCGGGCCCTCATCCACAAGACGGCCTGGAGCATGGACCAGTTCGGCCCGCTGACGCAATCCGACAAGGTGTCCATGTGCAACTACGTGGCCAACCGCCTGTGCTGCGAGGCCGCCGACCGTGCCATGCAGGTGCACGGCGGCCTGGGCTACTCACGGCACATGCCGTTCGAGCACCTCTACCGCCACCACCGCCGGTACCGCATCACCGAGGGCGCCGAAGAGATCCAGATGCGGCGGGTGGCGGGCTACCTGTTCGGCTTCATCAAGCCCGACACCCTCAAGGGCGTCACCGCCTGATCCAGGCCAGCCCCGGCCGCGGGCTAACGTGGCTGTTCCAGCTGCACACGCCTGCGGCTGCGGAGGGCTCCCAGGAGAAGTTGTAGACGGTGAACGGCTGCCCGGTCTGCTGCCCGGGCTGGATCCTGGCCGGGGTGGGAGCGATCCAGTAGTTGGCCTGACGGCCGTTCTCGGCCAGCGCGCCGTTCATGTCACGGCGCGTTGCCGGGTCAAGCACTACGACTGACCCGCCGGACGGATACCAGTTGCCGAGCTTGGTGGCATCGCTGGCGTTGGAATCACGGAAGTTGGTGACGCGCCGCACCACGACGGTGCCGCGCCAGCCGTCATGATCGGAGTTCCAGCGCCCGAGCCAGCGGGCGGATGTCTGTGGCCCCACTGCCGGATCGACGACGCCGTCGAGTGTGGTGGCCCCGCAGGCAATGTTCTGCAGGCAGTCGTAGCTCATCTGGCTCAGCGATTTGCCGCCCCAGCTGTTCTTGAGGGTGAAGATCTGGGAACTCGTGTCGTAGCCCACGACAAGGACCGTGTGTCCCTGACCCGTCACGGTGGCGTCGTACTGCCGCAGCCTCCAAGGCAGCGACACACGCGAATACGTAGCACGTGCCCCGGTCGCCCTGGTCGCGGACGGGAGTCTGCCACTGCGCCAGGCTGTAGGCCGATGCGATGGCAGGCGCGCAGGTCCGCAGCATCCCGGCCGCTGCGACCCGCAGGTCCGCGAGCCCTTCATCGCCTCTCTCGCGCTAGCATCAAGCCCGACGGGCTCTATCTGACGCATGCCCCGCGGCAGTTTGTCGTGGGATGCCGATGAGTCACGCCTCTGCGGCACGTCCACCTTGGGTGAGGCGCTCGCCAGGAGCGCTCATACCCGTGGAAGGCAGCCGTGCCTGATGACCAGACCCAGATACGCGATCTGCTGGCCGGTATGGCAGCCGGGTACCGCGCCAAAGACGCTGGGCAGATCGTGGCGGGCTACGCGCCGGACATCGTGATGTACAGCCTGGCGCCTGGTCCGCCGCCGGGTCGCCCGTTACGAGCACGAGCCGGCGGCTACCGCGCAGGTCGCGGCGGCCTTCGCGCTGCCAGACGCCTCCGGGTTCCTCGCCTTCGCCGCTGTCGTCCCGCATGCGCGGGGCCTGGGCGCCGGCCGGGCACTCGGCGAAGCGGTTATCGCCTGGACCGCACAGGCCGGCTACCACTGCGTGGCGACCGACTGGCGGGTCACCAACCTGCTCTCCTCGCGCACCTGGCCCAGGCTCGGCTTCGCGGAATCCTTCCTGCGGCTGCATCGTCTCATCGGCTACTGAAGCACGCTGAAATCCCCGGGCCTGGCCCGCGCGCAGTCCCGCCGTCAGGCGCATCGGCAGGACCCGATCTGGCCCCGAACCCAACTTGCCGCTCGTGCTCGCGCTATGTGATTGGTGTCCGGTCTGATCGGTCCAACCGTTCGGGTCTGGTCTGCGTCCCTGAAGGTGCTAAGCCACTGGAAAGTTGACTGAGGGGGCTCCTGATGGGTGTGCGGATTCCTGCGGGATGGAGGGCGAGAACGAGGAAGGCCGGGCTGAGTCTTAGCAATGTTCTCGCTGCGACCGCAGCAGCGGCCGTGGTGGCGACGGGCTGCGCTGCTTCGGGCACTGCGCCAGCGCCGCCGCCTTCGCCGTCTGTAACGGGTACTCCCGGCACGAGCGGTGCGAGTGGCGGTAATGCAGCCGGTGTCGCCGGATCTGGTTCGGCCACCTCCCGGCAGGAGTGCGCTGCTGCTGACCTGACGGTCACGACCGGAGCGACCGTAGCAGCGGCGGGCCATTCTTCGCTGGTGCTGTTGTTCACCAACTCCGGCAGCGCGTCGTGCTTCGTCCAGGGATACCCGGGTGTGGCGGTGCAGCTGGGTGGCGGGCGGGTGTATAACGCCGTTCGCGCGATGACCGGGTACATGGGCGGTGATGCGGGGCCCTCGCCGGCCCGAGTGCAGCTGGCCCCCGGTGTCACAGCCTCGGCATTGATCGAGTGGCTTCATTTTCCGCGAGATGGCAGCGCCTCGGTCACGGCCGCAGACTGCGCAGGTCACGGGGCCGTGCGGCTGCTGGTCACCGCCCCGGATCGAACTGCGCCAGCCACGCTTGCCCCTCCCGCCCCGGTGTCGCCGGTCTGCTGGGGATTTGAAGTCCATCCGATCGTGGCGGGGTCGGCCGGCCAGTACCCGGGCACGCACTGACTCGGGACGCCCCAGCCCGCGGTGATCTCTGGGAGCGGCGCCGGCAGCTGCTCTCGGGACGTCCTGTCTGACCCGGCCGCGGCCCGGCGGCCCGAAGACCAGGCGGGCCGGCCCGGGACTGAACGTGGCCTGGACCTGCTGTCGGGGAACGTAGGTCTCGGCTCCTGTAGCTTCAGGCGATCTTGCGGGCGCCGGGGCCCGGCACCGGGGTGACGTCGCGGGCTGATCCCAGGATGTGCCCGGCGCGGCAGGACAGCTGGAGCTGCACCGGCTCCCCGCAGTCGCGGTGCCGGAGCAGGACCGGCGGGCCGCCCGGGCCGGCCTCGTAGCGGTCGCCCCACTGCATCAGCGCGACCAGCACCGGGTACAGGTCGAGGCCCTTGCTGGTGAGCCGGTACTCGTCCCGGCTGCGCTGGCCGGCTTGCTGGTAGGGGACCTTGCGGAGCAGGCCCTCGCTGACCAGGCGGGCCAGGCGGTCGCTGAGCACCTGCCGGGGTATTGCGGTGCGGCGCTGCATGTCCTCGAAGCGGCGCACGCCGTTGAAGGCCTCGCGCAGCACCAGGAAGCTCGCCCGCTCCCCGAAGATCCCCACGGCCGCGCCGATCGCGCAGTTGGCCGGGTCGTAGTCCAGCATCCACGGATGTCCCATAACCGCATGCTAGGTCTACTTGACAGACTCAGCAATCCGGGATCATGCTGAGTTCATGATTCGAACTCAGGCAAGACGCGCCGGGCCGCTTATCACCGCGGCGATCCGGCCGGCCCGCGCGGCGGACGGGGGCGCGCTCAGCGACTTCTTCGCAGGACTGTCCCCGCAGAGCCGGTACCTGAGGTTCTTCGCCCCGGTCACGCCGGGGCCAGAACTGCTCCGCAGGATGTCCGGGGGCGACGGCCACGCCGACGCCGTGGTCGCAGTCCGCGAGGGCGTGATCATCGGGCACGCCATGGCGGCGGACCAGGCCGGCCCACAGGGCACCCGGACGGCCGATGTCGGCGTGGTGGTAGCCGACGCCTGGCAGGGCCTGGGCGTGGCCTCGGCGCTGATGAACGGACTGATCACCGCCGCCCAGGCCCGCGGCGTGACCTCCCTGACCATGGACGTGCTGCCCGGCAACCGCACGATGCTCGCCATGATCGCCAGTCGCTGGCCCGCAGCGCTCATCGAGGGTTCCGCGGACTTCGTCACCTTCCGCATCCCGCTCCCGCGCCGGCAGCAACGGCCGCAGGCCCGGCCCGCCGCCCTCGCACCCGCCGCGTGACCCGCGCGTCCTGGCGCGCGTCTCACACTGCGTGCGCAGCCCTCGGCCTGAGCCACGCCCGCACTGCCGCCGATATGATCGGCAACCTGATCGGCCGGATGGCCGCCTGATGTCACGCCGAACCAGGCGATCTGTGCCTGCTGGTCGCACGATCTCCGTGCCCGCCGACATCCGGATCTGCCAAATGAAGGTGTCGCCTGCCTGCCCACTTATGCACAACCGGAATAGTCATTCACGGTCTCCCGGCCTTGCCGACTATCCCCGTGCGGTATTTTCCATCATTCTGGTAGGAAATAAGATCGCCGATTTTGCGCGGATCGGGAATGGCTCCACACGGGAGCGGGCCGCGCGCAGTGGCGCCGGATCTGCGCGGCCCGGTTGGACGCTGAACCGTAAGCGTGGTCGGCGGTCAGGGTGAAAGACGGGGCCTCCAGCGCGTTTTATGCCGTCATCTGGTCGACTGCGCTGAGCGCGGAGCGGATCCGGCGTGGGTGCCGTGCCGCAACGGTGGTGGCGTCTTCGCCGGCGAAGATGGAGCGGATTGCCTGTAGGTGGATGGTGCGGTAGGCGGCGACGGCGAGGGCCGCGGCGAGCTCGGGTTCGGCTGTGCCGGTGGCGGCCATGGCCCCGGCCAGCTCGGCGGCAAGCTGGTCGGCAAGCTCCCGGGCCCGGGCCTGCAGCGCGCGGGAGTTTGCCACCGTCTGCCACCACGGGACCATGTCCGCCTGCACGCCGTACGGTGCCTGCCCCGCTTGGGTAGCGGCCACGAGCGCGTCGCGGAGCGCGCTGACCGCTGAGGTCCCGGCTGGGCGCTCCAGGACGGCCCGGGTGAGCTGGCCGGCCACCTCGGGGTAGCGGTCGAAGAACAGGTCTTCCTTGCGCGGGAAGTGAGCGAAGACCGTTGGCCGGGCCACGTCGGCAGCCTCGGCGATCTGCGAAACGGATACCTGGTCGAACCCGTGGCGCAGGAACAACCCGGTTGCCGCGTCGGAGATGCGCTGGCGGACCTCCGCCTTCTTGCGTTCCCGCCGCCCGGGAAGCGGATCCGCCGGGTCGTCACGGCGTTCTGCAGCCATGCTCTTACTATACCGGATAAGAAAACATACTCAGTATGAATTTGATGATAGGGTGGCTGTCATGCGGAACTACGGGATCACCTACGACACCGGCATCACCGCCGACGGGGACTGCACCCGCACGCGCTTCGACGACGCGGTGGCGCGGCGGGAGCTGCAGATCATCGCCACCGATCTGCACGCTACCGCGGTGCGGGTGACAGGCGATGACCTGCAGCGGCTGAAGAGCGCCGGCGAGCACGCCCTTGCCGCAGGTCTAGAGCTGTGGTTCTCGCCGGTCCCGGTCAGCCTTCAACCGGGCGCGCTGCCCGGGTACTTTGCCCGCTGCGCAGCCGAGGCCGAACGGCTCCGGCAGGCACATGAGGGCCGGGTGGTTCTCGTGACCGGGTGCGAGATCTCGCTGTGGTGCGCAGGCTTCCTCCCTGGCGGCGACACCGTGGCCGACCGCATCGCTACGGTGACCGCCCCGGACCTGCAGTCCAAGCCGGAGGTGATGGCAGCACTGGGCAGCGGGCTGGAGCGGACCAGGCACACGCTACGGGACATCGTGCGCGCCGCCAGGGAAGAGTTCGCCGGGCCCGTCACCTACGCGTCCGCGCCGTGGGAAACCGTCGACTGGGACCTGTTCGACCTGGTCTCGGTCGATGCCTACCGCGACGCGGACAACGCCGCCAGCTACCGGGACGCACTGCGCGCCTACCGGCGCTTCGGCAAGCCGGTGGCCGTCACCGAGTTCGGCTGCTGTACCTTCCGCGGTGCAGCCGACCGCGGCGGCACGGGCTTCATGATCGTCGACGAGAAAACCGGTCCGCCCAACATCCCCGGCACCTACGAACGCGACGAGCAGGAGCAGGTCAGGTACCTGCACGACATGCTCGCCATCTACGAAGCCGAAGACATCGATTCCGCGTTCTGGAACACCTTCGCCGGATTCGAATACACCCGGCACCCCACCGACCCGCACCACGACTTTGACCTCGCCTCCTACGGAGTCGTAGCGGTCCTGGACCACGGACGAGGCACCACCTACCCGGACATGGCGTGGGAGCCGAAACAGGTCTTCGGCGCACTCGCCGCCGCCTATGCCCGCACCCGGCCATGACAGCAGGCAAGACACCACCTGTTGTTGCGCCCGCATGCCCCAGAAGCAGCCTTGCCGCGTACCCCGGCTAGGCGCTCACCAGCCAGGTGATAGTCGGCCCAGGCCAGTGCCTCTTGGTCTTTCTCGATTGCCACGATGGCGGTGCCGTCCTCAGCAGCCGGCCGGTGATCGCCCGCCTCCGGTCCGCCACGCAAGGACGCGCCGGATCATGAGCGACGTTGGCCGCAGGAGTGAGGGCGGCGGCTGGATACCCGCTCCTGGTGCCCTGTACGTCGGGTCGGCCAGGCTCGTCAGCGACGTTACGGGTTCGTGGCGGTCCTCGGCGGGGGAACCGGCGGCTCGGTGATCGACGTCCTCCGGATGGCGACGACCGCCTCCGGCCGGCCGATCCTGGTCAGGTCGATCCCAGTGGCGGGCCAGCCGCTGGGGGAGACGATCACGCCGGACGGCAAATACCTGCTCGCGGCGGACGGCAACGGCGCGGTGGTCATCAGCGTGGCCCGTGCCGAATCCGGGGCGGCGAGCGCGGTGCTCGGCACGCTCGCCGCGCCCAGCAGTACAGGCCACGGCGCTCTGTCCGCCAGCGCATCGAGGTGGCGACCTCGAGGGACGGGCGGTACGCGTTCGTGACGCTCGAATACGACCAGCGGGCCGCCGTGTTCAACCTGGCCGACGCGGTGAGCCGCGAGTTCGGCAGCGCGGATTATGTCGGCAGCATCCCGCTCGGGCAGGCGGCGGTCGGCCTGGCCGTCTCTCCCGACGGCCGCTGGCTGTACGCGACGAGCGAGGTCGCAGCCCCTGCTCAGCACCCGGTGGGCATCAGGGCGTCGGCTGGCCAGAGCGGGCCGGCTCTCTCCGCCGGCCAGGCCGCCCGCGCTGGGATAGTGCCCAATGAGCCGACGGGCACGCTGACGCTGATCGACCTGCAGCGCGCGGAGACCGACCCCGCACACTCCGTCGCCGCCACAGCGGATGCCGGCTGCCAGCCGGTCCGGGTGGTTACGGCGGCGAACGGGACGCAGGTCTGGGTGACCGCCCGGGCCAGCGACGACGTGCTCTGCTTCGCGGCGGCCCTGCTGGTCACCGACCCGTCGCACGCGCTGGTCACGGTGGTGCGGGTCGGCGAGGCACCGGTCGGGCTCACCGCAGTGCGCGACGGCACGCTGATCGTGGTCGCCGACTCGAACAGGTTCAGCGCGCTCGGCGCGCACGCCGACCTGACCGTAATCAACGTTGCCGACGCGCTGGACGGCCGTCCGGCGATCGTCGGCGACATCCCGGCTGGCCTGTTCCCCAGGGACATGACGGCTGCTCCCAACGGCACGGTACCCATCTCGAACTTCAGCTCCGGCCAGTTGGAGACGGTCGACACGGCGACCATTCCCTGATCACGGCGATCCCGAGCAGGAGCAGTCCTGCGGCCCTCTAGCTGTCGGCAGCTGCTGATACAGGCCGGTCAAGAGCCAGTGGGCTGCATACGCCTATCAGCTAGGCAGCAACCGCGGTGCGCGCGGAACGCCGACTTTGTTTCCTTCCGGCGGCCCGCGCTGGTTGCCGATTGGCTCAGGCGGAACGCTCGGTTCTGTATCGCTGACCGTCGAAAGCTCACAGCGTTGTGCGGAAGGCCGCATTAGAACCACGCTGTCTTGATGGGGATCTCGGTCAGCCGCGGAGCCTTGTGTCCAATCGCCGAGGCGAGGCTGGAATATGCCATTGTCCAGTGGCGTCCGTCTCGGTGAATGGTGCCCCAGCCCAGGCCGTGGGGGCAGTCCCAGTTGGCGCGGCCGATGCTGGGGAAATAGAGGCTGGCTCCGGTGTCGTCAGCGCAGTACTGGCCATTGCTCAGCTCGATCAGCCATGGAAAGCCGCCCTTGACGTCCGCGGACCCGTGATTCTGCAGCTGGGGGAAGGGGCGTTCCGGGGTCACGATCACAACCCGGGAGGGGTTAGGGCCTCGCCAGCAGGCCAGTCGCAGCGGGTCGGCCAGGTCCAGGAAGCAGGGGTCATAGATGAGGTTCTGCTTGGTGATGCAACGGAACGTGTCCCGGCGAGGCGAGGAGATGGCGCCGGAGTAGCAATCGGCGTTGCTGGACCTGGCCATCACGTCGATGCCGGCGGCGACCGTTCCCGACCTGGTGAACGGCTCGTAGATGATCACCTCAGTGGCTACGGTCCCGGTCGTGCTGGTCGCGACCGCCGTGGTGATGCCGCTCAAGGCGCCTGACGAACACCCGGCAGCCGCGACCGCGATCACCATGGCCGCTGCTGCACGGCCAACCAACCACACCAGCAACCCCTGGGCGGCGAGCCCGCCAGGCTTTCTGCGGTTCACACCGTATAGATGCGCGCACCCCGCTCCCGGTTGCCCGTAACTAACGCGGCCTTCCGCGCAGCGCTGTGAGCCTTCGACGCGGCTCCCTGCAGATTCCGTGCGGGTGGCGCGCAGATCACCAAGCCGACGACCGCGCGCAGATAATCCCCTTCGGTTCCTGTCAGCAGCCAGCATCGGATCACCGCAAAAGCGTCCATGTCGGCGGATCCGGCGCTGAGTGACCAGGACCGACGGCATAGCGTGACTAACACCGATCTGCATCGTGGTGCCTGCCGAATCCGGCGCTGTGAGGCTGGCCGACCAGATGGGTGGGCGTGGGCAGCGCCGCCGGGCCTTGCCGTCGATTCGGCCTGGTGGTGTCACACTGGAAGGGGCCGGCCTGGGGCCGGCTCCCTGCGATCGGCCCCGATCGCGCTGCCCTTATCGATGGACAGGGTGAACTGCGATGCCTCGCCCCATACCGAGAGTCCCGGGCCTTCCCTTCGGCGGAGGCCTCAACTTGGTCCTGGTTGCTGGCGCGGCGTACTTGGCGTCGGAGCACGAGAAGGGCCGGCACGGACGGCCGCACGTGCTGTGCCCGCTGTGCTGGCTGAACAAGATCACCCCGGCTCCCAAGGCGTCTGGTGGCCCTAGTCCGGCCGAGCCGGCGGAACAGGCCTGACTGGCATGCCAGCTGGGGTGTCACCGCCAGCTGCGTCCACCGCCTCCCGATGAGCTGCTCACCGAGATCGCGGCTCAGATCCTGATGCCGCTCATCCAGCCAGTGCGCCTGCCGGCCGGCACCGGTCGGCCAGATCCGGCGCGTCCCGCGGCGCATTGCCCGGCGCCGGCGCAAGATGCGATTACCGTTTCGATGGATCTAGGCTGCTATGTTCCATTCATGGGCGTGATCCGGTGCCGCCGGTGACCGGCTATCTCTGCCGGTACTGCAGGCAGCACGGCGAGCGGGGGGAGGCCGCGGTCAGCTGCCCGCTGTGCGGGGCGCCGTTCGGCGTCGGGCCCGCGGTGAGCGAATCGGGCTGGATGCGGCAGCCGATGATCGCGAGCACGACCCGGCTGAGCTGCGGCACCATCCGGTGCCAGATCAACGGGAGGTATGTTCCCGTCGCCGAATTCGAGCTGGCCGCGGGCGACTGGATTTATTTTTCCCCGCAAGGACTGCTGTGGACCGACCCGGCCGCGACGCTGACCGTCCCGCGCTCGTCCCACGGCCAGAGCTCGGGCCTGATCGAGGCCCACGGACCTGGGCATATCGGGGTAGCGGAGAACCGCGCGGGTGAGATTATCGCGCTGCCGCTGCGGCGCGGCCAGCTGGTCTGCGTGCGCCCGGGCCGCTTTCTGTGCGCGACCGGGAATGTGAGGTACCGGTGGGAGTCCCCTGTTGTCTGCTACTCCACGATGATGGCCGAGCGCGAATACCCGATGGGACGCTACCTGCTGAACTTGCGCGCGGCCGGGCGCCAGGGCCTGGTGCTGCTGCACGCATCGGGTGACGCTTTCATCCGCGACCTGGCCGACGACCAGAGCGTCCTGGTGTCACCTGCGTCCCTGCTGTACTGGGAAGATACGGTGGGCCTGTCCCTGCACCTGGAGTTCGCCTACGTCCCGGGCCAGCACGTCCGGCGCGCTATCTGGCGCTCCAGTAGAATCTGGCTGCGGGTCTGCGGCCCGGGACGGGTGGCCATCGACTCGGCCCGCGAACAACCCGACGGCGCGCAGGCCCCCGACTATAAGTCTTTCGCCTCATGGCAGCGCTGGGATGCCCCGTCCACTACGGCGACGAGGGCGGAATAAGCCGGTACATATGCCGTTACTGCCGTCAGCCCAGCGACCCGGGCCGGACCTGACCATCCCTACCGGTATGGCCGCCGGACGCCTGGTCCGGCATCGCAAGCATGATCACAAGGCCGCCGGGACCGCCAAGCCAATCAGGCGGATACCGCGCGGCCTGCCACAGTGCGTAACCCCCGCCCAGGTCAGCGAGCTATGGCCCGTCGCCGTTGACCTGGCCTGTTTCTGGTGCGTAGGAGGGGGAGCGCCGGGCGACGGCGGCCAGGTACACGGCCAGGGCGAGCACGCTGGCGCAGAGCGCGGCTGCGGACAGGGCAAGTGCGGGGCGCAGCCCGATCGCTGCGCCGAGCAGGCCCACGGTGAACCCGCTGCCGATCCGCATCCCGTTAGCGCTGGTGCTGTAGACGCCGATCACCTGGCCCTTCTTCTCGCGCGGCGCGCGGAGCTGGGTGACCGTCTGGGTGATCGACATCGTGGCAAGGTTGGCGATGCCGCCGATGACGAGCAGCGGCGCAGCCACGAGGTAGTCGTGGCTGACCGCGAACAAGACCGTCGATGCGCCGTAGACGACGGTGGACCACAGCGCCGCACGGACCGAGAGCCTGATCCAGCCGGTGCCTTCGAGCAGCAGGCCGCCGAGCACGCCGCCCAGGCCGTTGGCGAACAGCAGCACGCCGTAGGCCGTGCTGCTGGACAGGCCGGCCGTGGTGCTCGCGATGGTGGGCATCACCGTCTGCATGGCCGAGCCGATGAAAAACGAGCCGAGCCCGGCCAGGATGATCATCGCGGCGAGCACCCGGTCCTTGCTGACGTCCCGGAACACCTTCGCGGCGGCCAGCACGCCCACCCGCTCCCGCGCGATGACGCCGTGGCGGGTGTGGCCGGTGAACTTCGTCCGTGCCGCCACGACCGTCAGGGGCAGGTAGAACGCGATGTTGACCCAGATACCGTGGACGGGACCGAGCCCGAGCAGCAGCACCGACCCGACCACCGGGCCGAGCAGGACGCCGAGCGACCGGGCCGTCGAGTTCAGCCTGATCGCGCTGGGCAGGTCGGCTGTGCCGACGAAGTCCTCAAGCAGTAGCTGCTCGGGCGGTGTCCACACCGCCCCCGCCGTGCCGTGCAGGATCAGCAGGATGCACGCGTCCCAGACGGTGAGCGTGCCCGTGGCGAACAAGATGCCCCAGGTCAGCGACACGACCATGAACAGCGCCTGGGAGCCCTGGATGAGCTTGCGGCAATCGCGGCGGTCGGCCAGCGCGCCCAGATACGGCGACAGCAGCAGGAACGGCAGCCAGTGGCTGATCACTTCAAAGCCGGTCAGCGCCGGGGAATGGAACTTCTGCCAGATCACCCAATAGGTGATGACGTGCTCGATGTTATCGGCCATCATCGCCAGCGCCCCGCCGCACAGGTAGACCCGGCAGGTGCGGTTGCGCAGCGCGGCGAACCTGGCTGGCTGCGCCCGCGCCTGGCCCGGCACCCCCTCGGGCTGCGGGGCGGCGGACCCGGGAGCTAGGCCCGGGACGTGAGTCGGGACACCGCACGCAGCACACACAGGCGCTACCCTACCGGGAGATCGTTAGAGCGGCTAACGGCCTGCCGCCGGGCGGCTGCCGGCCGGAGTCCGGACAGCGCCCGGATCCCGGCGTGGCACGCAGCCACAACACCGCCACAGGAGCAGGCACGAAGCCCAAACCGAAGCCGATCACGCACCGCCTGCCGTAAACGACCACTGGACCCCTTCCGAACGATTCCGTATGAACGATGATCAGCCATCCATGGCGCACGGCCGCATACAGATACTCCGGTTCGGCGTGCGATCTGCAAGACCGTCATCCGTACCGCCGGTTTGAGGCGAACTGGGTCAAGGCTGCGCGCCGCCGGACCTGCCCCCGCTGGTGGCGGGTGCGGACTTTGGCCGTCGGGCCGGTGGCACCGCACGGGCTGCCCTGACGGACCGTAAAGCCGATCCGGAGCGGGAGCGTCCCTCTGTCCGCTTATTCGCGCAGCATGGTTAACTGCAGGTCAGGGTGTTTCGGAGCGGTGTGCGCTAGCCTGCGTGGATGCGGATTGTGATCCTGGGGGCCGGTTTCGGTGGCCTGGAACTCGCGACCTTGTTGTCGGAGGCGTTCGGTAGCCGCGCCGACGTGGTGCTGATAGACAAGTCGGACGGGTTCATCTTCGGCTTCTCGAAGCTGGACGTGATGTTTGGCCGGACAACCGCGGATCACGTGGTCCACCGGTACGTCGACGTCGTCAAGCCCGGTGTTCGTTTCGTGCAGTCGACGATCCGCTCCCTGGATCCGGTGGCGAGGCGGGTGATCACCGAGGATGAGACCTTCGACGCCGACATCCTGGTCGTCGCGCTCGGGGCGGATCTTGATCCGGCCGCCACTCCAGGGCTGGTCGAGGGCGGGCACGAGTTTTACACCGTCGCCGGGGCGTTCGCCGTGCGCGGCGTCCTGGAGGGGTTCGCGGGGGGACGGGTGGTGGTCGGCGTGACGTCGACGCCATTCAAGTGTCCGCCCGCTCCGAGCGAGACGGCGCTGCTGGTGCACGACTTCCTGCAGGCGCGGGGCCTGCTCGATGCCTCGCAGGTGTCTTTGGTGATGCCGCTGGGCCTCCCGATCCCCCCGTCGCCGCGGGCATCGGAGGTCATCCTCGCCGCGTTCGCCGAACGGGGCATCGGCTGGCATCCCGGGCAGCTGGTCCGCGCCCTGGACCCTGACCGCAAGGTAGCCCTGCTCAGCGACGGCGCGGAGATGCCCTATGACCTGTTCCTCGGCATCCCAGTGCACCGCGCGCCCGCCGTCGTGGCCGAGTCGGGAATGACCGTCAACGGCTGGATTCCGGTGAACCCGCTGACCCTGGAGACGCGGTACCCGGGTGTGTACGCCGTCGGAGACGTCACCAGCGTCGGGACACCGAAGGCCGGAGTCTTCGCCGAAGGGCAGGCCACCATCGTCGCAGCGCAGATCAGCGCTCGGATGCGGGACTCCGCCACGTCGGCCGCCTACGACGGCCGCGGCATCTGCTATCTGGAGGTCGGGCACAACATGATCGCCAAGGTCGATGTCACCTTCGTCAGCGGCCAGAGCCCCGCCGGGGATCTCGAAGGACCGTCCGCCGACCTAGCCGCCGACAAGGCCGCCTTCGGGTCCGAACGCATCCGCCGCTGGTTCGGCAGGACCTGGCACGCCACTGAGCAGCACTCGCGGCCCGGCTAGCCACACCACCGCCCCCGGCGGCAAGGGCTTCGTGCCCGTTCCCGGCGTGAACAGCGCTCCAGCTAGCGTGTCCTCGCAAGAGCTAATGACCTGTCATGCTGACAGCGAAGACATCGAAAATCGGACCCCAGATCAGGCAACCGGACGAGCGGGTCTGCGCCGATCTACACGGATTGAACCTGCGGATTGCGCATGCTACGAATTCAAGATCGGCCTGCGCTTGCTGCTAGGGCTTCACAGGACGCGCTATCGATAGGCTCCTCAGCGATGCAGCTCAGGAGCCAAGCCAGTTCATGTTCCATAGGTAGGTGTTGGCGTTCTCGTCACCAACTGCCAGGGTCATGCCGTCCGGGCTGAACGCGAGGCGGAAGAGTCCATAGCTGCCCGGATCGTGGAGGGTGGCGAGGCGTTTGCGGGTGGCGACATTCCATACGCAGATGCTGGATTTATGCGGCGTGCTCTCGGTGGAGGTTGTGGCGGCGATGGCGCGGCCGTCCGGGCTGAACGCAACGCCCCAGACGATCTGGCCGGCCGGGCCGTGAAGTGTGGCGGTGAGCGTGTCGGTTGCTGTATCCCACAGATAGACGCTGCCGTTGTCGTCACCAGCGGCGAGCATGCCGCCGTTGCGGGTGAAGGCGACGGCCTCGGCGCCTTTAGCGCCGGGATCGTGAAGTGTGGCGGTGACCGTATGAGTGGCCACGTTCCACAGGTAGATGCTGCCGTTGGCGTCAGCAGCGGCGAGCGTGCCGTCCGGGCTGAAGGAGATGCCGTGGTCTGCCCCGCCGCCGGGGTCGTGGAAGGTGGCGGTGAGCTGGTGAGTGGCCACGTTCCACAAGTAGATACGGCCGTTGGCGTCGGCGGCGGCCAGGGTGCTGCCGTCAGGGCTGAACGCGACGTCGCTCACGCCCAGGGTGTCTGGGTCGGCGAAGGTGGCGGTGAGCTTGTGCGTCGCGACGTTCCACAGGTAGATGCTGCCGTTGTTGAAGGTGCTGTTGGCCGTGCCGGCGGCGACCATGCTGCCGTCCGGGCTGAACGCGAGGTCGTACGCTGTTTGGCGGTTCGGGGTGGGGAGGGTGGCGGCGAGCTTTTGAGTGGCCGCGTTCCACAGGTACACGCTGGCGTTGAGGTCGCCAGCGGCCAGGATTCCATCCGAGCTGAACGCGATGCCGTAAACCCCGGTACTGCCCGGGTCGTGGAGGGTGATAGCCGGTTCCCCAGGCGGCCGCCCGCCAGAAGATGATGCCGAGGGAGTCGGGCTGGGGGACTGGGCTGTGTAACTCGCGGATGCAAGTACAGTTCCGGGCAGGGAAGGAAAGCCGACGTTCTGATAGGTGACCTGGCTATTTACATAAGCAATTTCACTTGGCGACAGCAAGACAAGCCGTACGATTACAGACCCAGATGCGCCAATAAAGATCGGCGCAGCCCAATGTCCGCTATGCAGCGATATAGCGTTATTCGGATCGGCCGCAATATAGTATCTAATACCGTTACCGCTATTTACGAATTGCAAGAACAAGTCAAGGCGATAGCCTGAAGGAATGTCCTGGGCAGTTCCAGACACTTGCAGGTTCTTGTCTGCAGCCACGTTTCCCGTATCACTCGGCGGACTGCTGATGGTCCCGCCCGGCGGCGCCGACGGCGATGTCAGCACAGCTCCGAGAATGACGCCCACGGTCACGAGAACCGCGGCAGCCGCGATGCCTCCTGCTACGCGACGACGCACGACACCATCGGCTTGCTTGGAAGTCGACGGCGAGCCGCCGCGAGCGGCTGCCTCCCAGGCTGGACGGACCTGCCGTTCGATATCTACCTGGTGCCACTTGCCTCTCGCGACGACCTTCGCGAGTCCCTGGACAAACGCCCAGTCAGGCAGGGATGTCCCTGCCATGTACTGCTCGACGTCATCGGGGCGCCACGTTCCTTGCAGCCGCGCCCGCACGTCGTCTGCGGTAAAGCCCCGCCCGGTCGCGATAACCCGCAAGATCGCGCCCAAGTCCGAAAGGCGCCTAGCGACATCGCTGTCCTCCGCGCGCTCCCGCTCATCCGTACGGCCAATAAGGTACAGAACCAGGCCGGCCGCAGCCATCCCCCCGAACAGAAAGTATGGCCAGGCTGGATGCCGACCACCAG
This sequence comes from Streptosporangiaceae bacterium, assembly GCA_050698755.1. GTDB lineage: Bacteria > Actinomycetota > Actinomycetes > Streptosporangiales > Streptosporangiaceae > Palsa-504. The sequence continues at coordinate 1,280 of JBOHCK010000055.1, read as the reverse complement.
CGGCGACCGTAGCGATGAGGTAACCGCAGCAGCCGATACCTACCCCCGTACCGAGAAGCCCCCTGCCCACGATTCCCAATTCCCGGCGCATGATGCAGAGCGTACGTCTGCGCTGTGTAGACCTACAGCGGTCTGTGCCAGATCGTGATGATGAGGTCACTACCGCGATATACTGACACGCTAAACCAGGATGAATGGGTTCCCTGGCTGTAAGCATCACACAGAAAATGCCGAGCTGTCAGCTGCCGCGGAGCAGCACCCCGTCGCGTTCATGGCTTGCTGACTCGAGCTGATCACGTAGCTGCAGCACGGTGTGACCATCGCATATCCCACCCTTGCGCGCCTACGTAGCACGCGCCGGGGGAGCCTCCCGGAATGCCATCCCGCACCCCCCAAGTCCGATGACCTGGAGGCATCCGAGCCAACCCGCCGCGACGTCGGCGTTTCCGCTACGTCCCACGCAATTGCGCGAGGCGTTTCCGCGGAAACGGCCTATACCGCGATGAAAGGCGCCGACAGCGCCGACTGCGGCCGCCAGAACCGGACGTTCTGTGCCCGACGTACAGCCCGCCGGCACGACTGTTCATAGGGACAGAGTCGGCGACCTGGTACCTGCTGATTATCGTGAGTGACTGACTTGGTGTTGACCGCGCTCCATTGCTCAGTCTGCGGTTCTGGGCAGATATTTTCCCGGAAGGCGGTTTCGGGTTCGCGGTGCAGTCGGCCTGGTTGCTGCGGGGTGGAGTCGGCCGCCCTGTGCATGTACTGGGTCGGCGTCCGGTTTGCTCAGGCGTGCGGGCCGACCGTGACGGTGCCGATTGTCAGGGTCGCCGTTGTCTCCATGACGGTGCTGAGGAGGTCGGCCTCGTCGTCGAGGTCGCGGTGTTGCCCGGCGGTCAGCTCGCGCAGCGGTTCCACGGTAATAGTGTGCTTGCGGCCCGAGCGGTGCTGGTGCCAAACCCCGCCGACGATGCCGTCAACGAGCAGGACCGGGTAGTTCCCGGCCTGGCCCGCCGGGGTGAGTGCGCGGGTGGCCGCAGCGCCCGGGTATAGCCGTTCCCTGGGCTGACCCGCGACGACGTAGGCGTCGAAGTACGGCAGCAGCCGGATCCCGTGGTGCGGCTGGGCGGGCGTCCCGGTGTCGCCGGCTACAGTCCATCCCGGCTCGCCCTCTACTTCGACGCACTCCAGCTCGCCGGCCAGCTGGCCGAACAGCCTGCCCGCGTACCCCGGGGAGATGCCGAGCCACCTGGCGAAGTGCGTCGGCCTGGCCGGGCCAT
>JBOHCK010000054.1:0-24172 GCA_050698755.1 Streptosporangiaceae bacterium | reverse complement strand
GGATGCCATCCGGGGCCGCCGCCACGCGAGCGGCGGCCGGCACAGCCGGCATTACCCGGTAACAGGGCCCGTCAGCTCGCCGGGACGCCGCCAGCGGCATCGGCTTGTTCAGTGCCGTCCTAGGCTGACCCGTCTACATCGGGCGGATGACCTGGGCGCCGAGATTGCATCCAGGGAGGTACGACACCGCCGACGGTGCTGACTTATCGTCGTGGTCGTGAGGATCGGCGAACGAGACAGCCAGGTAGTCGGGTGCCTGGAAGGCTTGGCGAAAGATTCCGGTGCCACGGCCGCCTTCGCTAGCCTGTCGTTGGCCGTGGGTACGGGTCAGGCCTTGCCCACGATGGGGCCCTCGGCATGCCACGGCTCAACCCTGCTCGACATGATCGCCAGCCTGGACCCCCCACCGTCGGGAGCGGTGTCGACGGGTGACACGCACCTGGGAAGGTGTTCCGCGTGAGGCGGGTCTCGATCGTGGGCGTTCCGAGCAGCGCCGCGAGCTACGCGGCCGGCCAGGATCTGGCGCCAGCCGCGCTCCGCGGCGCCGGGTTGGCCGACGCGCTCTCCGCTTCCGGACTCGAGGTCCACGACGCGGGTGACCTCTCACACCAGGTGTGGGCGCCCGATCGGGATCACCCGCTGGCACAGAACGTGGGGCAGGTTATCGAATCCCTGGTAGAGCTCTGCGACCGGCTCGTTCCGCTGCTCACTCGCGGCGATCTCCTGCTCGTCGTCGGAGGCAACTGCACGATTGCACTCGGTGTCGTCGCAGCTCTGCATCGGATCGACGAGGGCCTGCCCGTCCTGCTGTACGTCGACCGCGATTACGACATGAACACGCCCGACACTACGGCCGACGGGACGCTGGACTGGATGGGCATGGCCCACGCGCTCGACCTTCCGGGTTGTGTCGACGCACTGGTTGAGGCATTGCGTCCTCGCCCGCTTCTCTTCCCGGACCGGGTGGCGTGGCTCGGAGTGGGGCGGGGGACCGAGTGGGAGCGTCGGCAAGCAGGGCGCCTCCGCTTGCAGGTCGCCACGAGCGACGAGCTCTCAGCTGACCCGGTCGGATCGGCCAACGATGCCTTGGCCTACCTTCCGACCGGGCCGCTCGCCGTCCACATGGACGTGGACGTGCTCGACTTCATCGACGCTCCGCTGGCTGAGAACGCGGACGGGCGAAACTCGGGACCGAGCCTCGATCAGATGGTCCAGGCTCTGGTCCAAGCCGCTCGTGATCCTCGGATGCGGGCGCTATCGCTCGGCGAGATCAATCCGACGCGTTGTTCCGGTGATCCGGCCGCCCTCCCACGCTTCGTGAGAGCGATCGCCAGGGTGCTCTCCGCTGGTTCAGCTTGATGAGACCGACGAGTCGTGCGCGCACCGTCGAGATGACCCCGGCGGCAAAGCATTCGCTCCCATCACCGGTGGGGGGCTTGATTGCTGGTGCGGAGTCCCGCCTCGATGATCTCGAGCTCGCGATCGGCAACCGCGGCGCGGCTGCCCGATTCCCGCTTCCACAGTTGCCAGGCGGCCTGGTCGTTCTCGCCGCCGGAGCCGACCGCGACGTTCGTCTCCTATCTGTGGCATCGCAGCCGACGGAGGAGACTCAGCTACCGACCAGTGCATCGGTGCGTCATGGGGCTGCGCTCCGTGGGCACCGTAAACGCAAGCGTGAACAGAAAGGACCACCATGACCGAATCGCCGACCACCGCTGTCGTCCGCGTCTCGAGCGGCAGCTTCGACCCAAGCCGGTTCGCCGAGGTAGATGTCATGAACCTCAGGGTTTCGGAGTACCTGATGCCGGCGATCAGACGACTTCCTGGCCTGATCCATTACTACACGGGCGTGTCGGCAGAGGGTTCGGTCGTGGCCGTCAGCCTCTGGGACTCCGACGAGCATGCGATGCAGCTGAGCCAACTGAAGGAGATGATTGTCGACGCGCGGGGCGAGGCGGAGGCGGCCGGCGTCACGTTCACCCCGATCCTCGACTATCCCGTCGGCTGGACGATCTGACATGATCCGCTGACCAAGCGGGGACCGTGTGGCGGCCGTAGGCATGAAGGCGTTTCAGATCGCAGTTCTCGCGACGGTCTTAGAGGATCTTCGCGACCGGCTGCTCCGAACGCGGCCGTCTCCTCCGGTCGTGGGAGGGTGGTCGGCCGGTACCGATCCTGAGTATCTGGCGTCGTTCATCGAATCCTGGGCGCACGAGTTCGATTGGCGGGAGACTGAGGCAGCCTTGAACGATCTCCCGCAGGTCATGGTCACCGTCGACGACGTGGACATCCACGCGTTCCATGTCCGCGCTCGTTCCTCGGATGGCATTCCAGTCCCGCTGGTCCTGACGCACGGCTGGCCGAGCTCTTTCTTCGAGTTCCTGCCAGTGATCGGACCGCTGACCGATCCCACCGCGTACGGCGGTGACCCCAGGGACGTATTCGACCTCGTGATCCCCTCGCTGCCTGGCTTCGGTTTCTCCACTCGGCTCCCGTCTGGGGAGAGCCACCCGGCACGCGTCGCCGAGCTCTGGGTGGAGGTTATGGACCAGCTCGGCTACCGGCGCTTTGGCGCCTACGGGGGCGACATCGGCTCACACGTCACTAACTTCCTCGGCGCTGCGCACTCCGAGCGGATAATCGGCGTGTTCACCCACCACCCCAACCTCCATCCGGCGATCGCGGACGGCCAGCCGCTCTCAGACGCCGAGCGCCGCTACCTCGACCAGCGCCGGCAGGCGAACCGCCACCGGGACACCAGCTACGGCGACACCCAAGCCAACCGGCCGGACTCGCTGGCTGCGGCGCTGTCTGACTCGCCTGGCGGCCTGGCGGCCTGGATCCTCGACAAGTACCGGGACTGGAGCGACTGCCACGGTGACCTCGAGTCGGTCATCGACAGGTCGACCCTCCGCAGCATCGTCACCCTGTACTGGGTGACCGGCTCCATCGGCACGTCCTTCCTGCCCTACGTTGACGACGCGAAGACGCCACCGCTCACGACGGTCAGTGTGCCAGCCGGGCTGACGCTGACGCCCGACGACGCGGCGTATCCCCGCGCCTTCGCCGAGCGGACTTACGCCGACATCGGCATGTGGCGCGGGCCGGAACCCGGCGGCCACTTCCTCGCTCTCGAACGTCCCGAACGCTTGGTCCGAGATCTTCGCGACTTCTACCGTCCCCTTCGCGCCGGCTGACAGACTACGACATCGACTCGCGGATACTGGGAGTTCTTGAGCTATGACCCTGGTCAAGCGGTGGCCTATATGACAATCCAGGCCCAGCTCAGCCTGTCCAGCCGAAGGTTCCGCGTATTCTGCCGAGAGGCCCTGATCGCAGTGTTCGCGGTCCCGGCTTACTCGCAGATCATGTCGATGACCGCGATTGGCCGCCGACGCCACGAGCCTGACTCGGAGCTCTTGCGGCGAGAGGGTTCCCAAGGAGGTCGACCTCGCCGACCATCGTTGTCCCTCGACGGCTGCTGCGCTGGCTCAGTCTTGGCCGTAGGTCCCTTCCGGAGTGACGAGTCCCGCCTCGTAGGCGACGATGACAGCCTGGGAGCGGTCGCGTAGGCCGAGCTTGGTGAAAATGCGCGCCACGTGAGTTTTGACCGTGGCTTCGGAGAGAATCAAGGCGTTGGCGAGCTCCGAGTTGGAAAGCCCGCGGCCGAGGTAGGTGAGGACCTCGAGTTCCCTCGGCGTGAGGAGCGCGAGGTCTTTCCCGCCCTCGAGCTTTGGGCGGTTGGCGTGTTCTCCGGCGTAGCGAGCGACGAGCCGCCTGGTGATCGCGGGGGCGAGCAGGGCGTCGCCGGTGTTGATGAGGCGGATGGCTGCGGCGAGGTGCTCGGGAGTGACGTCTTTCAGCAGGAACCCGCTCGCCCCGGCGGCGAGGGCGTCGTAGACGTAGCGGTCGAGGTCGAAGGTGGTGAGGATGATCACCCGGCAGGACGGGGCCTCTTGGAGGATGCGGCGGGTTGCCTCGAGGCCATCCATGTTGGGCATGCGGATGTCCATGAGGACGACGTCGGGCTGCAGCTTGCGTGCCTGGGCGACGGCTTCGCCGCCGTCCGCGGCCTCTCCGACGACTTCGATACCGCGGCTGGTGAGGATGAGGCGGAACCCGGCGCGCACGAGCTCTTGGTCGTCGACGAGGAGGACCCGGGGCCCTGCATCGACGGTACTCATGGTTGGTCGAGGGGGATGCGGGCCCGGACTCGGAACCCACCACCAAGGCGTCGCCGGGCATCGAACTCGCCGCCGTAGACGGCGACGCGCTCGCGAAGTCCCAGCAACCCGCGTCCGTTGCCGGGCTTGTGCTCGATCTTGGGGCGCAGCGGGACGTGGCCATTGGTGCTGAGGACGCTGGGGCCGGTGTTGAGAACTTCGACGCGAAGAGAGTGCTCGGCGTAGCGGATGGTGACGTCCGCTGCGGTAGCCTGGCCGTGCTTGAGGGCGTTGGTGAGCGCCTCTTGGACGATGCGATAGGCGGTGACGTCGACCCCGGCGGGAAGCGGTCGGGGTTCGCCGGAGATCCGTACCTCGACGGGAAGGCCGGCGAAGGCGACGCGGTCGACGAGACCGCTCAACCGGTCGAGGCTCGGTTGCGGGGCGAGGTCGTCGCCTCCTTCGCCGTCGGCGGAGGAGGAGGCGAGCAGCCCGAGCAGGTTGCGCAGTTCCGTAAGCGCGCCACGCCCGGCGGTCTCGACGGCCTGGAGGGCTTGGTTGGCGTCGGGCGGGGTCGGGGCGTGGTCTTGGGCCGCGGCCATCACCTCGCGCGCCGCGTTGGCCTGGACGACCATGAGGCTCACGTTGTGGCTGACGATGTCGTGCAGTTCCCGGGCGATGCGGGATCGTTCTGCGTCGACGGCGGCTTCGGCGCCGATCTGCCGCTCGCGTTCGAGCAGCCACCCCCGCTCGCCGAGCGCTCGTCGGGTGGCTCGTCGAGCCTGCACGAGCGCGATCGAAGAGATGAGCGCCGCCGACACGGCGAGCCCGGCGATCAGCCATGCAAGGGTAGAACCTGCCACCCCACCAGGTTCGCAGCCCTGGCCGGTCGGCGCATCGCTCCCCAGGCTGACCCCGTTACACCCGGGGGATGACCTGGTTGTCGAAGTTGCATCCGGGGACGGACGACACGGGCGACCTGCCGATTTACCGTCGTGGTCATGACGATCGATGAGAAAACAGACCAAGTGGTCGTGCACGTGGCGGGCGTGACGAAGGAGTACGGCGCGACGTCGGCGTTGGCCGGCGTGTCGTTGGACATCGGGGCCGGTGAGGCCGTGGCGGTCATGGGGCCATCAGGGTGCGGCAAGTCGACGCTGCTCAACATGATCGCCGGCCTCGACCGCCCAACCTCGGGAACTGTGACGGTGCACGGCGAGGACCTGGGACGGCTGAACGAGACCGGGCTGTGCCTGTTCCGCCGCCGGCGGATCGGGATGATCTTCCAGTTCTTCAACCTGCTTGACGACCTGACGGCCCTTGACAACGCGGCGATCGCCGCCCAGCTGACGGGCACCTCCGCCTCACAGGCCCGCCGCCGAGCCCTGGAGCTCTTCGACGAGCTCGGCATCGCCAACCGCCGTGACACCTACCCGGCGCTCTTGAGCGGGGGTGAGCGCCAGCGGGTTGCCGTGGCGAGGGCGCTCATGAACCGGCCCGCCGTGCTGCTCGCCGACGAGCCAACTGGCGCCCTCGACAGCCACAGCGCCGAGCAGGTCATGGACCTTCTCATCGACCTGAACCAGATCGGCCAGACGCTCGTCGTCGTCACCCACGACGAGCACCTCGCCACGCGCTGCGCCAGCCGGGTCGTCCGCCTCTCCGACGGCAAGGTCGTCGGAGAACAGCGCCTGGAGCTCCTCCGATGAGCAGCGCGGTCTGGACCTTGTCACGCGCCGCCGCCCGCCGCCGGCGCCTGCAGACCGTCGTGATCGGCATCGTCACCTTCGTCTCTGCCGTCACCCTCGTCGTCGCCCTCGACCTGCTCTCGGCCTCCTTGTCGCCCTTCGAGCACGCCTTTGCCCAGCAGCGCGGCGCGCAGCTCGTCGTCACATTCGACAACGCGCATGTCACCGGCGCCGAGCTGACCGCGACCACGACGCGCCCGGACGTCACCGCCAACGCCGGACCGTTCCCCCAGGTCACCACCGACGTCGTTCAGCCGAGCGAGCCGGCGGTGGGCGGGCCCCCTCCACTCCCGCCGGGGCCCCTCACCGTCGTCGGGCGGCCCAACCCGGGAGGGACGGTCGACCAGCTCGACGTGTGGGCCGGGCACTGGCCCACCGGTCCGGGCCAGGTCGTGGTGAACCGCGCTCCTAGCGGAGCCTCCCAGGTCGGCTCGGTGATCGACCTGTCGGGTGGCCGGAGCCTCACCGTCGTCGGCGCCGCCTACAGCGTCAGCCAGTCGGCCGGTGCCTGGGTCACCCCAGCTGAGGCCCACATGCTCGGCGCCACCGAGGCCCAGATGCTCTACCGCTTCACCGACGCCGCCACGAGCGCGCAGCTCCGAGTCGACCTCGCGTCGGTGACGAGCGGGTTGCCCGCTGATGCGTTGGCCGGATCGCGCTCGTACCTCACCTTGGAGCACCAGTACTCGACCTCGGTGGCCCAGGCCTATGTCCCGTTCCTGCTCGCCTTCGGCATCCTCGCCCTCGTCGTCGCCGTGGTGATGGTGGCGAACGTGGTGAGCGGCACGGTGGTGGCGGGGCTGCGCCACATCGGGATCATGAAGGCGCTCGGCTACACCCCGAGGCAAGTGGGCGCCGTCTACCTGCTCATGATCCTCCTTCCCGGTGTCGTGGCGACGCTGCTCGGCCTGGTGGTCGGAACGTTCGTCTCCAAGCCGCTGCTCGCTACCGCCACCCAAGGTCTCGGCCTGCCCGCGCCCTCGGTGAGCCCCTGGCTCGACGTCGTCATCCTTCTCGGGCTGCCCGCGCTCGTGGTCCTGGCGACGCTGGCCTCGGCGCGGCGAGCCAAGCGGCTTCCCGCCGCGCAGGCCGTCACCGCCGGAGCCGCTCCGTCTGGAGGCCACGGGCTCCGAGTCCAACGGGCGCTGACCGGTACCCGCTTGCCGCGGGCGGTCAGCCTCGGGCTCGGGCTCCCCTTCGCCCGCCCGGCCCGGACCGCCCTCACCGTGGCGACGCTCGCCCTCGGTGTCACGGCGGTCACCCTCGCCACCGGTCTCACGAGCAGCGTCGTCCGCTACGGGCAGCTCCAGCAACGCACGAGCTCGGTCCAGGTGGTTGCGTCCCTGCGTCACACCAGCCGCCGCCCCCTCGAGGTGGCTGCCGCCAGCGACGAGCGCACCGCGACGCGATTGGCATCCCTGCCGGGCACGCGCAGCCTCACGGCCGAGCTGCAGACTGGCGGCGAGCTCGTCGGAGCCAACGAACGGGTCGACCTCGACTTCCTCCGAGGCGACACCTCGAGCCTCGGCTACACGATCGTGAAGGGCCACTGGATCGACGGTCCCGGCCAGGCCGTCGTCGGCCCGGCATTCCTGAAAGACCACGACCTCGCGGTCGGGGACCGCGTCACCCTCTCCATGGGCGAGGCGCCCGCCGCCGTCACCATCGTCGGGGAGACCTGGAACTACGACCCGAACGGCCTCTTGGTCGACTGGCACACGCTCACGATCCTCGACCCCGGACGCGGCGCCACCACCTACGACATCGGCCTGCGGTCGGGGACCAGCATCGCCGGCTACGTCAGCGCGGCGAGTCGGGCCGAGCCGTCACTCGTCGTCCAGGCCAACGGTGGGCTCAACGGGGACGAGCAGCTGATCCCCGATTTCTCCGTCCTCTTCACGGTGCTGCTCGCCATCATTGCCGGCCTGGGGGTGCTCAACACCATCCTCCTCACGGTCCGGGAGCGTCGCCGTGATCTCGGCATGCTGAAGTCGATCGGCATGACCCCCCGTCAGGTGACGACCATGATGGTCACCTCCGCCAGCGCGGTCGGCGTGATCGGGTCGCTCGTCGGGGTGCCGGTCGGAGTCTTCATCCACCGGGTCGTCGTACCGCCGATGGTCCACGCCATCGGCGCCATCCTCCCGAGCTCCCTGCTCGACGTCTGGACGGCCGGCCTCGTCGCCGCCTTGGCATTGAGCGGTGTCGTCATCGCGGCGATCGGCGCATTCGGCCCCGCCCGCAACGCTGGACGGCTCAGCGTCGCCGCCGTCCTGCACAACGAATGAGCGTTCTCCGACCATGTCGGCGCGGATGTCTCATGCTTCATGTTGACGGAGCGAGCGGAACGACGGCAACCCTGTGGGTGCCGGCATCAACGTCCAGGTCACAGCCGATGGATGGCATTGTCGGCACCGACAGGTTGAGGTGTCACAAAGGCGGGAGCTCCTTCGTCTAAGGGGCCAGCCAATGCGAATCCGCCTTATCGGCCACCCAAATCGATAGGCAACGAAACCAAAAAGGAAATCACCATGGACGCCCGCCTCAACCTCTTCGACAACCCAGTCGCGATGAAGTCCGTCAAGTACCTGAGCTCTGCCGGGCATGTTCTCACCGGGTCGACTCTGCCCGCCGCGACCCAGGAGCTAGTCAAGCTCCGAGCCAGCCAGATCAACGGTTGTGGTGTCTGCACCGATATGCACACCAAGGAAGCCGCAGCAGCCGGGGAAAGTCAGCTTCGGCTCAACCTCGTGGCTACCTGGCGGGAGGCAACTGTCTTCACCGAAGCCGAACGAGCCGCTCTGGAGCTCGCCGAGCAGGGGACCTGCATCGCCGACGCGGCCGGGGGCGTCACCGACGAAGCTTGGGCGAACGCCGCCAAGCACTACGACGAGGAACAACTCGGCGCTCTGGTGGCGGTGATCGCCGTCATCAACAGCTTCAACCGCCTCAACGTCATCATTTGGGGGCCTGCGGGTGACTACCAGCCCGGCCAATTCGACCTGATCACGTAGGAGTCGGGATGCGAGCGCGGATCCTCACCATGAACGTAGAAAACATCCAGGGCGAGCCCCGACGCCAGGAGATCCTGCGCGACGGGATCGCCCGCATCGATCCCGATCTGGTCTCGTTTCAGGAAGTCATGGCGACCCCGAAGCGCCACCAGCTCGACGAGCTCCTGGAGGGGACCGAGCTGCAGGGAATCCACCAAGCCCAGGCCATCGTGTACGAGCCTCCGTGGGCCGACCGCTACGGCGGCACCGCCCTCGCCAGCCGTTGGCCTTTCCAGTTGGTCGAGACCCTCGATCTTCGCCTCGCTGGCGCCGGTGACGTTCCCTGGTGCACGCTCGCGGCGGTCGTCGAAGTTCCAGGCGCCGGGCGGCTCCTCTTCATCGCCACGACCGCATCGTGGCGCCTCGACGCCGCGGCTGCCCGCGAACGCCAGGCCCTCGCGGTGGGCGACCTCGACGAGCGCCACCGCCAGACTCTGCCGACGATCATCGCGGGCGACTTCAACGCGGATCCGGACGCCGCGAGCATGCGCTACCTGACCGGCCGTCAATCACTCGCCGGTCGCAGCACGTTCTACCAAGACGCGTGGGAAGCGGCGGGAGATGGCCCAGGCCACACCTGGACCGATCAAAATCCCAACGCCCGAGAGGTCATGGATCAGATCGTGCGCCAGCCGTCCCATCACCATCGGTTCGACTACGTCTTGATCGCTTCTGCGCACGCCCACCCAGATGGCAAGTGCCGCGTCGATTCCGCCCGACTCGTCTTCGACGAGCCGGTCGATGGTCTATTCGCCAGCGACCACTTCGGCGTTGTCGTCGACGTCGACCTGGATCCCTGCCACAACGCAGTCTGACCTACGGACGGCGAGCCCGAAGGAAGCGGGATCGACCGGAGTGAACAAGGACGCCGCCCGCGACCGGAGGCCGTTCAGCCCCCGCACCGGCCTGCCCGCCGCCGAGACGACCGAAGGAGAGATGGTCACCTGGTACGAGCACGCCCGCAGCTACGCCGAGGCCAAGTGGCCGAACCTGGCCCCGGTCTCCCGCCGCTCGGTCGCCGAGTCCCTGGTCACCGTCACCGTCGCCCTGACCGCGAAGGAGAAGGGCGCGCCCGAGCCGAGGGTGCTGCGCCGGGCGCTGTTCGCCTGGGCGTTCAACCCCGCCACCCGCGAGACCGACCCGCCGCGCGACATCGCCCTCGCCCTCGGCTGGGCCGCCCGCGCCTCGCTGCCGCTCAGCGCGCTGGACGACCCGGCCACCGTGCGGGTCGCGCTCGGCGCGTGCGCCAAGACCCTGACCGGCAAGCCGGCCGCCGGGTCGACGCAGCGGCGCAAGCGGTCGGTGTTCTACAACGCCCTCGGCTACGCCGTCGAACTCGGCCGCCTGCCCTCCAACCCCATCGACCGCATCCAGTGGACCACCCCCGCCGTCGCCCAGACGGTCGACCGCAGGGTGGTGGTCAGCCCCGCCCAGGCCAGGAAGCTCCTGGCCGCCGTCCGCGGACTCAGTGACCGGGGCGCGCACCTGGAGGCGTTCTACGGCTGCCTGTACTACGCCGCGCTGCGCCCGTCGGAGGCGGTCATGCTCCGCGAGGTGGACCTGTACCTGCCGGCCAAGGGCTGGGGGAGGATCGTCCTGGCCGCCTCCGCCTCCCGCGCCGGCACGGCCTGGACCGACCACGGCACCGCGCGCCAGGAACGCGGCCTCAAGCACCGCGCCGACAACGAGACCCGCACCATCCCCATCCCGCCCGAACTCGTCAAGCTGCTCCGCGCCCACATCAAGAAGTACCGGACCACCCCGGACGGGCGGATCTTCCAGACCAGCCGGGGCGGCCTCATCCAGGACTCCGCCTACAGCGCCGTCTGGGCCGAGGCCCGCCAGACGGCCCTCACCGAGACGCAGTACAGGTCGCCGCTCGGCCGCCGCCCCTACGACCTGCGGCACGCCGCTGTCTCGCTGTGGCTCAACTCCGGGGTGCCCGCCACCGAGGTCGCCCGCCGCGCCGGGCACGGCGTCGCGGTCCTGCTGAAGATCTACGCGCACTGCATCGACGGGCAGGCCGACGCCGCCAACCAGCGCATCACCGACGCCCTCAGCGCCAGGGACACCGAGCCCGGACCCGGCGGCGAGGAAGACGGCGACAGCAAGAAGGCAACTTGAACACCGCAGGTCAAAGGCCACAAAGGCCCGGATCGGGGCATGAAGGCGCAGCCTCCCGACGCCGCCGTCCGTGCCCGTCCGTGCGTCACCTCGCCACCGGCTCCGAGCGCACGGACACATAGCGGACGGCGGCGGCCCCAAATCCCGCCTCGGAACACATAACCGCAGGTTAACGGCATAAGCCTCGAACAGGAGGATAGGGCTGTAAAACCGTCGGCTCAGCCTACGTTGGTTCGAACCCAACACCTGCCACACATTTCCGCAGGTGAAAGCCGGTGACACCGGACGGTGTCACCGGCTTTCGCATCCCGGGCGAGCGGTCCGCAGACCGTCGGCGAAGGTCTGTGGGCCAGCCGTGGGCCGGATCAGGCAGCGGGCCGCTGTTCGTATCTAGTTCTAATACGGCTTTTGAGCAGCGTAGATGATTGTCGTCGGTATTGCTGTGCCAGTTTGGTGCCGACGTGGTCTGTGGGCCGTTGGCGGGCCGGGCGGGGAAGTCACGGACGTATAGCGGACGGCGTCCGCGTCCATCGCGGTCGGTGCAACCGCTGGCCTTTCCACGGAGTCGCGCGGTCAGGTGTAACCGCTGGCTTCTACGGACGGGTACGGACCACGTTCTGCAGGCGGCCCGAGGACGTGGTCGATCTGCTGGTTGAGGAGGTCGTCGCGGCCGTGAATGCAGTGGCTGTAGACGGTCAGCAGGACCGCAACGCTGTTTCCGGCCCGGGCAGCGATCTGGGCAGGGTCCCCTCCGGCGTTCAGCCACAACGACAAGGCGGCGTGCCGCAGGTCGTAGGGGCGCCGGGCGAGCCCGCTGGCGGTTAGCTCGGGCCCGAGGGCGAGAGCGCGGGCGGCGTGCCAGGCGCGGCCGTAGACCGATTCGCTGAGCTGCCCGCCGCGGGTTCCCCGGAACAGTCGGCCGTCGAGTGCGGTTCCGTAGGTTGCGTGATGCGCGCGGAGCATGGCGGCCAGCACCGGAGGGGCCGGAACCATGCGGATCGTGCCGTCCGGCCGGTGCTTGAGGCCGCGCTGTTCGTGGCTGGTGCCGGTGCTGGTCCAGGCGGCGGCGGTCCGGGGCGCGGCTGCGGCTAGCCGAAGCATGCCCCATCCGGAGCCGGGCAGGTGGCAGTCGGCGTAGCGCAGGGCGACGGCTTCCTCTGGGTGGAGGGCGGCGTAATAGAGGCAGCCGAAGAAGGCGGTCATTTCCGGCTTGGTCCGGGCGACCGCGTCCAGGAGCGCGCTGACCTGGGCGGGGCTGGCCACGACTATGGGATCGAGGGCGGCTGAGGATCGGGGTACCTGCCAGGCGATGGTGTCCAGCGGGTTGTCCGGCAGCAGCCCGGCCTCGGCCGCGTAGCCGAGCGCGCCATGCAGGACGGCTCGCTTGCGGATGATGGTGTTAGCAGCGGCCCGGCTGCCGTCCAGCTGGAACGTTAGCGCCTCGAGCGCGGCACGCAGCACCGCTGGCTCGCTGAGGCAGCCGACGGGCAGCGATGCCTGCTGCGCCCAGTCCAGGATCTGCGCGGCCGCGCTGCCCACTCCGGCCGGTCGGGCGGGACTGAAGGCATGCTGGTACAAGACCGTGCGCAGCTCGCGCGGATCAGGTCGGCTGCGCGCATCCTTCCTGATCAGTACGGGCGTGACCGTGGCGAGCGCGTCGGCCAGGCTGGCCCGGGAGTGCGCGGCCAGCGACGGCCACTTCATCACCGCGTACGCGCTGGCCTCCTGGTACCAGGTGACAGCCGAGGGTTCCGGAAGGATCCATGCCGCCGGCTCGCCGGTCAGCGGATCGAACTCCAGGCCCATCCGGGCAGCGCGGACCAGCTCAGCACGGTAGCCGTCGGCGAGCCTCCTGGTGAGGAACGACCTTGACCTGCTGCGGCCCGCCGCCCGCCAGCGGACCTCGAACGGCCGGCGGCGCCCAGCCCGCCGCCGGATCGCGTACACGCTCACATCGAACCTGTTCACTGACTGCCCCCTGTCTTGCAGGCGCCCGGTCTCGCACCGACCATCACACGTGGATCAGGCGCAGCTCAGCTCTCATATCCACCATTGCGCATCCCGCCTATCCGACCCACTAATCGGAGTGCTGTTGCGGCAGAAGAACGGGCAGAAGCGTCCCCTCGGAAAGCATGGCGCTCGGACCACGGATTTACCTGGCATTGCACGCCGCCTGCGGAGATTCATGCGAGAGCACGCAATGTCGCGGCACAATTACGGAAGGTCCCAAAATGTCGGTGGGCGGCCTTACCATCACAGCCATCGACTGGGGTGAGGGAGTGGCGTGGAGCCTAGGTCTGACGAAAAGGGCAACGGCTCGGTCGGGGCGACCTCTGGCGCCGTCCTTGAGGTTCTTTCCGGAGGGCGGCCCGGTGGCCTCAGCGTGTATGAGGCGTCGTTCCCGGCGCGGGTCGCAGCATTCTTGCGGTACAGCCCGGTTATCGAGGCCGCGCAGGCCGCGCGGCGACGCGGCTGGGCTGACGGAGCCTACGACATCGTGACGCTCGCGCTCACGGCCATCGACCTCGTGGTGTCCCGGCAGGGCTTCGAGGAGGAGGCGACCCGCACCGACGTAGTGTCCGCGCTCGCCGGGCTTGCGGCCCTGGCCGCCCCGGACCGGACGGCCGAGGAACACGCGGACGTGGCGCGGTTCGTGACCGACTTCCTGCTGAACCGGCAGGCGCACCACGCGAAGTTCCAGTACCTCACCAGCGACTACTCCAGCTCGGAGCGCCGTCACCAGCGCCGGGAGGTACCGTTTTCGCTGCTCGAGGAGCGCGACGACGCAGCACGGGACGAGAACGTACTGCGCGCCACCGCCGACGCGATCAACGCGCTGATCGGCGGGCTCAACTTCGACGTGGAGGACGAGCAGGTCGCCACGGAGCTCGTGCTGGAACGCCAGTTGCAGCGCAACGCATTCGACTCCGCGGTCGCCTCCGCCGAGCGAGCCCGGCTGCTGTCGCTCAGCCTCTCCGATGAACTGGACCGCCTGATCAAGCAGACCCGCCGGGACCTGCGGATGGTCGAGGGTGAGTGGGCGTCAGAGGTTCCCGGGCGGCTGGACGGCGCGCGAGATCACATCCGGGAGCGACTGCGGGCCGAGCGCGCCCTGCTTGGCAAGGTACAGGACGCCATCGCGAGTGGCGAACCGCGGCTCCTGGCTGCCGCGCGGCGGATCGCAGACCTGCTCACGGAGTGCCAGCGCCGGCACGAAGACCTGCACCGGCGGGTCATCGACGCCCGGGGCGTGTTCCTGGAGGAGCAGGAACGACAGTCATTCCGGCCGCCCGCGTCGATCACCCTCCCGGACCCGCACCGGCAGGTTCTCCTGCCGGCTCTGGAACTGCGGCAGGAGCACGCCATCGACCTGGCCGGGCAGTTCTTGACTGACATGTGGGGATCGGTCGCCCCGCGACTGCCGCGCCTCTACCGGCTGGTCAACGACCTGTGGCAGCAAAAGGACAAGACCGCCCCCGAGGGTCGGAGCGAGGAGGAACCCGAGCTAAGCGACCCGCCGATGCCCCTGATCCGCGAGGAATTCGTGGCCGTCGCGATCCGCGCGGTGCACGCGTCCGGGCTGCCCGCCCGGCTGTCCCAGCTCTTGGCCGCTTGCGAAGTCGATGCCCAGGCGGGGGAGTCGGCCCGCCGGTCCGGGGGCGAGGTACTCAACCTAGCGGTCCTATGGGCGTTCTCCCCGGAGGACGCCGACGACGAGGGCGGCCTGATCGCCGGGGATCTCGTGGGCCGGATCCTCGGCCCCCGTGCGGCCGTGGACAGCGACGGTATCCCGCTTACCCTCCTTGGCTGGGAGGGCGACGACGTGATCGTGGCACCGGACTCCGATTCGCTCGCATCGGCGCTTCCCGCTCCCGCGGCAATGTCACAGCCGAGCCACCGAACGCTCCAGGAGGTGCCATGACCCTGATGCGCGACGACCATGTCGATATCGGCGTGCTTGTGGCTTGGGCGCTGCGCCCCAACCAGCGCCCAGGCCGCAGCCCCGAATACCAGCGAGTGCTGGATCGCTATCGCACGGTGGCGGAGTTCCGGGCGGCCGCCGACGCCGTCCTGCACGGCCTCGGAGCGCAGGTCCTGTCCGATGGCGACTTCGGCCTCGTTCTCGGGGTCGTGCCAGAGTCGCCGCTTGCGTTCCGCGTTACGGACCTGCAGGGCCTATACAAGAGCGACCACAAGGTCCTGGCCGGTCTCATCCTGACCGGGCTGGCGGCCTTCGCCTACCCCAGTGCGCAGGAACTCGACGAGGACCGGCTCCGTCCCGTCGCGGTGGCGGACTTCGACGCCTGGCTCCGCGACCTGTGCGAGCGGCTCCGCTCGCACGATGCCGGCGGCGAGGTGATCCCCGAGGAGGGCTTGGACGCCGCATGGCGAATCTACCTCGCCATGCCAGCGCTGCACGTCAGCGAGACCGGCCGCCTGAGCAACAAGTGCACCCGGTACTGGATCCGGACGATGCTGACCTGGCTCACCGGCCAGGGCATGGCCCGGGCTGATCCCCTCGCCGACGACACGTGGACCCTGACCGAGCGCTTCCGGATCCATGCCCGGGAGGTCGCTCTCGAGCGCGCTTACTCCTTCATCGCGGAGCTTGGCCGCAGGAAGGCGGCGAGGCTGGGCGCCGCCCAGGCTGACCAGGGAGGCCAGCCGTGACCCATAAACTTACCGCGCTGCGCTTCCGCTCTGTGGGGGAGCGGTCCGCGCGCTTCCAAGACCTCACGCTCACGTTCACGGCCCCGGCGGACGGCGGCAGCGAGCCGCAGGACTCCGTCATCTGGCTGCGTAACGGCGGCGGCAAGTCCAGCATCCTGTCACTGCTGTATGCCCTGCTGCTGCCACGCGCCGCCGATTTCATGGGCCGCTCGGTCAAGCGGAGCCTGACCGACTACATCGACGGCGGGGACACCGCGCACGTGGTCGCGGTCTGGGAGCCGGCGAGCACGTCCCGCACGCTGCTCGGTGAGCCAGACGGGCTGCTGGTGACCGGAGCGGTTCACGAGTGGGCCGACCTGAGGAGGCCGGCCCAGCCGGAGGCGTCGCGGGACCGGCTCACCACTCTGTTTTACACATTCCACGCCGTTCCGGGGGTCCTGGATCTCACGACGCTGCCGTTCACTGATACGACGGGGCATATCCGGCGACTGGCCGAGTACGAGGGCGCACTCCGGGAGCAGGCGCGGCCGTGCGGTCAGCGGGCTAACCTGGTCGTCACCGACAAGCAGCACCAGTGGCGGGGCGCGCTAGGCGACCGGCACCTCGACCCCGAGATCTTCCGCTCCCAGAAGCAGATGAACCATGTCGAGGGTGGCGTGGAGGACCTGTTCCGGTTCTCCTCGGCACAGGAGTTCATCGACTTCATGCTCGACATCACCGTAGCGCCTGACTCCGTGAACGGCATCGCCACGCGGCTGGGCCAGGTGAGCAAGCAGCTTGCGGCCAAGCCCGCCAAGCAGGAGGAACAGCGCTTCTGCACCCTGGCGGCGATGGACCTTGATGGCGTCGCCAGCGGCCACGCGGACGTGGAGAAGGCGGTCGCGGCGGCGAACGAGGCCGGGATGGCCGCCGCCGCGCTGGCCGCATCGTTCGAGGCGGCGATCACCGTCGCGGACTCGGAGCAGGAGCTGCTCCTAGCGGAAGAGGACGTAGCCCGGCGAGCGGCTACCGCCGCGACCAACGAGCGCAACCAGGCCAACGACCTCCTATACCTGTACCGCCGTCAGGCCGCGCGGCTGCGGCTCGACGAGGCCAAGGCCGAACAGGAAGAAGCGGAGGATGCTGCTTCAGTTGCCGCGGCTTCCGCCCGGGCGTGGGAGGTAGTGCCCAGCCTGGCCGGGCTGGCCGGGCTTCAGGCGGACCTGCGCCAGGCCCAGAAGGAGGCGGAGGCGGATGAGGCCGACCTGGCGCCGCTGCGCGCTGAGCACGCCCGGCACGCCGCCCGGCTGGGGCATCGACTCGAAGCGCTCGCTACGGCAGCCGATGTGGCGGCGCGGGCAGCCGATGCGGATCGCCGGGCCGCCGCCCAGGCCGCCAAGGACGAGAAAGCGAGCGCGGACCAGGCCCGCGCGGAGGAACGCGAGGCTAGCAGCGCGGCGACGACTGCCAGGACCCGTCTGGAGGTGCTGGACAGCCGGAGGCGCCGGGGCGTGGAACTCGGGCACCTGCCTGCCCTCACGACGCCGCCAGCGGAGCACCGCGACATCGTTGGCGGAATCCGAGATGGCCTCGCCAGCCGCCTCGCGGAGACCGCGGAGCAGGCAGAGAAACGGAGGACGGAGCGGGCTTCCCTACAGGACCAGGAGAAACAGCTCATCACGGACTGGAACGCTGCCGACCAGAAGCTGGCCGCCGCCGCCGGTGCGCGCCAGTCTCTCAGCGAGCGCCTAGACGCGCTGTGCGCCTCGCCATGGGTCCGCGAACTGGCCGAGGCGTCGGAGGGAGAGGCGATCATCCTCTGGAGTGAGTCCCCGGTGATCCTGCGGCGTCTGAGTGACGCGATCCTTGCGGCAGACGACGAGCGGGTCCGGCGCAGGGCAGAGCGGCACGCTGATGATCGCACGATCACGGAGCACGACCGGACCCAGTTCCTGCCGTCCAGCCTGGACGCCGACCAGGTCCGAGAGGCACTTACAGCTGTCACCGCCGCTCAGACGGGCTGGGAGTACCTCCGGGGCGCCGTTCTGCCGCGTGACCTGCTCGCCCTGCTGGACACCCCGGCCACCGCCCGGCTCGGTTCCGGGGTCGTGGTGCCGACCGCCGCGGCCGATAACGCGGTCGCCTGCCTCGAAGGCGGAGACATTCGGACGACGAGCCTCGTCAGCGTTTACACGGCAATGGCCGCCGACGCGCTCATCGCGGCCGCACGTGCCGGTGCCGCCGCCGAGGACGCGCCCGCCTGGACGGCGCTCCGCCGCGGGCTGGTCGACCAGGATGAGGCTGCCGCCACCGTTCGCTTCCTGAAGGAGCGCGCCCAGGCATCCCAGCGGAAGGACGCGGAGCTTGCCCAGCGGCGCGCGGCCGATCAGACACTGTACGACACGATCGTCGCGTTCCTTGATGACTGTCCTGCGGGGAAGCTGGAGGCCATCGACGCCGACATCACCCACTGGGATGCCAAGCGCCGTGGCGTCGAGCAGGCGCAGCGCGCCGCTCAGCAACAACTGAAGGGCCTTGATAAGGCCGACCGCGCGGCGGACAAGGCCAGCACCGAAACATCGAAGGCCCTGCGAAAGGCCGATTCCACTCTGGACTGGTTGGACGAACTGATCCCCGCCCTCCGCGACGAGGAGAGCCTGCGCGAGACCCTATTCGGAGAGGAGGACCGTGCGGCCAAGGCCAGGAAGCGGGCCACCGAGCACGCCGACCGGCAGGTTGCCGCCGCAGGAGAGGAGAAGAAGCACGAGGCGGCGGCGCGCACCGCGGCCGAAGAGACCGGCCGGTACCGGTCCGAGGCCGCGCGACTCGCGACCGGCGAGCCGGCCTCCGTCGTCGTCCCCGATCCCGCCGTGCCGCTCGACACGCTCCGGCAGAACGAGGCCAGCGCCCAAGCCGCGCTGGAGCGGCGTGCCGCGCAATCGGTGCTCGCCGACCGTGTGCAGAACCTGACCGGGCAGGTAGCCAAGGCGGGGGCGGAGATCGCGCGCAACCCGGCCGAGCTGCAACGGCACGCGCAGGATCTGCTCGCCACACCCGACGGCCAAGAGCCAGAGCTGCGCGCCCGCGCCATCGAGAAGGCCAAGAAGGCCGACCGGAACGCGGCCACCATGCTCGGCACGGCCAAGGCTGCCGTCGGCCAGTGCCGCGAGGCCGTCATGGCCATCGAGCAGCTGCGCCGTGAGCCGCCGCGCCGGACCCTGCCCGTCCGTCCCGCGACGGCGACCGCAGCCGACGAGCTGGCTTCCCAGCAGGAGGGCAGCGCCCAGGCCGCGGGCGAGCGCCTAGGGGCGGCGGAGATCCACCTCGGCCGCATCGAGAAGAACAAACAGGAGATCGCGAGCCGCAAGGGGCAGTTCACTACCCTCCTTGACGGTCTCCCCGCCGCGGCGCAGGGGTCGCCGGGTACGGAGTTCACCGGCAGCGTGGAGGACGGCCGTGCTGCGGCCAGGGAGGCCCGCCAGCGGATGGCCGACGGAGACTCCTGGCTTACCCGGGCACAGGAGGCGCTCACGGCGGGCATCGACAAGCTCCGGCGCACCAGCGGAAACTTCCCGAAGATCTCAGGACCGGTGAGGGACCGGGTCATGCACGACCCGCCGGACCTCCTCGGCCGGAACGCCACGGGCCTGGCTACCCAGTTGCGCCTACGGGCCGGCACATTGGCGGGGGAACTGGCGGCCATCGCTAAGGACCAGGGCATCCTCGCGGACTCGCTCGCTGGGGTCGTCCGTGACAGCATGGAGACGCTGGCGAAGGCAGAACGCAGCTCGCGGATGGGCACAGCCCCAGGGGCGTGGGCGGGCAGGAACGTGCTCCGGATCGGCTTCGAGCGACCCGACGATGCTGTCCTGCACGCGTACGCGGAGCGGGTCATCGACCGGGTCGTCCAGAAAGGGCTCAAGCCCGAGGGCATGCCGCTGCTGAAGGAGGCCGTCCGCGAGGCGGCCGGGCCGCAGGGATTCACTGTCAGGGTCCTGAAGCCGACCGAGGACACGACCCCGGTTACCGAGGACATCAGCCGTCTGGCCAAGTGGAGCGGTGGCGAGAAGCTCACCGTCTGCGTGGCGCTGTACTGCACCATCGTCGCGCTGCGCGCCGCCCGCGCCGGGCGCGGCGCTCGCCTCGGCGGGGCCCTGCTACTGGACAACCCGATCGGCCGGGCCTCGTCGGCGCACCTCGTGCGGCTGCAGCGGGACGTCGCGGCCTCGCACGGGATCCAGCTCATCTACACGACGGGGGTGAAGGACCCAGCCGCCGTGATCCAGTTCCCGAACGTCATCCGGCTGGACAACAGGCAGGGCGGTACCCAGGGCCGCCGCTACATCGTCGCCGACGCGGACGGCCCGAACAGCCAGGACGGCAGCGTGATCACCGGCGTGCGGGTCGCGCACGCGGATCGCCGATGGGATGACCCGGGGCCGGCCGGGGAGGCTGCGACGTGAGCCAGCCGCTGTCCCCGCTGGCCGCCTGCCTCGCGGCGCATGTTGCCGCCGCGCGGAACAAGCGGATCCTGGTAGCAGAGCTGCTCACCGCCGCGCAAGCGCACGACCTGAGCCTGGTCGGCGACCCGGCGGCACGTGGCCGATTCCGACGGGCGCTAGACGAGCTCGCGGTCGTGTCCCTGGTGACACTTCCGTCCGCGGCCTCGCGATCCGGCTGGGAAGCCATCGTCGAGCCGCCGCTTCCCGTCTGGGTCACGCGCGTCGACCGCGAGCCAGCGGAGCCGGCTGCCAAGCCTGCGCCGCGCGTATGGCCGAGCGCGCTGGAAGCGGCGGGCCGGATCGCCAGCCGCCTCGACGAGCACGCGGTGCTTGAGCGCGTCGCCGGTTGGCGGCGGGACAATCCGGCGCCGATCCGGGTACCTGTCGGCGAGCGCTCGGCGGAGCTGTTCGGCGACGAAAAGGCGCTCGGCAGGTACCGGAAGACCAGGCTCTTCACCTCTGGCGCGCTCACCCTGGACCTACTGGCGTGTTACGACCCGCCGCTTCCGTTCGCCTCCCAGCATGTGCCGGGAGTCGGTCCCGCGATCTTGCTCGTCGCGGAGAACCTGGCAACCTATACCTCGTTCCTCACGGCCGCGAGAGCCTTGGGCGCGGCGACCCGGCCCGACCTGCACGTCGCCTGGGGCATCGGCGGCTCGTTCGAACAGAGTGTCCTAAGCATCCCGCTGCTGGACCCGTCGCCCCGGTACGTGCGCTACTTCGGGGACCTCGACCTGGCTGGACTGCGGATCGCCGCCCGCGTGGCCCGCCAGGCGGCCAAGGCTGGTCTCCCGCCGGTGCTCCCCGCCACCGCGTGCTACCGGTTCCTGCTGGAAGGACCCTGGCACTGGCGGCGGCCCGACGACAGCAACCGCGCCGGCCAGCCAGATTACGCGGACGCCTGCGCCTGGCTGCCCCCGGCGCTTAGCCCCCAGGCTGAAGAACTCCTGGCATCGGGCGAGAAGATAGCTCAGGAGCACCTCGGCCTCCGGGCGCTCCTGAGCGAGCCGACCCTGATAGCAGGGCTGGCCTCATGAGGGGCGATCAATGGCGGCCGCCCTCATTGAGGGCGCTATGTGAGCTGTGAGAGGTCGAGGGTGGTCTCGTGGCAGAGACACTGCTCGATCCAACGACCGAGCTTACGATCTCAGAGATCGCCCGTCGCGCGGGCGTGCTCCCAGCCGTCGCTCACCGTGAGGTCAGCCGCCTCGTCGATGCTGACGTCAGGATGGGCGACGGAAGCCCTCACGTCCTTCAGGCGGCTGAGGGAGAATCCGGGATGACCAGCCGGGACCGGCATGCGCGGCTGCGGGCGCAGGCATGCCACATCCGCGTCAGGCAAGGCCAGGTGCTGCAGGGTTGTGCACGAGACACCCCGAGACGGGTAGAGACGGGAAAATGGAGCATACCGCGCAGCGAACACGGCGCGCCCGTCCGTCCACGGAGCTCAGCGAGCGGACCATAGACCGCGTGAGACGCCGGCGACTGTCGGCGTCGGCTCATAACCCAGCGACGACAGCAAGCGCGTCAGAAGATCAACAGCTACGCCCAGCCGCTCCCACCAGCACGAGCACCATCCAACCGCCCCACACCAGCCCCCTGACCAGCCAGTTCAGATTGGAACGACCGCATTGGCTTCGGCCTGGATCTCGTGCTTTAAGCCCGAATGCAGCTTCAAGATGATGGACACGGTTCGTAGTCTTCGCTCGCCGCGCCGGTGGCCGATGTCAGGTGCCGTCGAGGGGGGTGGCCATGAGGCGGAGGATCTCGTCGGCGAAGTCCGGGACGCCTGCCCGGCCGAGGAGTGTGGCCAGGTCTCGCGGGGTGAGTGGCGGCCTCCTGGTGTGGGCGGCCTGCTCGCGGATGACCTGCAGGAGGGTGGGTGGGCTGAGGTCAAGCTGGTCGAGCAGGAAGTCGTCGGGGTGGACTGCCTCCAGGCCGAGTGGCTCAAGTGCGGAGACTGGGAAGTCCTTCGCATTCGCGGTGATGATGCCCTGCGCGCCGCCCCGGACCGCCGCGGCGACCACGTGCCGGTCGTCCTCATCGGGCAGATGGATTCCCGGTTCGAGTTCTTCCCAGCCGGTGACCAGCGCGTCATCGAAGGCTTCGCGCATGCTGGCGAAGCGCTTGGCGGCGTCGATGCCCGGGTGGATCTCCTCGACGGCATCCTGCGCCTCGCCGAGGATGCGCTGTGACCATAGCGGGCGGTATAGGCCCTTCTCCGCGACGCGCAGCAACGTGTCAGCCAGTGCGATCGGCACGAGCACGCAAGCGTCGAGAACAGCCGTGTATCGCGGCATGACTAGGAGGCGCCCTCCTGACGGGCGGCCCGCCTACGGGCTTTCTTGAGCGCTGCCGCGTAGTCCTCGGGGGTGCCGCGGTAGATGCCGGCCTCGCTGGCGTCCTCAGTCATCCGGTCCAGGGCGGCGCGACGGTCGGCGTGCCGGCGCTCGCTGTAGGCGAGCAGGTCGGTGAACAGGATCCGGCGGTGCCGCCCCGGTTGCTCGTAGGGGATCTTGCCGTCTTCCAGCAGCTTGACCAAGGTCGGTCGGCTGACGCCGAGGAAGTCGGCGGCCTCCTGGGTGGTCAGCCGCTGGGTACGCGGCACGAGGGTGATGATCTTGCCCTCGCGCATGGCCTCCACCACTTCGACCAGGACTCGGTAGACCTCTGCGGGCAGCGGGACCTGCTCGCCGTCCGGGCCGAGCAGCAGCCCCGGCTCCGTGTGGTGCTCCAGGAACCGGCCCAGGTCCAGCAGTGCGTTAAGGTCACGCGGCGGGAACACCACTCCCGCCTGAGCTGTCGTCGCCATCATGTCCCTCCTCGCAACCAGCATACCGTAATTCGAAAGAAACGAAACCTGTTCGCGCGCCGGACCACGCTAATGTGACCCTGTGGGGCTCGAATACACGAATTTGACTGTGACCTGCTGCCTTTCGTGATGCGCACGGCCATCAGGCGGCGATCTGGTACTCGTTGATGAGGCCGCCGAGGACCTGCTTCCGACGGACCCTGTGCTCGGTGAGGTCGATCTGCAGCGGTTGGGTGTGCGCTTGGGCCGGTGGCAGCTGGCTCAGGGCCCGGTGCGGCCTGGCTTGGTTGTAGTGGGTCAGATACTCCGTCAGCACCCGGCGCAGGTGCTGCTCGTTGACGATCAGCATCCGGTCAAGCAGCTCCCGCCGCAGCGTACCGATCATCCGCTCGCAGATAGCATTCGCTCTGGGCGCCTGCGGCGGACTGCGCAAGATCCTGCTGCCTTCCGCGGTGAACACGGCATCGAAGGACTCAGTGAACTGACCCGCACGATCCCTGATCAGGAACTTGACATAAGCGGCGCGCTGGCCGAGGTCCATCAGGAAGTTCCGTGCCGCCTGTGCCGTCCACGCGCCGTCAGGGCGGCCAATGATGCCGGCGAGGTGAGCTCGGCGGGTGCCGTGCTCGATGATGATCAGGGCGTAGATGCGGCGCAGGCAGACGGTGTCCACATGGACGAAGTCGGCCGCGAGGATGCCACGGGCCTGCGCGGTCAGGAACTGCTTCCAGGTCGGCCCGGTGCGGCGGGGTGCCGGGTCGATCCCGGCACCGTGCAGGATCTGCCAGACCGTGGACGCCGCGATCTGGTGACCGAGCTTGACCAGCTCCCCTTGCACACGACGGTGCCCCCACGTCGGGTTGTCCGTCGCCATGCGGATGACGAGCGTGCGGATCGCGGCTGCCGTGGATGGCCGTCCCGGGCGCCGACGGCTGGTGTAGTCCCATTTCCGGGCGACCAGCCGCCGGTGCCAGGCCAGCAGTGTCGCCGGGGTCACGGCGAACACCTCGCGCCACCGGTGGCGGGGGATCAGCCGGGACAGCGCCGCTAGCCACAGCCGGTCACCTGGCTGGTAGCGGACCCGGCCGACCTGGCGGCGCAGCACTGCGTTCTCATGCCG
>JBOHCK010000053.1:0-24186 GCA_050698755.1 Streptosporangiaceae bacterium | reverse complement strand
GCAACATCTTGCCGGTGAATTTCTGCAAATAGGCGTATGAATTTCGTGTGCAGGCCCCTCTGGGCGTCTCAAAATGCGAGACGACGAGCAGGACGTGTCGGTCTCGTCACGGCCCGCTGATGGCTTGTCTCCGCAACTGCCTGCCCGGCGGACCCGCCCCCAAACGCCCGGGCCGACGGCTTGTCCGTCTCTTCGCGGCGGCCGGCTCTGGCCGGCCTGGCCGAGGCATCAAATGGATGAATAGATCAGGCAAATGGGATAGTTCCGGCGCCTGGACTCGAACCAGGACCACCCAGCTCCAAAGGCTGGTGCGCTGCCAATTACGCTACGCCGGAGTATGGATACGGCCTGATGCAAGACGTCATCGCTACTGCACGCGTGAACTCACGATACCGGCCGGGCCGCCCGCGACGGTATCAGCAGGCTCCTCCGGGTGCCGGCTGCTCGGCCACTGGAACCCTTTCCCGTCAGCGTGACCACCTGCCACGCTCGCGGCGGTCCGGCCTCGATCCGCCGGCAGACGCCGCCACTGCGATGGCGGGAGCGGAGTCGCCGCCACGACGTTGCGCTGCAGTCCCGCCCGACTCTCGCGTCACAGGCGTGCGGCTGACCTATCTATGTGGTTGCGGCAACCTGCTGGTTCTTTTCGCTAGTAAGTGACATCCATGGGGTAGTTGGCCCGGTCCGCGACCTCGGCACGGGCCGCTGCGACCCGCGCCCGGGGAGCGGGCGGCCCGTAGACCGGCGGCCAGCAAGTTCATAAACTGCCACTGCCAACCCCTCGCAGCGGCAGCGGATGAGGCGAGACCCGTGGGCCGCCCGGACGAATCGGGTTTATAATTAGTTAGTTGATGCAAAGCAAGTTATTAGGTTGTCCTGAATCACACCCTTGGGGGCTTACCGCCTATGACGGCCAATTCCGGCGTGACGGGCGTACCGGCGGGCAACGCCGGCGGCGTGGCGGTGGGGCCGCACTACAAGTGGATCGCGCTGTCCAACACCACGCTGGGCGTGCTGATGGTCACCATCAACCAGTCCATCGTGCTGATCGCGCTGCCTGACATCTTCCGGGGCATCGGGCTCAACCCGCTGAGCCCGAGCAACACCAGCTACCTGCTGTGGATGTTCATGGGATTCCTCGTGGTATCCGCGGTCCTGGTGGTGTCGTTCGGCCGTCTGGGCGACATGTTCGGCCGGGTGCGGATGTACAACATGGGGTTCGCGATCTTCAGCGTGGCCTCGATCTTCCTGACCGTTACCTGGATGCACGGCACCGCCGGTGCACTGTGGCTGATCATCTGGCGCGTCGTGCAGGGCATCGGCGGCGCGTTCCTGTTCGCCAACTCCACCGCAATTCTCGTCGACGCGTTCCCGGCCAACCAGCGCGGCACCGCGCTGGGCATGAACTCGATCGCGGCCATCGGGGGCTCGTTCATCGGGCTGATTCTCGGCGGCGTGCTCGGCCCGATCAACTGGCACTACGTGTTCCTGGTCTCCGCGCCGATCGGGGCGTTCGCCACCGTGTGGGCGTACTTCATGCTGAAGGACATCGGCACGCGCCGCCCGGCGCGGATCGACTGGTGGGGCAATATCCTGTTCGCCGCCGGGCTGATCGCGATCCTGGTCGGCATCACCTACGGCCTGCTGCCCTACGGCGGGCACCCGATGGGCTGGACCAACCCGTGGGTGCTCGGCGCGATGTTCGGCGGGCTGGCGGCCCTGATCGTCTTCGGCTTCGTGGAGACGAAGGTCGCCGAGCCGCTGTTCCGGCTCTCGCTGTTCAAGATCCGGGCCTTCGCCGCAGGCAACATCGCGAGCCTGCTGATGGCGCTCGGCCGCGGCGGCATGCAGTTCATGCTGATCATCTGGCTGCAGGGCATCTGGCTGCCGCTGCACGGGTACAGCTTCAGCCAGACCCCGCTCTGGGCGGGCATCTACCTGGTCCCGCTGACGGGTGGGTTCCTGGTCTCCGCGCCGCTGTCCGGCGTGCTGTCCGACCGGTACGGGGCCAAGGCGTTCACCTCGGGCGGCGCGCTGCTGACCGGGCTGAGCTTCCTCTTGCTGCTCTTCCTCCCCGTGAACTTCCCCTACTGGGCGTTCGCGCTGATCATCGTGCTCAACGGCTTCGGCTCCGGTGTGTTTGTCGCCCCGAACCGCGCCGAGATGATGAACGCCGTCCCCGCGCACCAGCGCGGCGCGGCGGCCGGCATGATCGCGACCTTCATGAACACCGCGTTCGTGCTGTCCATCGGGATCTTCTTCTCGCTGATGGTGGCCGGGCTGTCCAGCTCGCTGCCGTCCGTCATGTCGAGTGGCCTGATCGCGCAGGGCATCCCGGCGACGGCCGCCCACACCCTCAGCCACCTGCCGCCCATCGGCGTCCTGTTCGCGGCTTTCCTCGGCTACAACCCGGTTAAGCAGTTGCTCGGCCCGCTGCTCGCGCACCTGCCCGGAGCGCATGCCGCCTACGTCACCGGGCGCCAGTTCTTCCCGCACCTGATCACCGCCCCGTTCCACGACGGCCTCGGGGTGGCCTTCGCGTTCGCGATCGCGGCGAACGTACTGGCCGCGATCGCCTCGCTGCTCACCGGCCCGCGCCCGCCGGCCGAGGTCGTCCTGTCGGCCGGTGCCGTGGCCCCGGTGGCGGCCGACGGTGCCGCCACGCCGAGCGAGGTGGTGGTTCCCCGCGCGGCGACCGATGGGGCGCAGGATGAGGCGGCGAAGGCCAACGGGCAGTCGGCCGCGATCGCCGAGTCGGGGGGAAAGCAACCGGCCTGACCCGCGGGGCGGCCGGCTGCCCCTAGGCTAGGAGGCGGGCTCGGGGTGCTGGAGCCGTCCGGCTGTCGCAACCGGTCAGCCGATCATGGCGACTGGACGGTATCCTGCAAGTGAGGGATGGGTTAACACATTCGCCGTCCCATCTCCGGTCGTGATCCCCGCAGGCCCCGGACCGCAGATGTCAGCGCTACCCGAGGAGATTTGCCGCGTGAGCGAACCTCGCCCGGTCGCAGTCATTGTCCTCGCCGCGGGCGAGGGTACCAGGATGAAATCGCGGAGCCCGAAGGTGCTGCACCCCCTGTGCGGTCGCAGCATGCTCGGGCACGTGCTCGCGGCGGCCGGCGAGCTCGATCCGCAGCGCCTGGTCCTCGTGGCCGGGCACGGCCGGGATCAGGTCAGCGCCGAGGCCGAGGGCCTCGCGCCAGGCATCTGCGTGGTGGTGCAGGAGCGGCTCCTCGGCACCGGTCACGCGGTGCGCATGGTGACCGAGGCGCTCGGCATCATGCCCGGCATCGTGGTCGTGACCTACGCGGACATGCCATTGCTCCGGGCGCGGACCCTCGCCGCCCTCGTCAGGGAGCACGCGACGGCGGGTAACGCCGTGACCGTGCTCACCGCGCGGGTCGGCGACCCGTCCGGGTACGGCCGGATCGTCAGGGACGGGAGCGGCTCGCTGGCCGAGATCGTCGAGGACGCCGACGCCACCCCGGCGCAGCAGGCGATCGACGAGATCAATTCCGGCTGCTACGCCTTTGACGGGGTACTGCTGGCCGACGCGATCAAGCGGGTCTCGACCGGCAACGCCCAGGGCCAGGAATACCTCACCGACGTGGTCGCGATCATGCGCGGCGACGGCCACCGGGTCGGCGCGGTCCTGGCCGATGATCCAGCCGAGATCCAGGGCATAAACGACCGGGTCCAGCTCGCGGCCGCGCGCCGTGCCTACAACGACCGGCTGCTCGAGCAGTGGATGCGCGCCGGCGTCACCATCGTGGACCCGGCCAGCACGTGGATCGACGCGGACGTGACGATCGGGCCGGACACCGAGATCGGGCCGGGTACGCAACTCGAGGGCCGCACGGTCATCGGCGAGGGCGCGAAGATCGGCCCCGCCTGTCAGCTCCGTGACACCACGGTGGGGGATAACGCCGCGGTGAGCCACGCGGTATGCGTGCAGGCCGAGATCGGCCCGGACGCCACCGTGGGACCCTACGCCTACCTGCGGCCGGGGACCCGGATCGGCCCGGGGGCGCACATCGGCTGCCACGTCGAGCTGAAGAACGCCGTGGTCGGCGCGGGGGCGAAGGTCCCTCACCTGTCCTACGTCGGGGACGCCGAAATCGGGGAGCACGCCAACATCGGCGCGGCCACGATCTTCGCCAACTACGACGGCACGGCCAAGCACCGCTCGCGGGTTGGCGCGCACGCCTTCACCGGCACCGACACCGTCCTGGTCGCCCCGGTGACCGTCGGGGACGGCGCATACACCGCGGCCGGCTCGGTGATCACCGAGGATGTTCCCGCGGGCGCGCTCGGCATCGCCCGCGGCAGGCAGCACAACGCAGAAGGGTGGGTGGAGCGGCAGCGCCCGGGCTCGGCGTCCGCCGCGAGCGCCCGGCGAGCCGCGGGCTCCCCGCGGGATGAGGGCAAGGGAGCACAGGGCACGTGAACGACATGTCGCCAGGCGCGAAGAAGCTGATGATCGTCTCCGGCCGGGCCTTCCCCGAGCTGGCCGACGAGGTGGCCGCGTGCCTGGGTACCACGCCGACGCCGTCCCAGCTCTTCGACTTCGCCAACGGCGAGATCTTCGTCCGGTTCCTCGATTCGGTCCGCGGCTGCGACGTGTTCGCGCTGCAGAGCCACACCTCGCCCATCAACCAACAGATCATGGAGCAGCTGATCATGGTCGACGCCCTCAAGCGGGCTTCGGCCAGGACCATCACGGTGGTGGCGCCGTTCTTCGGCTACGCGCGGCAGGACAAGAAGAACCGCGGCCGCGAGCCGATCTCGGCCCGGCTCATGGCCGACCTGTTCGAGACGGCGGGTGCCGACCGGCTGATGGCGGTTGACCTGCACACCGCCCAGATCCAGGGCTTCTTCGACGGACCCGTCGACCACCTGTTCGCGCTGTCCATCCTGGCCAGCTATATCGAGAAGAAGCTGGACGTCAGCCAGGTCACCGTGGTGGCCCCCGACGCCGGGCGGGTGCGGGTGTGCGAGCGGTGGACGGACCGGCTCGGCTGCCCGCTGGCCATCATCCATAAGCGGCGCGACCCGGACGTGGCGAACCAGGTCAGGATGTTCGAGGTGGTCGGCCAGGTCAAGGGGCGCACGTGCATCCTGGTAGATGACATGATCGACACCGGGGCGACGATCGCCAAGGCCTCAGAGGCCCTGTTCGAGCAGGGCGCGGCCCAGGTCATCGCGACCGCCACGCACGGGGTGCTGTCGGGCTCCGCCGTGGACGTGCTGAAGAACTCCAGGATCAGCGAGATCATCATCACGAACACGCTGCCCGTCCCGCAGGAGAAGCGGTTCGACAAGCTGACCGTGCTGTCCATCGCGCCGCTGCTCGCCCGCGCGATCAGCGAGGTGTTCAGCGACGGGTCGGTAACGAGCCTGTTCGACGGCCAGACCTGAACGCCGGGATGGCAGGGCACGCAGCAGATAGACGCGCCGCGGTGACCGTCGTCCCCGCCCCCGCCAGAGGCGCGGGGACGACGGCCAGGCCAGCGGCCGCGGGCGGTCCTGGCCCGTTCGGCCGGTCCCTCCCCTCCCCAGCCTGGGCCAGGACCGCTTCCCGCCGCCCACCCCGCTAGGCGAGCGGGCGCTCCTGGCGCTCGTCGGGCGGCGTCCCCGTGGCCGTCCGGCGTGGCTTACTACGCCAGAAGGTCTCGTCGCCGAGGCGATAGGGTCATGCTCGGGCCGGGCGCTTGCGTCCCGGTTGAGCGATGATTGAGCGAAGCGCTGTCAAGCCAGAGGCGAGTGATCCCGGGTAATGATGAGGTTCCGGCTGCTCGGGCCGCTTGAGGTCTGGGCCGGTGAGGACTGGCGCGAGATCCGGGCCCCGAAGTGGCGCTCCCTCCTGGCCGTCCTGCTCATAAAGGCCGGGCAGGTCGTTCCCGTCGACGTGCTCATCAACGAGGTGTGGCAGGACGCCGCGCCCGATACGGCGGCCAACCTGGTCAGCATCTACGTGCTCCGGCTGCGTCGGCTCATGGGCGACGCGGACGGCAGCCTCCTGCGGACCCGCGCGCCCGGCTACCAGCTCCGCCTGGACCAGGCGGACAGCGACCTGCAGGTCTTCGACGCCCTGGTCCGCGACGGCCGGCGCGCGCTCACGGCCGGAGATGCGGAGCGCGCGGCCGGCCTGCTCGCCGAGGCGCTCGCGCTCTGGCGGGGCAGCCCGCTGGCCGACGTCCCGGCCACACCGCTCGTCGAGGCGGAGACCGAGCGCCTGGCCGAACTCCGCCTCGACGCCGCCGAGCTGCGGATCACCGCGGAGCTGGCCTGCGGCGGGGCCGCCCAGGTCATCCCCGAACTGCGCAGGCTCCTAGCCGACCAACCGCTCAGGGAGAACCTGTGGGTCCTGCTGATGCGGGCCCTGCTCGCCGCGGGCCGCCACGCGGAGGCGCTCGACGCGTACGGGCACGCGCGGAACGCCATCGCCGGTGAGCTGGGCGTCGACCCAGGGGCCGAACTCCGCCACCTCTACGCCGACATGCTCGCGCAGGACGAGATGCTCGCCAAGGAAAGCGGTGAGGCGCCGGGCAGCATCTCGGCCGGCACGGTCACGGCCAGCCCAGCGCCCCCGGAGTCCGTCCCCGGTATCGCGAAGCCCGGAATCCCGCGATCGGTACCCGCCCCGGCCCAGCTGCCCGCGGACATCGCGGACTACACCGGCCGCGAGGACCAGGTAAGGCACCTGTGCGACCTGCTGTCGAGCGCGGACGCCCACGGCGAGGGCGGAGCGGTCCGCATCGCGCTGGTCGCCGGCTCCGGCGGGCTGGGCAAGACGTCCCTGGCCGTGCACGCGGCGCACCGGGTCCGCGGCAGCTTCCCCGACGGGCAACTGTACGTCGACCTGCTGGGCGCCACGCCGCACCCGCTCGGGGTCGGGGACGTGCTCGCCAGGTTCCTCCGCGATCTTGGCGTCGACGGCCGGGACGTACCGGTCGATGAGGCCGAACGCGCGGCCCGGTACCGGACCGTCCTGGCCGGGCGCCGGATGCTCATCGTCCTCGACAACGCACGTGATGCCGCCCAGGTCAGGCCGCTGCTGCCCGGCTCCGCGTCCTGCTCGGTGCTGGTCACGACCCGCAGCCGGATGCCCGACCTGGCTAGCACGCAGCTGGTCGACCTCAACGTGCTCGACGACGAAGAGGCGCTGACGCTGTTCAGCAGGGTGGTCGGCGACGAGCGCGCGGCCGCCGAACCCGAGGCCACCGCAGAGGTGCTGCTGGCCTGCGCCGGCCTGCCGCTGGCCATCAGGATCTGCGCGGCACGGCTGGCCACTCGGAGCGGCTGGACGATCGCGACGATGGCCAACCGGCTCCGCCACGAGCACCGGCGGCTCGACGAGCTGAGCGTGGGCGACCTGGCCGTCCGCGCCAGCTTCCAGGTCGGCTTCGCCACTTTGCCCGCCAGCGCTCAGCCGGCCGGCATCGCCCCGGCCGACGCATTCCGCCTGCTCGGCCTGTGGTCTGGGCCCTCCGTCTCGGCCGCGGCGGCTGCGGCGTTGTCCGGTACCGCGGAGGACCTGGCCACCGACGCGCTCGAGGCCCTGGTGGACGC
This sequence comes from Streptosporangiaceae bacterium, assembly GCA_050698755.1. GTDB lineage: Bacteria > Actinomycetota > Actinomycetes > Streptosporangiales > Streptosporangiaceae > Palsa-504. The sequence continues at coordinate 16,614 of JBOHCK010000053.1, read as the reverse complement.
GCGCCTGCTGGAGTCCACGTCCGCGGACAGGTACAAGTTCCACGATCTGCTGCGGGTTTATGCCGCCGAACGGGCGGTGGCTGACCTGTCCGCGTCCGACCGCGACGCCGCGATCGGGCGCCTGCTGCGCTGGTACATGCGCACGTCGGATGCGGCCGCCACGGCGGTGGCGCCGGACCGCTACAACGTGCCGCTCGAGCCGGCCAGCGCCGATCCCGCGCCGCTGACCTTTACCACAGCCGGCGATGCCCTGTCCTGGTACGACAGCGAGCGCGTCAACCTGGTGGCCGCGACCCGTCAGGCATCGGAGTGCGGCCTGCACGATGTCGCCTGGCGTCTGCCGGCTCCGCTGTTCGTCGTGTTCCAGAGCCGGAACAACTGGGTGGACTGCATCGGCACGCACCGCATCGCGCTGGACAGCGCCCGGCGGCTCGGCAACCGCCAGGGAGAGGCGTGGGTGTTGAACAACCTGGGTTATGCGCTCGGGATCATCGGAGATAGCGACAGCATCGGCTGCCTGGAGCAGGCGCTGTCCATCCGGCGCGAGATCGGCGACCGGATCGGCGAGGCGCAGGCGGCGAACAACCTGGCCGACGCGTACCGGGCGCTGGGCAGGAGACAGGAGGCTCTGGGCCTGCTGCACCGGGCCCTTGACCTGGACCGGGAGGTGGGCTACCGGCTCGGCGAGGGCGTGGTCCTGGTCAACTTGGGGGACGTGCTGCTCGGCCTGGATCGCGCCAGCGCGGCGATCGGTTACCTGGAGCAGGCCCGGCGCACCTTCGCCGAGATCGACCACGCGGACGGGACCGGCTACGCCCTGTACTGGCTCGGGCAGTGTTATGCGTCCCTCGGCCGCGACGCGGAGGCCCTTGAGGCCCTGGAACAGGCGCTGGCCGGTCACCAGGCCGCGGGCAACCGGTACCGGCAGGCGGTCACGCTGAAATCCCTCGGCCAGGTCCAGGCCCGGGGTGGCCTGGTCGCCCAGGCGAGGCAATCGTGGGGCCGGGCCGCGGCCATCTTCGACGACCTCGGCGACAGCGCTCAGGCGGCGGAGATACGCGCCAACCTGTGACATCCGGCATTTCTTGAGACGCCCTCAGGGCGGGCGCCGAGCCCGCTACGATGCTGCGCGTCTGCCCCGCACTTTTCTTATCCTTCTGGCTCCGGGGGCCAGGTAAGTGAGAGGACCAACATGGCATATTCAGCCGTCGCCGAGGAGCTGGTCAGCATCGATGAGCTCGAAGAGCTCTGGGAGCTGAAGGCGAGCGAGTCCGAGGACGACGAGGACGACGACGACGAGGACGAGGACGAAGACGACCTCGAGCCCGAGGACATGCCGAGCCCGTGAGGCGCGGCATGATCAGGGTTGTCGTTCTGAGCCAGTAAGACGTGGTCGGCATGGCCGGCTCGGTGACCGCGGTTGCCGGGTCGGCCATCCGCATCTGGTGGCTTTGTCGGCTACACTTCGAACTCGCATTACGCAATAGACAGGAGTATCAACCGTGCCCGAGGTCCGTATCGCCGCCGAGACTCGTGAAGAGTTCGGCAAGGGCGCCGCCCGCCGGTTCCGCCGCGAGGGCCGGGTGCCCGCCGTGCTCTACGGACACGGCACGGAGACCCGCCACCTGAGCCTGCCCGGCCACGACCTGATGCTGGCGCTGAAGACCCCGAACGTGCTGCTGCGCCTGGAGGGCCTCAAGCACGGCAGCGAGATCGCCCTGCCGAAAGCTGTGCAGCGCAACCCGCTCAAGGGTGTCATCGAGCACGTCGACCTGATCCTGGTCAGGCAGGGTGAGAAGGTCACCATCGAGGTCCCCATCCGGGTGATAGGGAACATCGCTCCCGACGGCCTGCTCGAGCAGCAGCTCGTGCAGATCTCGGTGGAAGCCGAGGCGACCAACATCCCGCGGGGCGTCGACATCGACGTGGAGGGCATGGAGATCGGGTCGATGGTGCACGCCGGCGACCTCGTGCTGCCGCGCGGCGTCAGCCTGCAGGCCGACCCCGAGGTGCTGGTCCTGCACGTGGCCGCGCAGTCCGCCGCCGAAGAGCCCGCGGCCGAGACCGAGGCGCCCGAGGTGCCCGAGGCCGTGGAGGCAGCGGGCGGCCAAGGGGAGCAGGCCGGCTGACCGGGGAACGCTGGATCATCGTCGGCCTCGGCAACCCGGGACCGGAGTACGCGGGCAACAGGCACAACGCTGGCCACATGGTGACGGCCCTGCTCGCCGAGCGAGCAGGCGGGCCAGGGACGCGCTTCAAGGCCCACCGGTCGGGCAACGACATCGCGGAGGTCAGGCTCGGCGAGGACCCGGTCACCGTGGCCTGGCCCCGGACCTACATGAACCTGTCCGGCAGGCCGGTCTCGGCGCTGGCCGCGTTCTACAAGCTCCCGCCCGAACGGCTCGTGATCGTGCACGACGAGCTCGACCTGCCGTTCGGCGTCCCGCGGCTGAAGTTCGGCGGCGGCGAGAACGGCCATAACGGGCTCCGTTCCATTACGCAGGCGCTCGGGACGCGCGACTACTACCGGGTCAGGTTCGGGATCGGCCGGCCGCCGGGCCGGATGGATCCCGTCGCCTTCGTGCTGCGTGACTTCACCGCGGCGGAACGGAAGGAACTCCCGTTTCTCCTCGACCGCTGCGCCGACGCCGCGGAAACCCTGATCACCAAGGGCCTGGCCGTAGCGCAGAACATCTACCACCCCGACCAGCCCGAGGACCGAGGGTGACTGCGGTGCCAGCCCCGGGGGGACGTGCTGGCCCGGGGGGGCGACCCCCCGGAACCCCCCGCGCACGGGGGGGCTCTCCGCCCCCCCGTGCCCCCCTGACCCCCCCGGCCCCCGGGGCCAGCACGGATCATGCTCTGGCCCGCGAGCTGGCCGGGGAGGCGGGCCGGCGCCTGGTCCAGTTGCGCGACCGGGGCGGTGAGCCGGACCTGCTGCGCAAGGCGGGTGACCGGCTGGCGCACGAGTTCCTGACCGCCGAGCTCGCGGCCCGCCGCCCGGGCGACGTAGTCCTCTCCGAGGAGGGGGCCGACGACCCGGCGCGGCTGGCGGCGAGCCGGGTCTGGATCGTCGACCCGCTCGACGGCACCAGCGAATTCGGCGAGCCTGGCCGTACCGACTGGGCCGTGCACGTGGCCCTCTGGGAGGCAGAGGCGGCCGGCCTGACCGCGGGCGCGGTCGCCCTCCCGGCCCAGGCCAGGTTCCTGTCCACGGCCGCCCCGGCCGGGCCGCCGCCGGGCGGTGAGGGGAACGGCCCGGTACGGATCGTGGTCAGCCGGAGCCGCGCGCCACGGCTGGTCTATGGTATTTCCGATCTTATTGGTGCTGAATTGGTTCCCCTGGGATCGGCCGGAGCTAAAGTGGCTGCCGTGGTCTACGGTGAGGCTGACGCGTACGTCCACGCCGGGGGCTTCTACGAATGGGACACCGCGGCGCCCGTGGCCGTGGCGCGGGCGGCCGGATTCCACGCCTCCCGCATCGACGGGTCCCAGCTCGCCTACAACCGGGCCGACCTGATGATGCCGGATATCCTGGTCTGTCGGCCCGCGCTCGCGGGCGTGCTCCTGCAAGCGATCCGGGAAGTCACGAATGCGCCCTGATTACCAGCTGTCCCAGCTCGACGTGCTCGAGGCCGAGGCTATCCACGTGATGCGGGAGGTCGCCGCCGAGTTCGAGCGGCCGGTGCTGCTGTTCTCTGGCGGCAAGGACTCGATCGTGATGCTGGCTCTCGCGGCGAAGGCCTTCTGGCCCGCGCGCATCCCGTTCCCCGTCATGCACGTCGACACCGGGCACAACTTCCCCGAGGTGCTCCTTTTCCGCGACCGCCGGGTGACCGAGCTTGGCGTGCGGCTGGTGGTGGCCTCGGTGCAGGAATCGATAGACGCGGGCCGGGTCACCGAGGAGACCGGCCGGCACGCGAGCCGCAACCGGCTGCAGATCGTGACCCTGCTGGACGCCATCGAGGAACACCGCTTCGACGCGCTGTTCGGCGGCGCCCGCCGGGACGAGGAAAAGGCCAGGGCGAAGGAGCGGGTGTTCTCCTTCCGTGACGAGTTCGGCCAATGGGATCCGAAGAACCAGCGCCCGGAACTGTGGAACGTGTACAACACGCGGCTGCGGCGCGGCGAGCACATCCGCGTGTTCCCGCTGTCCAACTGGACCGAGCTCGACATCTGGACCTACGTGGAGCGTGAAGACCTGGAGCTGCCGTCCATCTACTTCGCGCACGAGCGGCAGGTGTTCGAAAGGGACGGCCTGCTCCTGGCCGATAGCGCGTACGTGACCAGAGGCGAGGATGAGCCGCTGTTCACCGCGACCGTCCGCTACCGGACGGTAGGCGACATGACCTGCACCGGGGCCGTCTCATCCTCGGCCGCGACGGTGCCGTCGGTGATCGCGGAGGTGGCGGCGACCCGGATTACCGAGCGCGGCCAGACCAGGGCCGACGACCGGGCCAGCGAGGCGGCCATGGAAGACCGCAAGCGCGAGGGGTACTTCTGATGACTGCTGCTAGCCCGGGGGGGCGACCCCCCGGAACCCCCCGCATGGACATCCTGCGCTTCGCCACCGCCGGGTCGGTCGATGACGGCAAGTCGACGCTGATCGGGCGGCTGCTCTACGACACCAAGTCGATCTTCGCCGACCAGCTCGAAGCGGTCGAGCGGACCAGCAGGGACCGGGGCGAGGACTACACCAACCTGGCCCTGCTCACCGACGGGCTGCGGGCCGAGCGGGAGCAGGGCATCACCATCGACGTCGCCTACCGGTACTTCGCGACCCCGCGCAGGAAGTTCATCATCGCCGACACTCCCGGGCACATCCAGTACACGCGCAACATGGTGACCGGAGCGTCCACGGCCGACCTCGCGGTCGTCCTGGTGGACGCCCGCAACGGGCTTACCGAGCAGTCGCGGCGGCACGCGTTCCTGACCACCCTGCTGCGGGTTCCGCACATGGTGCTCGCCGTGAACAAGATGGACCTGGTCGACTACAGCGCCGAGGTCTTCGAGCGGATCTGCGCAGAATTCTCGGCGTTCGCGGCCCGGCTGGACATCGGCGACCTGACCTTCGTGCCGATCTCCGCGCTGCACGGGGACAACGTGGTCGACCGGTCCGCCAACATGACCTGGTACGACGGTCCGTCGCTGCTGCACCACCTGGAGCACGTGCACATCGCGTCGGACCGCAACCTGATCGACGTCCGGTTTCCCGTCCAGTACGTCATCCGGCCCCACGCCGCCACCGACGCCGCGCTGCACGATTACCGCGGGTACGCCGGGCAGGTCGCGGGCGGCGTGCTCAAGCCGGGCGACGAGGTGCTGCACCTGCCCTCCGGGTTCACCACCCGGGTCCGCGGCATCGAGGCGGCCGGCACCGCCCTGGCCGAGGCGTTCTCGCCTATGTCGGTGACGCTGCTGCTCGACGACGACGTGGACATCTCCCGCGGCGACATGATCAGCCGGCCTAACAACCGGCCCTACGTCGCCCAGGACATCGAGGCGATGGTCTGCTGGATGTCCTCCGACACCGTGCTGACCCCGCGCAGCAGGCTGATCGTCAAGCACACCTCGCGCACGGTCAAGGCCATCGTGACGGACCTGCACTACCGGATCGACGTGAACACCCTGCACCGCGACGAGTCCGCCGCCCAGCTGGGCCTGAACGAGATAGGCCGGGCCCGGCTCCGCCTCACCCAGCCCATCTTCTGCGACACCTACACCAGGAACCGCGTCACCGGCGGCTTCGTCATGATCGACGAGGGCACCAACGCAACGGTCGGCGCCGGGATGATTACCGACGCCAGCTAGCCGGCCCGCCAGCGGGGTATGGTCTGACGCGAGCTTGTCGAGGAGGCCACGTGAGCAGTGGGACCCCGTTCCACGACCTGAAGGACTTCGTGGCGATACCGCGGGCCGCGGGGCTGCGGCTGTCACCGGACGGGAGCTGGCTCGCCGCACCGGTGCAGACGCTGAGCGCCGACGGGAAGAAATACCTGACCAGTATCTGGCGGATCGACCCGCAGGGCGGTCCGGCCCGCCGGCTGACCCGGTCGGGGGAAGGCGAGTCCAGCCCGCGGTTCCTGCCCGACGGCTCGCTGATCTTCGCGTCCCGGCGGCCGGACCCCGGCGCGGACCGGGCGCGCCCGGGCGCGGCGGCGGGTGACGTGGCCGCGCTGTGGCTGCTGCCCCCGGGCGGCGGCGAGGCCAGGATCGTGGCCACCCTGCCGGGCGGTGTGGCGGCCGCCGAGGTGGCCAGCAACACCGGCGCCGTCGTGGTGTCGTCGCCCGTGCTCCCCGCGGCCAGTCAGGACTCTGACGACGAGGGGCTCCGCAAGGAGCGCAGCGACGCCGGAGTGACCGCCATCCTGCATGAGTCGGCGCCGGTCAGGTTCTGGGATCACGATCTGGGGCCTGACCAGCTCCGGCTGTTCGCCGTCGACCCCGAGCGCCTCGCCGAGGCCGGGCCCGGACAACCGGAGGGAACCGGGCTGCGTGACCTGACCCCGGAGCCGGGACGGGCGCTGGACGAGGAACACTTCGAGCTGTCGCCCGACGGTGCCTCGGTGCTCACCGGCTGGTGGCACTGGGATCCCGCCGGGGAGTCGCACGCCGAGCTGGTCACGATCGACGTGGCCACCTCCAAGCGCCGGGTGCTGCTCAGCGTGCCCGAGTACAACTTCGAGGGGCCGCGCGTCTCACCGGACGGCCGCCTCATCGTCTGCCAGCGGGAGAAGCACCAGACCGCGGCCGAGCCCATGGACGTCACGCTGGTCGTACTCGAGGACGACGGCCCGGGGGCGGCCGGCGAGTCCGGTCGCGACCTGCTGCCTGGCCTGGACCGGTGGCCGGTGGAGCCGGCCTGGTCCCACGACTCCCGTGCGGTGTACTTCGTGGCCGACGACACCGGCCGGCGGCCGGTGTTCCGCGTGGACGTGGCGACCGGGGAAGTCACCAGGGTGACCCGCGATAACGGCGCGTACAGCGACCTGAATCCCGCACCGGACGGCCGGTACCTGTACGCGCTGCGGGCCGCGGTGGACTCGCCGCCGACCCCGGTCCGGATCGACCTGAACCCAAATGGCCCGGCCGGACCAGCGGCCGAACCGGTCGCCCTGCCCTGTCCGGGCACCCCGCTCACCCGGCCCGGACGGCTGGAGGAGGTCAACGCGACCGCCGATGACGGCCATCCGATCCGGTCCTGGCTCGTGCTCCCGGAGACGGCGTCCGCGGACCGGCCGGCCCCGCTGCTGCTCTGGGTCCACGGCGGCCCGATGGGCAGCTGGAATTCCTGGGCCTGGCGGTGGAATCCGTGGGTCATGGCGGCCCGCGGCTACGCCGTCCTGCTGCCTGACCCGGCGCTGTCCACCGGCTACGGCCAGGCGTTCATCGCCCGCGGTCACCGCAACTGGGGGACCAGGCCGTGCGCTGACATCATGGCCGCGACCGACGCCGTGCTGGCCCGCCCGGACATCGACGCGGACCGGGTGGCCATGATGGGCGGGTCCTACGGCGGGTACATGGCGAACTGGATGGCGGGTCATACCGATCGCTTCAAGGCGATCGTGAGCCACGCCGGGCTGTGGGCACTCGACCAGATGTTCGGCACCACGGACCACCCGATGTTCTGGCGGCCGCAGTTCGGCGACCCGCTGACCGAGCCCGAGCTGTACGACGCGAACTCGCCCAACCGGCACATCGCGCGAATCCGGACGCCGATGCTGGTCATCCACGGCGACAAGGACTACCGGGTCCCGGTCGGCGAGGCGCTGCGGCTGTGGTGGGACCTGTCCAGGTACGGCGTCGAGGCCAAGTTCTTGTACTTCCCCGACGAGAACCACTGGATCCTGACCCCGGGCAACGCGCGGATCTGGTACGAGACCGTCTTTGCCTTCCTCGCGCAGTACGTGCTCGGTCAGGAGTGGGTCCGTCCCGACCTGCTGTAACCCACCCGTAGGGTGGGTCCATGAGCGAGCCAAAGGGGCGCGGCGTCGCCTGGACTGACGAGCGACGAAGGAGCGAGGAGGGAAGGAGGCGCCTTAAAAGCGCCCTGGAGGCGAGCGGGAAAAACAGAGCCGATCTGGACAAGCGACCCGGCGAGGTGGCGGCGATGTTCGACGCCATCGCGGGGCGCTACGACCTGCTGAACGACATCCTGTCCGCGGGCCAGGTCAGGCTGTGGCGGCGCGCCGTGGCGCGGATCACCGGCGCGGGCCCGGGGGATCGCGTGCTCGACCTGGCCGCTGGCACGGGTACCTCCTCGCTGAGCTTCACCGAGACCGGCGCCGACTGCGTGGCCTGCGATTTCTCCCTGGGCATGCTCCGCGTCGGCCGGTCCAGGCGGGGGAGCGGGCCGGTCAGCGGGGGGCAGGAAGACCGCGGTCGCCTCGGTTACGTGGCGGGCGACGCGTTGCGCCTGCCGTTCCGCGACTCCTCGTTCGACGCGGTGACGATCTCGTTCGGGCTTCGCAACGTGGCCAGCCCCGGTGCGGCCCTGGCCGAGATGCGCCGGGTGACCCGGCCCGGCGGGCGGCTGGTCGTGTGCGAGTTCAGCACGATCACGATTGCCCCGGTCGATATGCTTTACCGGCGTTACCTGATCCATATCCTGCCCGCGATCGCCCGGCGGACGGCCCGCAACCCCGAGGCCTACGAGTACCTGGCCGAGTCGATCGCGGACTGGCCGGCGCAGCGTGAGCTGGCCGGCATCATCGAGGCGGCGGGCTGGTCCGCGGTGCGCTGGCGCGACCTGAGCCTGGGCGTGGTCGCCGTGCACGTCGCCCGTCGCCGATAACCCAGCGGAATGCCGTCTCCGTGCGGGGCTAAAATGAAGGCAAAGAATTTGTGAAGCGGTTCACAAGACACTCCCGGGATCTAGCCACGTGACCGAGCACCTCCCCCCAGCCGTTCGCGCCAGCAACGGGCGCGGTGCCGTCCCGCGGCGCCCCGCCGAGGAGGCGGACGTCATCGTCGTCGGCGCGGGCCCGGCCGGTTCGGCGACCGCCTTTTACCTGGCCCGGGCCGGGCTCGACGTACTGCTGCTTGAGAAGTCCAGGTTCCCCAGGGAAAAGGTCTGCGGCGACGGCCTGACGCCCCGCGGGGTCAAGTCGCTAGTCGGAATGGGAATCAGCGTCAGCGAGCAGGACGGCTGGGTCCGGAACAAGGGCCTGCGCGTGATCGGCGCGGGCAAGCGGCTGGAACTGTCCTGGCCGGAACTGTCCAGCTACCCCGACTACGGCCTGGTCCGGCCCCGGACCGACCTGGACGAAATGCTGGCCCGCCGCGCCCAGCAGGCCGGCGCGCGGCTGCACGAGGGCGTCACCGTAACCGGCCCCGTCCTCGACGACCGGACCGGCCGGATCACCGGCGTGACGGGCAAGCCTGTCGGCGAACAAGACGAGCGCACCTACGCGGGGCGCGTCGTGGTCGCGGCCGACGGCAACTCGTCGCGGCTGTCGGTAGCCATGGGGCTGCGCAAGCGGGACGACCGCCCGCTGGGCGTGGCGGTCCGCACCTACTACCAGTCGCCGCGGCACGACGACGACTACCTGGAGTCCTGGCTTGACCTGTGGGACGGCGACCGGCTGCTGCCCGGGTACGGGTGGATCTTCGGCATGGGCGACGGGACGTCCAACGTCGGCCTCGGCCTGCTGAACACCAGCACCGCGTTCGGTCACACCGACTACCACGCCATGCTGCGGAAGTGGCTGAAGGGGATGCCGGCCGAATGGGGCTTCACCGAGGCCAACCGCACCCAGCCGATCCGCGGCGCGGCGCTGCCCATGGGCTTCAACAGGACCCCGCACTACTTCAACGGGCTGCTGCTCGCCGGGGACGCCGGCGGCATGGTGAACCCCTTCAACGGCGAAGGGATCGCCTACGCCATGGAGTCGGGCGAGATCCTGGCCCGGACCATCGCGCAGGCGCTGGCCCGGGCGCGGCGGGCGGAGACCGAGCGGGTGCTGGCCGGCTACCCGCAGGCGCTCACCGACGCCTACGGCGGCTACTACGCGCTGGGCCGGGTGTTCGTGAAGGCGATCGGCCGGCCGGCGCTCATGCGCTTCGCGACCAGGCACGGCATGTCGCGGCCTGCCCTGATGCGGTTCGTAATCAAACTGCTCGCCAACCTGACCGATCCGCGGGGAGACGCGGCAGACCGGCTGATCAACGGCCTGTCCAGGCTCGCCCCTAACCCAGAGTGAGTGGTCATGCCGGGTGTCCCTAGGATAAGGGGTTGGCATTGCGCCGATGAAGGGAGGAACGAACGATGAGGCTGTACGTTCCCATCTTCGTACTCGCCGTACTGGCGGCTGGCTTCGCCACGTTTTCCGTGGTCATGGGCGTGCTGGCCGGGCCGAAGCGGTGGAACAGGGCCAAGCTCGAAAGCTACGAGTGCGGCATCGAGCCGACGCCGCACCCGGCGGGCGGGGGCAGGATCCCGGTCAAGTACTACCTGACCGCGATGTTGTTCATCGTGTTCGACATCGAGATCATTTTCCTGTATCCCTGGGCGGTCACCTTCAACAAGCTGGGCAACTTCGGCCTGGTCGAAATGGTGACCTTCGTTATCACCGTGCTCGTCGCGTACGCGTACGTCTGGCGCCGCGGCGGCCTGGAGTGGGATTAGCCATGGGCATTGAAGAGAAGCTGCCGAGCGGCGTGCTGCTGACCTCGGTGGAGAAGATCGCGGGCTGGGCCCGCGCCCGGTCGGTGTGGCCGGCCACCTTCGGCCTGGCCTGCTGCGCCATGGAACTGATGATGACCGGCGGGCCGAAGCACGACCTGGCCAGGTTCGGCATGGAGCGGGCGTCCAACACCCCTCGGCAGGCGGACCTGATGATCGTGGCGGGCCGGGTCAGCCAGAAGATGGCGCCGGTGCTCAGGCAGATCTACGACCAGATGTCCGACCCCAAGTGGGTCATCTCGATGGGCGTGTGCGCCTCGAGCGGCGGCATGTTCAACAACTACGCCATCGTGCAGGGCGTCGACCACATCGTGCCGGTGGACATCTACCTGCCCGGCTGCCCGCCGCGGCCCGAGATGCTGCTCGACTCGATCATCAAGCTGCACGACAAGATCATGAACACCAAGCTCGGCGCCAACCGTGACCGCCAGATCACCGAGCTGGAAGAGGCGCGGCTGGCCATGCCGCCGCTGCGGATCGCGTCGCCCGGGGGAACCGAGCTGTGAGCGGGCCGGAGGAGACCCACGGGTCGCAGGCCCCGCAGGGCCCAGTGCCCCCGGAAAGCAACGGCGCGCTGCCCGCGCGCGCGGGCGAGGAACGGCTCGCCGCTCCGGTCGTCAGGACCGGCATGTTCGGCACGCAGACCACCGGGGATACCTCCGGCTACGGCAGGCTCCGGGTGCACCGGCCACCCCCGATCGAGAGCCAGCGCCCTTACGGCTCCTACTTCGACACGGTGGCCGACGCGCTCGGTGATGCGTTGCAGGCCGACGGGCTCGGCTTCGGCGACGCCATCGAGCGCGTGGTCGTGGACCGAGGCGAGCTGACCTTCTATGTCCGCAGGGAACGGTTGCCCGAGGTAGCGGCGAAGCTGCGCGATGACCCCGACCTGCGCTTCGAGATGTGCGCGGGGGTGTCCGGCGTGCACTACCTGGACGACGCCGGGCGTGAGCTGCACGCGGTCTACCAACTGCTGTCCATCACCCACAACCGCCGGGTGCGGCTGGAGGTGACCGCGCCGGATGCCGATCCGCATATTCCCTCGCTGGTCGGGGTGTACCCGACATGCAACTGGCACGAGCGGGAGACCTGGGACTTCTTCGGGATCGTCTTCGACGGGCACCCCGCGCTGACCAGGATCCAGATGCCGGACGACTGGAGGGGCCACCCGCAGCGCAAGGATTACCCGCTCGGCGGCATCCCGGTCGAGTACCGCGGAGCGAAGATCCCGGCTCCCGACGAGCGGAGGCACTACGCATGAGCGAGCCAAAGGGCCGCGGCGCTCCCTGGACTGAGGAGCGAGGAACGAGCGACGAGGGAAGGGAGCGCCTTAAGAGCGGCCCGGAGGCGAGCGAAGGAAACACAGCATGACCGCAGGGCAGACGCCGGGAGGGCCGGCCGGCGCGAGCGAGGCCGACGAGGAGGCCGCGGAGGGCCGCGTCTACACGGTCTCAGGGGAAGACTGGGACGAGATCGTCGCCGCCGCGAACGAGGCCAGGGACTTCGAAGGCAACGAGCAGCTCGTCATCAACATGGGCCCGCAGCACCCTTCCACGCACGGAGTGCTGCGGCTGATCCTGACCCTGGAGGGCGAGACCGTCACCGAGGTGCGGGCGTCGATCGGGTACCTGCATACCGGCATCGAGAAGAACATGGAGTACCGCACCTGGACGCAGGGCGTCACGTTCTGCACGCGGATGGACTACCTCATGCCGTTCTTCAACGAGGCCGCCTACTGCATCGCGGTGGAACGGCTGCTCGGCATCGAGGAGCGGGTACCGGAACGGGCCCAGATCATCAGGGTCATGCTGATGGAGTTCAACCGCATCTCCTCGCACCTGCAGGGAATCGGCCCGATGGGCATGGAACTCGGCGCGACGACGATCTTCCTGCAGGGCCTGCGGCTGCGGGAACGGATCCTGGACCTGTACGAGCTGATCACCGGCCTGCGCATGAACCACGCCTTCATCCGGCCGGGCGGGGTCGCGCAGGACCTGCCGGTCGGCTCGCTCGAGGCGATCCGGGCGTTCCTGGAGAGCGCGCCGAAACTCGTGCACGACCTGCGCGCGCTTATCGACGCCAACCCGGTCTTCATCGGCCGGACCAAGGACGTCGCCTACCTGGACCTGGCCGGCTGCATGGCCCTGGGCGTGACAGGTCCGATGCTCAGGTCCACCGGGCTGCCCTGGGACCTGCGCAAGTCCCAGCCGTACTGCGGTTACGAGAGCTACGAGTTCGACGTGCCCGTGACCGACACCTGCGACGCGTACGGCAGGTACCTGATCAGGATGGATGAGATCGAGCAGTCGCTGAAGATCGTCAGGCAGTGCGCCGACCGGCTGGCGGCGCGGGCCGCGGCCGATGATCCGGTGATGATTCGCGACGCGAAGATCGGCTGGCCGGCCCAGCTCTCGCTCGGCCCCGACGGCCTGGGCCCCTCCCCCGAGCACATCGCGCACATCATGGGCCAGTCCATGGAGGCGCTCATCCACCACTTCAAGCTGATCACCGAGGGGTTCCGCGTGCCCGCGGGCCAGACGTACGTGGCGGTCGAGTCCGCCCGCGGCGAACTGGGCGCGCACGTGGTGAGCGACGGCGGGACCAGGCCCTACCGGGTCCACTTCCGCGATCCGTCCTTCACCAACCTGCAGTCCATCGCGGCGCTGTGCGAGGGCGGCATGGTCGCCGACGTGATCCCCGCGATCGCCAGCATCGACCCCGTGATGGGAGGCGTTGACAGGTGATCGATCGGTCTTCTCGCCGTAGGCGCCGACGTCCGTTTCCGCATCGACGCTCCGCCCTTTCGGGGATGGGAGGCGTGGACCGGTAATGCCGTTCAGCGACCAGGTGCGCGCGCGGCTCGACGAGGACGCGACGCAGATCATCGGCCAGTACCCGGGCTCGAGGTCGGCGCTGCTTCCGCTGCTCCATCTCGTGCAGGCCGAAGAAGGTTACGTCTCTGCTGACGGCATCGAGTACTGCGCGGACAAGCTCGGGCTCACCGAGACCGACGTGACCGGGGTGGTCACCTTCTACACCATGTACAAGCGCCGCCCGGTCGGCCGGTACCACGTCGGCGTGTGCACGAACGCGGTGTGCGCGGTGCTGGGCGGCGACCAGATACTCGCCGAATTGCGCGAGCACCTCGGCGTGCGCGACGACGAGGCCACGCCCGACGGCCAGGTCAGCCTCGAGCACATCGAGTGCAACGCCGCCTGCGTGTACGCGCCGGTCATGATGGTCAACTGGGAGTTCTTCGACAACATGACGCCGGCCTCGGCCCGCCAGCTCGCCGACGACCTGCGCGCCGGGAACCAGGTGACCCCGACCCGGGGCCCGCGGCGGCTGGTCACCTGGCGGGAGGCGGCCAGGATCCTGGCCGGCTTCAACGACGACCAGGCCACCGACGGCCCGCCCGCGGGACCGGCCGACCTGCTCGGCCTCGAGGTCGCCAAGCAGCACGGCTGGACCGCGCCGGAGCCGGGCCTGGCGGGCGACCAAGCGAAGGAGCCGCGGTGACCGACACCCTGACCCCGGTGCTGACCGCGCACTGGGACCAGCCCGACATCTTCACCATCGACGGGTACCGGCGGGCGGGCGGCTGGCAGGCGCTGCCGAAGGCGCTCGGCATGGCCCGCGACGAGGTCGTCACGATCGTGAAGAACTCCGGGCTGCGCGGCCGCGGCGGGGCCGGCTTCCCGACCGGCGTGAAGTGGGGCTTCCTGCCGCGAGGGGACAACAAGCCGCATTACCTGGTCGTCAACGCGGACGAGTCCGAGCCGGGCGCCTGCAAGGACATCCCGCTGATGATGGCCACCCCGCACACGCTCATCGAGGGCGCGGCTATCGCCTCGTACGCGATCGGGGCCAACCACGCGTTCATCTACGTCCGGGGCGAGGTACTGCACGTCATCCGGCGGCTGCGGCACGCGGTCCAGGAAGCATACGAGGCCGGGTTCCTCGGCCAGGACATCCTCGGCTCCGGGTTCAACCTGGACGTCATCGTCCACGCCGGGGCGGGCGCCTACATCTGCGGCGAGGAGACGGCACTGCTGGATTCCCTGGAGGGGCGCCGCGGGTTGCCGCGTTACAAGCCGCCGTTCCCGGCGGTGGCTGGCGTGTACGCCCTCCCCACGAACGTGAACAACGTGGAGTCGATCGCCAGCGTGCCGTCGATCGTGCTGAACGGGGCCGACTGGTTCGCCGGGATGGGCACGGAGAAGTCCAAGGGATTCGGGATCTTCAACCTGTCCGGGCACGTGGCCACACCGGGCACGTTCGAGGCTCCGCTCGGCACCACGCTGCGTGAACTGCTTGACCTGTCCGGCGGGATGCGGGGCGGTCACCGGCTCAAGTTCTGGACCGCCGGCGGCTCGTCGGCGGGGATCCTCACCGACCAGCACCTGGACATGCCGCTGGACTTCGAGTCGGTCGCCGCCGCCGGTTCCGGGCTCGGCACCAGGTCAGTGCAGATCTTCGACGAGACGACCTGCGTCGTCGGCGTGGTGCTCCGCTGGACCGAGTTCTACCAGCACGAGTCCTGCGGGAAATGCACGCCGTGCCGGGAGGGCACGTTCTGGATGGTCCGCCTCCTGGAGCAGCTGGAACACGGCCAGGGCAGCGAGGAAGACCTCGAGAAGCTCCTGGACGTCTGCGACAACATCACCGGCCGCGCGTTCTGCGCGCTCGGCGACAGCGCGACCCCGCCGGTCACCTCGGCCGTCCGCTACTTCAGGGACGAGTTCCTGCAGCACCACAAGGAGGGCGGCTGCCCCTTCGACAAGGCGGCTTCGACGGTGTGGGCCGAAGGCGTTGGCGCTCCGGGGGGGTCGTCCCCCCTGGGCCGGGGGACAGCAGGGAGTGAGACATGACCGTGCAGACCACGCAGGATACGGTCACCGTCACGATCGACGGGTTCGAGATCGTGGTGCCGAAGGGCATGCTGATCATCCGGGCCGCCGAACAGCTGGGCATCGCGATCCCGCGGTTCTGCGAGCATCCGCTGCTCGACCCGATCGGCGCCTGCCGCCAGTGCCTGGTCGAGGTGGAGGGCCAGAACAAGCCGCCGGCGGCGTGCATCACCCCGTGCTCCGAAGGCATGGTGGTGCGGACCCAGCTCACCTCGGCGGTCGCGGAGAAGGCGCAGCGCGGCGTGATGGAGTTCCTGCTCATCAACCACCCGCTGGACTGCCCGATGTGCGATAAGGGCGGCGAGTGCCCGCTGCAGAACCAGGCCATGTCCAACGGCCAGGGCGAGACCCGGTTCACCTACGACAAGCGGACCTTCGACAAGCCGGTCGCCATCTCGACCGAGGTGCTGCTGGACCGCGAGCGGTGCATCTCGTGCACCCGGTGCACGAGGACCTCGGAGGAGATCGCCGGGGACGCGTTCATCGATTTCCTGGGGCGCGGCCCGGCTCAGATGATCGGCACGGCCGAGGGCAAGCCGTTCAACTCCTACTTCTCCGGCAAC
Organism: Streptosporangiaceae bacterium; assembly: GCA_050698755.1. GTDB lineage: Bacteria > Actinomycetota > Actinomycetes > Streptosporangiales > Streptosporangiaceae > Palsa-504. The sequence continues at coordinate 457 of JBOHCK010000053.1, read as the reverse complement.
ACCGTGCAGGTCTGCCCGGTGGGCGCGCTCACCGGCGCCGCCTACCGGTTCCGGTCCCGGCCGTTCGACCTCATGTCGGTGCCTAGCGTGTGCGAGCACTGCGCCGCCGGGTGCCGGCTGCGGACTGACGTCAGGCGCGGCCGGGTCATGCGGCGCCTGGCGGGCGACGATCCCGCCGTCAACGAGGAGTGGAACTGCGATAAGGGCCGCTGGGCGTTCACCTACGCGACCCAGCCCGACCGGCTGACCACCCCGCTGATCAGGGACGAGCGCGGGGTCCTGGTCCCGACCTCCTGGCCGCACGCGCTGGGCGTGGCCGCTGCCGGGCTCGCCGCCGCCCGCGACGCCGATCCGGCGGGACCGCGGGGCGTCGGCGTGCTGACCGGCGGCCGGCTGACCCTGGAGGACGCGTACGCCTACGCCAAGTTCGCCCGGGCCGCCCTGGACACCAACGACG
>JBOHCK010000052.1:0-24244 GCA_050698755.1 Streptosporangiaceae bacterium | reverse complement strand
GCCTGGATCGCCTTGTACCTGGCGGCCTGCGCCCGGGTGACCCGGAGCATGTGCACCAGCCAGGCCGGCAGCGACCGCTGCCCATCAGCTAGGTGCCCGTCTTGGGCGTCAAACGCCGCCAGGGACTGGGCCCACGCCACCGCCCACACCGCGTCGGCCTGCTCCATCCCCTGCAGGAGCTCTGCCAGCGCCGCGGCCGGCAGGCTCGCCGCGTCCAGGTCGGCCAGGTAGCCGACCAAGGTCTGCAGCTTCTCCAGCGCCTCGCCCGGGCTCTCCGGAACCATCATGGTGCACATACTCTGTCTCACCTCCCCCGAGGTACTCTTCAGACAGTCTGTGCGTCTACCGAGATCTCCTAAGTTGATCTTCGGTTTTGTTTTCTATTATGAGACTAACAGCTGCCAGTGACATTTCGGGGGCGACACGCACGAACTATCCGATTATGTTTCCGAGTTTCGGAGCCTGGTCTTGCGCGGCGGATCCTCGGGGAAGATCAGGTCCATCGCGGCCAGGCTGGCCGGGTCGGCGATCAGGTCGATGCCGACGATCCGGTCCCCGCGGACGGTGAAGCGGAACACCACGCGCAACCGGTCGGACTGGATCCAAGCCATGCCGGCGCTCCCGTCCACGAAGGCCGGGCGCGCGCCGCTGGCCCGCCTGAAGAAGGTGGCGACGAGTTCCCGACCGCGGGCCTCCGGGTGAGCGCCCAGCGCCGCGGCCGTCCGGTCAGCTCGCACCACGACTTCGGGGTCGAGCACGGCGAGCAGGGCCTCGAAATCGCCCTGGCGGGAGGCAGCGAGGAAGGCGTCCACCAGTCTGGCCTGGCGCACCCGGTCGGCCTCGGCGGAGGCCTCATCGTGTCCGCGGACCCGGCGTCGGGCCCGGCTGGCCAACTGGCGGACCGCGGCCGGGTTGCGGTCGACGATGGGCGCGATCTCGTCGAAGGGCACTCCGAACATGTCGTGCAGGACCAGAGCGACTCGCTCCGCGGGGGTGAGCTTGTCGAGCACGACCAGCAGGGCGAGCCCGACCGACTCGGCCAGCAGCGCCTCCTGCTCGGGGTCCGGGGCCGCGGCCGGCGCGGCGCCGAGGTCGGCACCGTTGGGGGTCGACTCGGGGAGGTCCGGGTCCATCGGTGTCTCGGGGTGCTTGCGGCGCGCCTGGAGCATGTTGAGGCAAACGCGGGAAACCACGGTGGTGAGCCAGCTGCCCAGGTTCTCAACGGCACTGGTGTCCGAGCGGCTGAAGCGCAGCCAGGTCTCCTGCACCGCGTCGTCGGCCTCGGTCGTTGAGCCGAGCATCCGGTTCGCGACGGCCTTCAGGCGCGTCCGGTGCTGCTCGAAACTCTCCGCCAGCCAGGCGTCCTGCTCCATGGTCACACTCTCCCGCCGACTTCGGTCTACTACATCAGACCGGCCGCGCACCGCCGGTGTGACCGGGCCGGCCCCAGACGAGGAGAGAGATTCATGACCGACACCATTCACGCGATCGAGCCGCGGATGAAGAACGCGGCCGCGCTCCTGCCCGGCTCCGTCGAGGCCGTCCAGGCGCTGATCCAATGCACCAGGCAGGGCGGCGTGCCGGAAACGACGCTGGAGCTGGTCCACCTGCGGGCGAGCCAGATCAACGGGTGCAGCTTCTGTGTCGACTCAGGCTGGCGCAGCGCCAAGAAGAGGGACGTCCCCCTAGAGAAGCTGTTCGCGGTGGCCGCCTGGCGGGAAGCGCCGTACTTCACCGACGCGGAGCGCGCCGCGCTCGCACTGGCCGAGGCGGTCACCCGGCTGAGCGACCGGCCCGACCCGGTGCCCGACGAGATCTTTGACGAGGCCGCCCGCCACTACGACGAGAAGCAGCTGGCCGCGATCATTCTCTGGATCGCCACCACCAACGTGTTCAACCGGATCAACGTCACCGTCCGGCAGCCGGCTGGCTCCTGGGGTCAGCAGTCCGAGTAACACCCCCTGGTGGGGGCGGGTAGCGACGCACGTGACCTCAGCCCCGATAGCCCCGGATCGTCCTGCGGCCGCGCAGTACAAATGATCTTCGATAGACCCGGAAGAAAAGACCTGACGGGCGGAGGCTAGCCGCCGCTTTTGCGGCGAAAGGAACGGCGCATGGAGGCAGGTCCGTGCGCGCCGTGGACCTTGCCTGTGTCGTGGGCACCTTCGGCATTGGCGGCGGTCTGACCGCCGCGCTTGCGCTCCAGGGCCTCGCGGAACTTGCGCTTCACGTCCTCGAAGTCCGCGCCGGCACCGGGCTTCGCGGCGGCCTCGGGCTCCGCGGCGGCCTCGGAAGGTGTGTCCTCTGAAGCGCGCGAGGTAGATGCAGAGTCCTGTGAAGTCTCGGCCCCAGACTGCTCGACGGCCATGCGGAACCTCCTGCGGGTGAGAGCTGCGTACTACAGCCTCGCACACGCGGGCCGGATCCTCGAAACGGAATAAGGGTCGGGGGCTCTCGGAATGAAGGCGGCGGCTTCTGGATTGCCGGACGGCGCGGGGTAGTGGCTCCCCGGAATGAGGGCGGCGGCTCCCGGATCGCCGATACTGGCAGCCATGACCCGAACGTCCGGGAGGCCGGGAACCGAGACTCCGGTCAGCGCCGTGGAAAGCGTCCACGGGCGCGCCGAGCTCTTGCGGGACGCGGACCGGCGGACGGCGTGGATGCTGCTGGTCGACGGCGTCCCGCAGTCGCATGTCGACTTGGACGACCCCGGGTACCTGGACTTCGAGTACGTCAGGCGGCTGGGTCATGTGGTCGATACCGCCGCGCCGGCCGGGCAGCCGCTGCGGGTGCTGCACCTCGGGGCGGGGGCACTGACGCTGGCGCGTTACGTCGCGGCGACGCGGCCGGGCTCGCGCCAGCTGGCAGTCGAGATCGACGGCGCGCTGGTAGACCTGGTCCGGGCCAGGCTGCCGCTGCCGCGCGGGCGGTCGGTCCGGGTTCGCGTCGGCGACGCCCGGGCGGTGCTCGAATCGCTGCCTGCGGATTCCTACGACACGGTGATCGTGGACGTATTCGCGGGGGGACGGACGCCAGCGCACCTGACCTCGGCGGAGTTCATGGCGGCGGTCAGGCGCGTGCTGCGCGGGGCAGGAGTCTTCGCGGGAAACGTGGCCGACGGGCCACCGCTCCCGCACGCCCGGGCGCAGGTCGCGACCGTCCGGATCGTCTTCCCGCACGCGAGCCTGATCGCCGACGCTTCGGTGCTGCGGGGGCGCAGGTTCGGCAACCTGGTGCTGGCGGCGAGCGGCGAGCCGCTCCCGGTGGACACGCTCACCCGGCTGGTAGCCAGGGACCCGATGCCGGGGCGGGTACTGGATGACGACGAGCTCATCCGGTTCGCGGCGGGTGCTCGCGTGGTCACCGACGCGGACGCCAGCCCCTCACCCGCGCCGCCGCCCGAGGCGTTCGCGTACTGAGTGGGAAGGGTCAGGCGTTCGCAAACTGGGCCGAGGGGGGCGAGGGGTTAAAGGAGAAGAAGGGGCGGCAGGGAAGCGCCGGGCTAGCGGCGGCGGCTGGAGCGCGCGGCGGTCCGGCGGCCGGCCGAGCTCTCCCGCTTGGCCCTGACCCGGACCGAGACCTGGACCGGGCTGCCCTCGAAGCCGAACTCCTCGCGCAGGCGGCGCTCGAGGAATCGACGGTAGGCCGCCTCGAGGAATCCGGACGAGAAGAACACGAAGTGCGGCGGCCGGATACCGGCCTGGGTGGCGAACAGGATCTTCGGCTGGCGGCCACCGCGCACGGGCGGCGGGGTCGCGGCGACGAGGCCGGTGAGCCACGCGTTCAGCCTGCCGGTGGACACCCGGGTCTCCCAGCCGTCCAGCGCCGTCTCCAGCGCGGGGACCAGCCGGTCCATGTGCCGCCCCGTCAGGGCAGAGATGTTCACCCGGGGCGCCCAGCGGGCCGCGTGGAGCTGCCTGTCGATCTCTCGGTCCAGGTACCGGCGCCGCTCCTCGTCCACCAGGTCCCACTTGTTGTAGGCGATGACCAGGGCCCGGCCCGCCTCGATGACCATCGAGATGATCCGCAGGTCCTGGTCGGTGAGCGGCTCGCTGGCGTCGATGAGGACCACCGCGACCTCGGCCCGGTCCAGCGCGCCCGCGGTGCGCAGCGCCGAGTAGTAGTCCGCGCCCTGGTTCTCGCGGAACCGCCGCCTGATGCCGGCCGTGTCGACAAAGCGCCACGTCGTGCCGCCGAGGTCGACAAGCTCATCGACCGGGTCCCTGGTGGTGCCCGCCACCGAGTCGACCAGCGCCCGCTGATGACCCGCCAGCTTGTTCAGCAGGCTGGACTTTCCGACGTTCGGTCGGCCGAGGAGCGCGACGCGCCTCGGTCCCCCCTCGGCCTCGTCGGCTTCCTTCGGCGCGTCGGGAAGCGCGTCGAGGATCAGGTCGAGCAGGTCGCCGCTCCCCCGCCCGTGCAGGGCGCTGACCGCCGCTGGCTCGCCGAGCCCGAGCGACCACAGCGTCGCCACGTCGGATTCCCCCTTGGCGTCGTCGACCTTGTTGGCTGCGACCACGACGGGCTTGCCCGACCGGCGCAGCACGGCAGCCACCGCCGCGTCCGCGTCGGTCACGCCGACGGTGGCGTCCACGACGAACACGACGGCGTCCGCGGCGTCCACCGCCACCCTGGCCTGGCTCGTGACCCGCGCGGCCAGGCTGTCGCGGCCCTCGGTCGAGGGCTCCCAGCCGCCCGTGTCGACCAGCGTGAACTCCCGGCCCCGCCAGAGGGCGTCGTAGGTGATCCGGTCCCTCGTCACTCCCGGGACGTCCTCCACCACGGCCTGCCTGCTGCCGAGGATCCGGTTAACCAGCGTTGACTTGCCCACGTTGGGGCGGCCTACGATGGCCACTACTGGCACGCTCGGCATCGCGATCCGCTCCCCTACCGGCTCTGGTGGCGCGGGCGGGGCACGCCGGAGTACTCGCGGGCCAGCCGGACGATGACCTCGATCACCTGATCCAGGCTGAGGCTGGTGGAGTCGATCTCGACCGCATCGTCGGCCTTGCCGCTCTGCCCCGCGTCGAGCCGGTCGCGGCGGTCCTGGTCGATCTGGGTGGTAGCGGGCGAGCGGCTGGTCTCCGCGGCACGCCGGCTGGCCCGCTCGGCGCCCGCGGCGGTCAGGTACACCTTGACCGGGGCGTCGGGGGCAACGACGGTGCCGATGTCGCGGCCTTCGGCGACGATCCCGCCGGCCTTCGCGATGATGTCTCGCTGCTGCGCGATCAGGTGCGCGCGGACGCGCGGGACGGCCGCGACCGCGCTGACCGCACCGGTGACCTCGCGGGTCCTGATCACCGAGGTGATGTCGGTGCCGTCGACCCGGACCCACGGGGCCTGCGGGTCCGTGCCGACCTCGATCCGCGGTTCCGCGGCCAGGGCGCCGACGGTGCCCGCGTCGCCGACGTCCACGCCGCGGTCGAGCAGCCACCAGGTCAGCGCGCGGTACATGGACCCGGTGTCCAGGTAGCGCAGGCCGAGTTCGGTGGCCGCGCCACGGGACGCGCTCGACTTGCCCGCGCCCGACGGGCCGTCCACCGCGACGATGAGCCCGGAGTCACTGACCGTGTCGCTCTCCTCGCCGGTGTCGCTGTCCAGGGGGGCCGAAACGTTCACCCGTGCGATGTTACCGGCGGCCAGGACCAGTAAGCCCGGTTGGGTGAGGGTGAGCTGGGGCGCGCGCAGCTACCGGCGGGCTCGATTTCCAGCGCGGGGCGGGGTGAGGGGTGAGCGAGGGCCCCGCACCAACGCCGTTCGGGATGAATGTGCTCCTAGCGGCGGGCGGGCCAGCCACCTGTTTCCAGGGCATCGAGCAGCGTGTCGGCCTCGGCGGGGCGCACGGAGAGCTCGGCCACGCCGACGGGCAGCCCGGGCGAGTGCTCGATCCTGACGTCCTCGATGTTGACGCCGGCGGCGCCCGCGGCGTCGAACAGCCTGGTCAGCTCGCCGGGCCGGTCGGGGATGACGACCTGGACCACGGTGAACTCCCTGGGCGCGCCGCCGTGCTTGCCCGGGATCCGGGCCACGCCCGCCTGACCGCGGTCCAGCAGGCCCGCGACGGACTTCGCCCCAAGACCCCCGCCGTCGGCTTCTTGAGTAAGGAGCCGGGCGGCCTCGGCCAGGTCGGCGGCGACGGCGGCCAGCACCTCGGCGACCGGCGCGGCGTTGGCGGCCAGGATCTGCGTCCACAAGCCGACCTCACCGGCCGCGATCCTGGTCACGTCGCGCAGGCCCTGGCCGGCCAGGTCGAGCGCCTCGGTGGGGGCTTCCTCCAGGCGGGCGGCCATGGCCGCAGCCACCAGGTGCGGGGCGTGCGAGACGAGCGCCACCCACCGGTCGTGCGCGGCCGTGTCGGTCCGCACCGGCACCGCACCGCAGGCGCGGACCAGGGACGTGACCGCGCTCGTCGCCGCCGCCGAGGTCTCCGGGGTCGGGCACAGCGCCCAGGACCGGCCGAGAAACAGGTCGGCGCGGGCCGCCGCGGGGCCGTGCTTTTCCCGCCCGGCCAGCGGATGCCCCGGCACGTAGCTGGCTAGGTCGCAGCCGCGGTCCCTGGCCTGCGCGACGGGCAGCCCCTTCACGCTGGCCACGTCGGTGTAGTAGCGGGCCAGTCCGCGTTCCTGCGCGGCGGCCAGCGTGTCCGCCACCGCGTCCGGGGGCACCGCGATCACCGCCACATCGGCCATGATCTGGTGACCCGGGGCGGGCAGCGGGTCCCCGGCGCCCATGTGTTCGGCGAGGCGGGCGGCGGCCGGGTCCTGGTCGGCGAGCCAGACGGACGACCCCTGCTCGCGCAGGGCCAGCGCGATGGAGGTCCCGATCAGGCCGGTGCCGATGATCACGACCCTGGTCGGGGCGGTCACCGGGTCCTCGCCGGGGTGGATCACTGGGCGATATCCAGGCGGAGCGCGGCGGCGCCCCTCAGGTAGACGTGCTGGATCGCCGAACGGGGGCGATCGGTCTCCACGTGAGCCATCAGCCGAACGACGCGTGGCATGGCGCCCGGGACGGGGAGTTCCGCGGCGCAGATCAGCGGTACGTCGTGGAAGCCGATCTTGCGCGCGGCCAGTGCGGGGAACTCGGCGGTCAGGTCGGGGGTGGCGGTGAACAGCACGCTGATCACGTCACTGGTGGTGAGATCGTTGCGGGACATCACCTCGGTGACGAGTTCGGCGGTGCCCTCGAGTATCGCGTCGCGCTCGTCGGACTCGATCTGCACCGCGCCGCGAATCGCCCTGACCGTCATCTGCCCGCTCCTCTCATCGCCACAGGCTACAGGCCCACGGTGGCGTAGAGCTCGCCGATTTCCCTGGTGGTCAGCTCGCGCGAGTCGCCTGGCTTGAGGTTGCCGAGCCTGATCGGGCCGACGTCGGTGCGGACCAGGCGGCTGACCGGGTGGCCGGTCTCGGCCAGCATCCGCCGCACGATGTGCTTGCGCCCCTCGTGCAGGGTGATCTCGACCAGCGCGCGTTGACCAGACCGGTCGATGACCCGGAACTTGTCCGCGGTGGCCACGCCGTCGTCGAGCTCGATCCCCGTGGCCAGGCGGCGGCCGAGATCCTTGGGGACCGGCCCGGTCACCTCGGCCAGGTAGGTCTTCGCGACCTCGAAGCTCGGGTGCGCCAGCCGATGGGCGAGCTCGCCGTCGTTGGTGAGCAGCATCAGGCCCTCGCTGTCGTAGTCGAGGCGGCCGATGTGAAACAGGCGTTCGGCGCGGTCGCCGAGGAAGTCGGCCACGGTCCGCCTGCCGCGCGGGTCCGACATCGCGGTCAGCACCTTGGGCGGCTTGTTGAAGGCCAGGTAGACCAGTCCGGGCTTGGCCGGGATGCGCTTGCCGTCGACCTTGATCACCTGGTGTTCGGGGTCGACCCGCGCGCCGAACCTGCGGACGATCTGCCCGTCGACCTCGACCTGGCCGGCCCCGATGAGCTCCTCGCAGTGCCTGCGGCTGCCGACGCCCGCCTCGGCCAGGACCTTCTGCAGCCGGACGCCACCCGGGACGTCGGTCAGGCTGTCCCTGTCGTCCTCGTCGGCGTACTCGTCGTCGGGCCTGTCGACCTTTTTGGCGCCTTTGGCACTTTTGGCGCTGTGGAGGTCACGTCCTGGCGTTCTCATCCTCGATGTCCTCAATATCCTCGGGCAGGAACGGCGCCAGATCCGGGAGATCCTCGAGGCTGGCCAGGCCTAGCCGCTCGAGAAAGTACGTGGTGGTCCGGTACAGGATGGCGCCGGTCTCCTTGTCGGCCCCGGCCTCCTCGACCAGGCCGCGCAGGACCAGCGTGCGCATGACGCTGTCGCAGCTGACCCCGCGCACGGCCGACACCCGGACCCGGCTGACCGGCTGCCGGTAGGCGACGACAGCGAGGGTTTCCAGCGCCGCCTGGGTCAGGCGGACCTCCTGCCCGTCGCTGACGAACCGCTCAACGAGCGGGGCGCAGTCCTCGCGGGTGTAGAACCGCCAGCCGCCCGCGACCTCGCGCAGGTCGAAGCCGCGGCCTTCGGCCGCGTAGGCCGCGGCTAGGTCGTGCAGTTCGGCGGCCACCTCGTTCCTCGGGCGCTCGATCACCTGCGCCAGCACCACTACGGGCACCGGCTCGTCGGCGACCAGCAGGATCGCCTCCAGGCTGGCCCGGAGGCCGGGCCCGTCGGCGTCCTCGGGCTCTGCTTGTTCGGGCTCGGCTTCTTCGGGCTCGGTTTGTTCGGAGCTCATCTATTCGTCATCGCTTTCCGTCAGCCCATTGACGCTATAAGTGTCCCCGTTGCCGGTCCATGTGACGAACAGATCTCCGAGCGGGGCGATCTGATCGAAGGCCACCACGTCCTCGCGGTACAGGTCGAGCAGCGCGAGGAACGTGGCCACGATCTCGTAGCCGCCGGCCGCGCCCGCCGTGAGCTGCCGGAAGCTGGCCCGGCCTAGCTGAGCGAGCCGAGCCGCGATCATGCGTGCGTGTTCCTTGAGGTTGATCACAGGCGCGTGAATGTGCTCGGTCGAGACCTTGGGCAGCGGCCTGGGCGCAAGCGTGAGCGCGGCCAGCCTGGCGAACTCGGCCGGGCCCAGGCCAATCAGCACCTCGGGGAGGAGTTCCGCGAACCGGGGCTCCAGCGGGACCCGCCGGGGGAAGCGGCGGGCGGCCGCGGCCATCCGGGCAGCGAAGGTGGCGGCCACCTCCTTGTAAGCCCGGTACTGCAGCAGGCGGGCGAAGAGCAGGTCCCTGGCCTCGAGCAGGGCCAGATCCTCCTCGTCTTCGACCTCACCGGAGGGCAGCAGCTTGGCCGCCTTCAGGTCGAGCAGCGTGGCCGCGACGACCAGGAAGTAGCTCACCTGGTCCAGGTCCCAGTCGTCAGAGCGTTCGGAGAGGAAGGCGATGAACTCGTCGGTGACCTGGGAGAGCGCGACTTCGGTGATGTCGAGCTTGTGTTTGGCGATCAGCGCGAGCAGCAGGTCGAACGGGCCCTCGAACACGGCGAGGTGGACCTCGAAGGCGCCGGATTCCCTGGACCCGAGGGCGGCCGGCGGCGCGCCGGGGCCGTCCGGCAGGTCGTCCACGTTCACGGTCATGACGCTAGCCGAGTCTTGGCGGGAGCGTCGTCACGGCGAGGAGCGCCGGGGTGGCGAAGAGCGTCGTGGCGACCGAGAGCTTGGTCACGGCGGGTAGCGGGACGGGTGGCCTGGATCGGCTAGCCCGTGGATTTGGCGTTCTCGCCGAAGAGCGACTCGCTGACGTGGTTGGCGCCGGTCCCGTCCCCGTTGGCGCCGGCGCGAGCGCTGGCATTGGCGATAGCGCTGGCGTTGGCGATGCGCCGGGCCAGCAGGCTGTCCTTGCCGCGCGCGTCGAGGTCGGCCAGCAGGACGGCGATCGCCTCTCGGACGATCCGGCCCCGGTCGGCCGCGGCCCCATAGCGGAGCAGCGCGAGCCGGGCGCGTTCCAGGTCAAGTAGTTCCTCGGCGGACAGGTAGACGGTGATCTTCTGGTTATGCTTCTCACGCCCGCTCGCCAAGCGCAGCTCGCCGCCATCCGGGCCGGGAGTAGCGGGGCGCAGGAGTTCGGCGACTCCAGGAAGGCTTACCCTCCGTGACCGACCCCTGCCTGACGCCACCGCTCCAGTACCTCCTTGGCCAGCTCGCGGTAGGCATTTGCCCCCATCGACCCAGAATCGAAGCTGGTAATTGGCTCTCCCGCCACCGTAGCGTCCGGGAACCTCACCGTGCGGTTGATTACAGTATGAAAAACCTGGTCTCCGAAGCCATTTACCATGCTGGCCAGAACCTCACGGGTATGAAGCGTGCGAGAGTCGTACATAGTGGCCAGCAGCCCGTCGATGGCCAGTTTGGTGTTCAGCCGACGTGACACCTTGTCGATGGTTTCCATCAGCAGGGCCACGCCGCGCATCGCGAAATACTCACACTCGAGCGGGATGAGCACGCCGTCCGCGGCCGCGAGCGCGTTGATGGTGAGCAGGCCGAGCGAGGGCTGGCAGTCGATCATGATCACGTCGTATTCGGGCACCAGCGGCTTCAGCACCCCGCCGAGCACGTACTCCCGTCCGACCTCGTGGACCAGCTGGACCTCGGCGCCGGACAGGTCGATATTGCTCGGCATCAGGTCCATGCCGTTGACACCGGTCTTGTGCAGCACGTCGTGGGCGGTGACGTCGCGCTCCATGAGCAGGTTGTAGATGGTGTTGTCGATGTCATGCGGCTGGATGCCCAGCCCGACGGAGAGCGCGCCCTGCGGGTCGAAGTCGACCAGCAGCACGCGGCGGCCCCGCTCGGCCAGGGCCGCGCCGAGGTTGATCGTGGTGGTGGTCTTGCCTACGCCGCCCTTCTGGTTACAGACGGCGACGGTGCGCGCGGGACCGTGCGTGATCAGCAGCTCGGGGTCGGGGAAGCCTGACAGTGGTCGTCCGGTGGGACCCAGTTCTCCGGCATGGGGCTCTGTCATACGTGAAGGTGCCACCAGCGTTGAACCTCCCTGGGCGAGGGCTGCGACTATGCCCACGGAAACTTGGGTTGGACTCTATGGCCTCGGCCGGCCCCCGGCAAGCGGACGCGCCGTTTCGGCCCGATATCCACCTGCTGATTCCCGTTACGAGCTCAGGTTCTGGCCGGTCACGGGCCTGTCGGGGTGATCGCCGGCCAGCGTTAACTGGAGGGTAACCTCCGGAAAAGGGAGCGCTCCGGCAGGCCCCGAACTAGGATCGCCGGTGGGGGGATGTCCTGCCGCGCGTTCTGACTGATGACGTGAACCAAGGAGGTCCTTCATGGGTAACTGGCAGCTCGACCCGTATCACACGCAGGTGGAGTTCTCCGCCAAGCACCTCGGGATGATGACGGTACGCGGGTACTTCGACGAGGTCAGCGCGGTCGCCGATATCGATCCCGAGCACCCGGAGGCGGCCTCGGTCGAGGTGGCGATCTCGACGGCCAGCGTCCGTACTAACAACGCGATCCGTGACAACGACATCCGTTCGGGAAACTACCTCGAAGTTGACAAGTACCCCGTGATCACGTTCAAGAGCACGGGCGTCGAGGTTGCCGATGCGGACCACTACACCCTGAACGGCGACCTGACCATCAAGGAGGCCACCCGCCCCGTGTCGCTTGCGGTCCTGAAGTACGGGGAGTTCAACGACCCGATGATGGGCCACCGGATCTCCTACAGCGCCACGACCAAGATCAACAGGAAGGACTTCGGCGTCCACTTCAACATGGTCCTGGACGGCCGGATGGTCGTGAGCGAGGAGATCCAGATCCAGATCGAGGGCGAGCTCGTCGAGCAGAAGGAGACCGCGGACGCCGCCAGCGGCTGACCCCGCGCGGTTCTTACGGGGCTTGCGGGCCACAAGCCCCGTCTACCGGTGCTCGCGGGCCACAAACCCCAGTCCTGGAGGCGCGGCGACCAGGGCGCGGGGGCCACGGGCCCCGTCTTGCGGGGCCGGGGTGCCACATGCCCCGTTTTACTGGTCGAGGGTCTTCAGCTCCCGGCGCATCACCTTGCCCGTGGAGGTCTTGGGCAGGTCGGGCACGAACTTGACCGAACGCGGCAGCTTGTAGGCGGCCAGGTGCGGCCGGCAGTGCTCGATGATCTCGGCCTCGGTCGCCGTGGCGCCCGGGCGAAGCACGACGTAGGCGCGGGCCAGTTCACCGCGGGTCTCGTCGGGTACCGAGCCCACGGCGGCCATGGCGACCGCCGGATGGGCGGCGCCACGCGCTCGATCTCGGCCGGGTAGACGTTGAACCCACCCGTTATGATCAGGTCCTTCCTGCGGTCGACGATGAAGTAGTGACCCTCGTCGTCACGCGTGGCGATGTCCCCCGCGTGCGGGCCGGGCTTCCGCTGCACGGCCGCAACCTGTTCCCGGCGCAGGTTCCCGAGTTGCGTGACGCGGTCCTGGCGTACATCGACGCGCTGACCGGCCTGGGCCAGGCGGTGCTGCGCGGCGTGGCGCTGAGCCTCGGGCTCGACGCGGACTACTTCGCCGCCGGGTATACGGCCCGCCCGACGACCTTGTTCCGGGTGTTCCGCTACCCCGCGGTGCCGGCCGGCGACGGCGGCTGGGGCGTGGGCGAGCACACCGACTACGGGCTGCTGACCCTGCTGGCCCAGGACGACAACGGCGGCCTGCAGGTAGGCACGCCGTCCGGCTGGATCAGCGCGCCGCCGCTGGCGGGCACCTTCGTGGCCAACATCGGCGACATGCTCGACCGCCTGACCGGCGGCTGGTACCGGTCCACCCCGCACCGGGTGCGCAACGTGAGCGGCCGCGACCGGTATTCCTACCCGTTCTTCTTCGACCCCGATTTCACCGCCCGGATCCCTCCGCTGCCTGGCCGGGCCGCGATCACCAGCGGCGGGCAGCCTCGCTGGGACGGCCAGAACCTGCACGCGTTCACCGGCACCTACGGCGAGTACCTGCTCGGCAAGGTGTCCAAGGTGTTCCCGGAGTTGCAACGGGACGTACTCACGGAAGACGCGCCGGAGCGCTAGCCGCGCGCGAGCAGGACCACGCTGACGATCAGCGCGACGGCGGCGGCCGCTATGGTCAGCTGGCGCCCGTACCGCCATCGCTCGGGCGGCTCGGCGCGCATGCTGAGGATGAACTGCCTGACCAGCGTGTAGGCGGCCAGTCCCGCCACGGCGACGGGGCCGGACTTCGGGAGCCCGTCGAGCAGCACGACGGCGAGCACCGCGCCTCCGATGACCAGGGACGCCAGCGCCTCAAGCAGCTGCGCGGGTTCCCTGCGGCACCCGACCTTGCGGTCCGACGCCCAGATTCCCCAGCGTGACGAGGTAGCCCGCCCGACGCAGCACCCAGCCCAGAAACATCCGGGCCGGCCGATCGCCATGCCGAACAGCAGGGCGCAGGCGGTCACGCCAAGGTAGACCCCGGCCGGGACGCCGGGACCCGCGAGCGCCGCGGCGGCGACGACGATCCCAGTGCCCGTGATGAACCCCTGGACGCACCAGCCGTCGAACTTCCGCCCTCGCTGGACCGCGATGTACCAGGCCTTGCCGCCGGCTATGCCCGCCGCCACCGCTCCCGCCGAGATCAGCAGGGGCTCGAGGACGGCGTAGTGGTGACCGTTCAACAGGAGCGCCTCGACGGCCAGACCGACCAGCACGCCGAGGAAGACCAGGCTGGCGTAGGCGTACCTGATGATCCCGGGCACCTGGGTGAACAGCAGCGACCGCGTGCGGACGGTCGTGGCGGGTTCGGCCGGGATCGGCACCCGCCGCGGCAGCGGCACGCGATGCGCGGACCCGTCCTGGTCGGCCGGCGGGTAGGGCCGGAACTGGCTGCCCGAGGCCCGGGCGACCGACCTCGCGGTCACGGACCACTCGCCGGAGGCGACGCCGCGGACTTCCGCGGTGACCGCCACGGGACCGCTACCGGGGACAAGCCCGTTGACGGTCTCCTCCTGCGCGAAGGTGTCGCCAGGCTTCGACCTTCCGGTCACGCCGAGGCGCCGGCCGGTGAAGCGGATCGTGGCGCTGAACTCCTCGCCGCGCTCCCCCGGGTCCAGCCAGTAGGTCACGGTCAGCAGCTCTTCCACGGCCTTGGCCGCCCAGGCGGGCATGTCGTCCGGCTCTTTGTCCGGAGCCACCGCGGGCTCCGGGCCCGCCCCGGCGCCCGGGGCCGGAACCTCGGCGTCCGCCTGGCCGCGGAGACGTACCGGGGCCGACCCGGCCGAACCGCTTCCCAGCTTGGCGCCCAGGCCGCGACCCTGACGGGCGTCCTCGGCCGGCAGGGGGCTGATCGCCCCGGTCCGCTTCAGGCCGGGCGGAACGGCGCCGCCCGCACCTGCAGTCGAGCCTGGCGGCACAGTGCCGGCCGGCGTCAGCTTGGCCCGGCCGCTGGTGACCTTAGCGCGCTGCGGATCTGACCCGGCCGGTGCTCCCGCCCGCGGGTCCTGCCCACCGCTGACCGGCGGGGCCTGCCCGCCGTCACGGGACGGTGCGGCCTGCCCGCCTTCGCGCTGCGCCCTGGCCGTGGCGCTCCGGGCCGCCGCGGTGCCGCGCCGGTTGGTCTTCTTGTTGTTCGCCCGTGGCACCGTTCTCCCTCCCGGCTGCCCGTTCTCGAGCAGGCGGCGGACCGCTGTCACTGTCTGCTTAGTCCGGCTGAATCATATCCTTGCCGCCAGGACCCGCCCCACTCCGGACGCTCCCCGGCGCACCGGGCAGGCGCCGGTCAGTCGCCGTGGCCTGCAGGGATGCGAGCCAGGACCACCGTGACGTCATCTTCGTAGCGCCCGGCGAGCGAGGAGATGAGGGCGTCGGCGAGAGACTCAAGCGGCCCGTGTTCGGCGGCCAGCAATGAGCGGAGCGCCAGGATGCCGTCCTCGAACGAGCGTGTGCGGGTTTCCACCAGACCGTCGGTGTACAGCGCGAGGATCGCCCCGGCGGGGAGCTTGATGTGGGCCTCGCCGTAACTGGCCGGCCCCAGCCCCAGCGACTGGCCGGCCGGCAGGTCGGCCACCCTGGTCGTGCCGTCGGGCATGGCCAGGACCGGGGGCAGGTGACCCGCTCCGGCCAGGACGCAGGACTGGCCGGAGGGATCGATGACGGCGTACGCGCAGGTGGCTAGCGTGATGCGGTCCAGCGTCCCCGACCACCGGTTCAGGCGCCACAGCAGGTCCGCGGGGGCCAGGTCCAGGTCCGCCAGCGCGTGGGCGGCGGCGCGGAGCTGCGCCATGACCGCCGCGGCTTCGGGACCGTGGCCCATGACGTCGCCGACCACCAGCCCCGTCCTGTCGCCGGGCAGCGGGATGACGTCGTACCAGTCGCCCCCGATGAGGTGGCCTGAGGTCGGGACGCACCGCCCGGCGATCTCCAGCAAGGACGGCACCGGCGGCTTGGCCGCCAGCAGGCCGCGCTGCAGCGCGCTGGCGATGGACCGCTCCCGCATCAGGGTCAGCGCGTTGGCCATGCCCTCCCCGGCCTGGGCGGCCAGGCGGCCGACGGCCTCGGCGTCGCTCTCGCAGAACCCCCGCGTGCCACGCGCGCGGGCGAGCGCCAGGAATCCGACCGGTTCGTCGTCAGCGGTCATCGGGACCGCGAGGAAGGAGTTGTAACCCGCCAGGACCGTCCGGCCGCCCATCGGGACCTGCTCGAGGCTATGGTCATCGGGCCGCCCGAAGATCACCGGCGTCCCGGCGTGGACGCAGCGGG
The DNA here is from genome assembly GCA_050698755.1 of Streptosporangiaceae bacterium. Lineage (GTDB taxonomy): Bacteria > Actinomycetota > Actinomycetes > Streptosporangiales > Streptosporangiaceae > Palsa-504. Next base: position 8,570 of record JBOHCK010000052.1, on the reverse strand, counting down.
CATACGGCGATTCCGGGTCGAACGCGATCACGTCTCCGGCCGGGAACACCGCCTCGGAGCCCTGCGGCCCCGCGCTGGCGATCCTGGTGCCCAGCCTGCGCGCCAGCAGGCGATCGGCCGTGGGGTCGCCGGGCGGGCGCCCGGGTGGTTCGGCCCCGCCGAGCAGTTGCTCAAGGACGAACACGCCGATCCCGTCGGCGAACCCGGGGACGGTGGCGCCCAGGATCAGCCCGGCGATCTCGGCCAGGTTGGGGCTGGCACCCAGCAGGAGTTCCGCCGCGCCCGGAAGCGCGGCACTGGACGGCCTGATATCACCGCCGGCCTGAACGTCCGGATCGTCCGTCACTGATACCTCGGCCTCAGCCGCACCGCACTGTCGCTGTGCACGGCGCCCTGGCAAGCACGCCGTCGACCGGCGTGAACCGGATACCGTCACCCTATCGGCATGCTCCGGTTACGGTCCACCAACTCCGAACGCCGCGCCGGACCGCAGCCCGGCCCGAGCAGGCCAAGGGAACCGACCAGGACAGCTGCCTCGTTAGGATGGCGTGACAGCAGGTGCGCCGGGCCGGGACGGGAGACCGGGATGACCGTAGAGCCAGGCTGGGTGCCGCCGGGGATCGACACCAGCAAGGCGAACATCGCCCGGGTGTACGACTACTGGCTGGGCGGCAACCACAACTTCCGGGCCGATCAGGACGCCGCCCGCGCCCTGATCACGGTCGAGCCCAACGCCAGGGCCATCATGCGCGCCAATCGCGCCTTCCTCGGCCGGGCCGTTCGCTTCCTGGCCCGCGAGGCGGGCATCCGCCAGTTCCTCGACATCGGCGCGGGCATCCCCACCGAGCAGAACGTCCACGAGGTCGCCCAGGAGGCCGCCCCAGGCTCGCGCGTCGTCTACGTGGACCACGACGAGGTCGCCGTGGCACACAGCAGGCTCCTGCTCCAGGACAACCCCGACGCCACGATCATCCAGGCCGACCTGCGCGAGCCGGCCAAGATCCTGGCCGACCCGGACACCCAGCTGCTCATCGACTTCGCCCAGCCGGTCGCCGTGCTCCTGGTCGCGGTGCTGCATTTCGTCCCCGACAGCGCCGGGCCGGCGGAGATCCTTGCCACCCTGCGCGACGCGCTAGCCCCCGGCAGCTACCTGGTCATCTGCCACGCGTGCCGGGACGCCAATCCCGGTATGGCCGACCCGGCCGAGGCTGCCTACCACAGCCGGGTCGCCGCCCAGCTCCGCCTGCGGACGCGCGAGGAGATCACCGACATGTTCGACGGGTTTGACCTGGTCGAGCCCGGGCTCGTCTGGCTGCCGGAATGGCGCGCGGACTCCCCCGCCGACGTGCCGGAGAACCCGGAGCAGTACTGGGCCCTCGTCGGGATGGGCCGACGCTGAGCTATCGGGTCAGCCCGTTCACCTGCCCCGAATGCGGGGCGGCGGTCGAGACCGGTTAGCGGCCGAACGCCGCGAGCGTGAAGCGGTGATCCGGCGAGGCGCCGCCGCAGGCCAGGTCGGCGGCGATCTCGCCGGTCAGCGGCGCGAACTTGGCGCCGTGACCCGAGCAGGCGGAACAGATGACGAACGGGCCGTGCCGGTCCAGGATGAAATCCTCGTTGGCGGTCAAGGTGTACATGCAGGTCAGCTCGCCGACCGGCGCCGGATCGAGGCCGGGCACCCGCTCCCGAACGAACTTACAGACCCGCTCCCTGACCACCGGGTTGACGATCCCGTCCCGGCCGTCGCCCGTGGTCACCGTGCCGCGGCTGTGGTCGTGGTCGCCGATCTTGACCGCCCCAGGCACTTCGCCGTCCCGCCCGGCCAGGAGCCCGTAGCCGGAGGTCTGGTCGTGGTAGATGAAGATGGGCGCGGGCGGCGGCCCGTTCCAGGCCGGGGTCCGCGGCGCGAAGTGGAAGGCCTCCACCTGCTCCACGGTCAGCGCCGGCAGGCGCACCAGGCCGTCAAGCAGCGGTTCCAGCCACGACCCCGCGGCCACGATAACCACCGGCGCGCGCCACGACTGCCCGGCGCCCTCGACCACGGCTCCGTCCGTGGTGGCGCAGACTCGCACCACCGGCGTTTCGAAAAAAATCTCCGCACCGGCCGCGGCGGCGAGCCTGCGCATCGCGGCCATGGTGCGCTCGGGGTCGAGTACCCCGGCGTCCGGGTGGAACAGGACCTGGTCGGGGCCGAACGCCAAGCCGGGCCAGCGCTCGCCGGCCGCCTCGGCCGGCATCAGCTCCGCCGCCACCCCGTGCGCGCGAAGGATGCCGTACATCTTCTCGGCCTCGCGCGCCGGGCCGTAGTCGAGCCCGCCGGTGCGCAGCACCAGTTCCTCGCCCGCCTCGTCCTCGAGCTGCCGCCACAGCCGGTCGGCGTCGCCAGTCAGCCGGACGTAGAGCGGATCGGGGTAGGCGCGCCGGAAGATCCGCGCGCTGCCGTGCGAACTGCCGCGCCGGTGTCCAGGACCGAACGCCTCGAGGACCACCACCGAGCGCCCGCGCCTGGTTAGCGCCCACGCCGTGGCCGACCCGGCCAGCCCGGCTCCGATGACGATCGCGTCCACCTGTTCAGCACCCATGGGCCAACGCTAGGCTGCCGGCCATCATGAGTACCACTCCGGGCGGGCGCCGCGACCTCGCTGCGATGGCCATGCCGCTGGCCAGGGCCCTGGTGGCGGCCGAGGAACCCATCCTGCGCGCGCACGAGATCAGCATGTGGGGCTACATCGTCCTCACCGCGCTCGCCGAGCAGCCGGTGCGCACCCAGGCCGCGCTCGCGCAGGCCATCGGCGCGGACAAGAGCCGGATCATCGCCGATCTCGATGAGCTCCAGGAGCGCGGGCTGATCCAGCGGCAGCCGGACGCCGCCGACCGGCGCGTCCACCTGCTCTCGCTGACCCCCGCGGGCAGCCAGGTCCGGCAGTCCGTGCAGTCCGCGATCCGCCGCCGGGAGGAGCAGATCCTCGGCCGGCTGCCGCCCGCCGACCGCGAGGCGTTCCTCCGCTCGCTCCAGGCCCTGTCCGAGCTCCCGCCGGATGCCCTGAAAGGCTAGGCCCGGCCCCCGACCGAGAGGTAGCGACAGTGCAGATTGGCCTGCAGATCCCGACTTCACCACGCCCGGCGGCCCGGCCCGGCTCGGCGCGGACCTGGCCACCGTCGCCCGCACCGCCGACGCGTGCAACCTGTTCTCGACGCCGGACCTGGCGCGCAAGCTGGACGTGCTGCGCGCGCACTGCGACGCGGAGGGCCGCGACTACGACGAGATCACGAAGACCTGCTACTTCGTCTTCGATCCCGGCGAGAAGGGCGAGAAGGCGGGCGAGATCGTCGACCGGCTCGGCCAGCTGGCCGGGATGGGCTTCCAGGCCGCGATCGGCGGGGTCGTAAACGTGTGGCAGGTGACCCCGCTCGAGGTGATCGCCGCTGATGTCATCCCGGCCGTAGCCGATCTATAAATCTTTGCCCGAACGAGCGTTGGTGCCCGCCCCGGTCTGCACCTAGTACATGTAGCTGTAGGTGTTGGTAGGCGTCGGGCTCGGCGCCGGCGTCGGCGTCGACCCCGAGGCCGGGTGGACGACCTTGAACTGGCTGTTCGCGTGGTTCTGGGCCTTCTTCTCGCCGGTGAACCCGTACAGCGGCCAGCCGTTGTAGGTGACCTGGCCGTTGATCCGGCCGAACTTCCCTGCGATCTTCTGGCCGCTGGCCAGGACCGGGACGCCGCGCACCGGCGGCCAGATGGCCGCGCACCCTCCGGTGCAGGTGCCTGCGTGGTTCCGCCTGTCACCGCTGAAGGTGTACACCACCAGGCCAGAGCCCTCGACGATCACCGAGCCCTTGATGCCCCGGATGTGCTCCGCCTTGAATACGACCGCGTTCTTGGGTAGGTGCGTCGGCGCGCCGAACGCCGATGTCGCACCCAACCAGGACCCTGCCAGCAGCGCCGCCGAGACTACGCCCAGCATGCCCCGCACGCAAACCAGTAAGCATGACCCGCTCCCATCGTGATCCGGCTTCCGGTGTCAGTCCCCTCCGCTACGGGATACGGGTCACCGGGCGTTACGGTTCAAGGTCTGCGGGGGGAGCCCGGGGGGTCGCCCCCCGGGGGCTAGCACGGCCCGATTACAAGCTGGACCGCAGGGCCGTCACACGCTGGACCGAGGCGTTGAAGGCGGCCGAGTTCAGCTGCCCGCCGTCCAGGGCGCTCGCCAGCGCCGAGGTGACGGCCTGGCCTTCTGAGAGATCCTGCGCCGAGCACAGCAGCAGGTCCATCCCGGCCTGGGCCGCGAGCACGGCGCGCGCCCCGTAGCTCCCGAATGAGGTCAGCGCCCCGGCCTCTATCGCGTCCGTGACGGTGACCCCGCCGAAGCCGAGCCGACCACGCAGTTCGCCCTGCACCCACGCCGTGGAAAGCCCGGCGCCAGGTTGACGTTCATCCCTACCCCGGCCAGGTTCTGCCCCGCCCCGGTCCCGGCCTGGCTCGCCTCCAGGGTGGGGTCCGAGGACGCTCCGATCTGCTTTTCCGACAGCGTCGGGGCGCCGGGGAGCCGGCGAACCTCGCCGCCTTCCTGGTCGGTCACCAGCAGCAGCGGCGCCGAGACGGGGCTTTGCTGCTGCGCCTGCGCCAGCTGCTGGATAACTGAGGCGATCTGGGCGTCGCCGGAGATGTTCCCCCCGAAGAAGATCACCCCGGCGGCCTGGCCCGCCGTGATCGCCTGCAGCAGGGCCGCCGGGACGGTCAGGCCCGAGTAGGAGTAGATCACGCGCTGGCCGGCCAGCTGCTGCGACGACAGCGCGGCCGTCCGCCGCGCAGGCTTCGCCCCCAGGGGCCGGGTCAGGAGGTTCGTCAGCGGGGCGGCGGCCCCCAGGGCCAGTGCCCCCTTGAGCACGTCACGGCGGCCGGTGCCGGATACATCTTCCACGTCGCTCCCCTGGCCTACCCAGTCGATGCCGCCGGGCCGGGCCGGCTTTTGCGCGGAAGACCTACCCCTTTACGTTGCCGTTCACGCGTTCGGCGTTGGCGTGCTCGACGGCCTCGGCGTTGCGTTCATCGCCGCGCGCGGACAGCCCGGCCACGATGCCGGCGACGTCGCCTACCGGGCGGTTCTGGCTCAGCTTGGCCTTGGCCTGGATCCGGGTGATCTGCAGCTCCAGTCCGACGATGGCCCGCAGCTGGCCCTCGATGAACGCGCGCGGCGCGTCGTCCACCGACCACGGCATGTGCTGGCCGGGCGAGGCGAGCCTGGCCGCCTCGTGCTTGGCGGTCAGCCGCCGGACGATGTCCTCGACCCAGGCCGGGTCGTCGTGCACGACGAGCCGGCCGTACACGTGCGCCGTGACGTAATTCCAGGTCGGCACCACCCGCCCGTGCTCGGCCTTGGCCGCGTACCAGGACGGGGAGATGTACGCGTCCGGGCCGCGGACGATGGCCAGCGACTCGCCCATGGCGGGTTTGCGCCACTGGTCGTTGTTCCTGGCCACGTGGCCGTACAGCGCGCCGTGCTCCCCTTCCGCTGGCTCCCAGATGAACGGGAGCATGGTCGCGATCAGGCCGTCCTCGGTCAGCGTGATCAGGTCGGCCGCGCCGTGCCTGGCGAGCAGCTCGTCCACCACTGCGTCGCCGGCGGCGAAATGGGCGGGAATGTACATTGCGTTCCTCCGCTATCAGGCTAGCGCCTGGCAGGAGTGGGGAAAGGCGGCCGGCTACGCCAGGAAGGACCGGGTCAGGCTGCTCCACACGGCGTCGTAGTCCTGCTGGCGGTGCCGGGCCTCCATCGCCTGCCTGGTGGGGATCATCATCCAGCGGCTCTCGAACATGAACGCCAGCGTCCCGTCGATCTTCTGCGGCGCCAGCTCGGCCGCGCTCGCCCGGGCGAACGTCTCGGCGTCCGGGCCGTGCGAGGTGAACGTGTTGTGCAGGCTGGCCCCGCCCGGCTCGAACCCCTCGGCCTTGGCGTCGTACACGCCGTGTACCAGGCCCATGAACTCGGACATGATGTTGCGGTGGTACCAGGGCGGGCGGAAGGTGTCCTCGCCGACCAGCCAGCGCGGCGGGAAGATCACGAAGTCGACGTTCGCCAGGCCCGGCAGCTCGCTGGGTGAGGTGAGCACGGTGAAGATCGACGGGTCGGGGTGGTCGAAGCTGATCGTCCCGATCACCATGAAGTTCGCGGTGTCGTACTTGTACGGCACGTAATTCCCGTGCCAGGCGACGACGTCCAGTGGCGAGTGGTCGTAGTCGGCGGCCCACAGGTTCCCGCCGAACTTCTGCACGACCTGCACCGGTTCGCCCCGGTCTTCGTAGCGCGCCACCGGGGCCAGGAAGTCGCGCTCGTTGGCCAGCCCGTTGGACCCGATCGGGCCTCGCTCGGGCAGCGTGAATGCGGCGCCGAAGTTCTCGCACAGGTAGCCGCGCACCGGCCCGTCGGGCAGCTCGACCCGGAACCTGATGCCCCGCGGGATCACCGCGATCTCGCCCGGCGCGACCAGGAGCGTGCCGAGCTCGGTGTGCAGGGCGATGGCGCCGTGCTCGGGGACGAACAGCAGCTCGCCGTCGGAGTCGACGAAGTACCTGCTGGTCATGGACTGGCTGGCGGCGTAGACGTGCGCGGCCATCCCGTTCCTGGTCCTGATGTCACCGTTGCCCGCGACCGTGTAGAGCCCGTCGATGAAGTCCGTGTCGCGGGACGGCATGGGGAGCGGGTCCCAGCGCAGCCGGTTCGGGTCGGGCGCGACCTCGTCGAAGGGGGTGCCGCGGAGCGTTCTCTCGGCGATGCGCGAGAACTTCGGGTGCGCGGCCGACGGCATGATCCGGTACACCCACGTCCGCCGGTTCACCGCGCGCGGCTGGGTGAACGCCGTCCCGCTGAGCTGCTCCGCGTACAGGCCGAGCGGGGCCCGCTGCGGCGAGTTCCGGCCCGCCGGGAGCGCCCCGGGCACGGCCTCGCTGGCGAACTCGTTCCCGAACCCCAGCTGATAGAGATGCTCGTCCGCGCCGGTCCCCATGGCCGCCTCCTTTGCCCCTGCTCACCCCCACCGTATCGAGGTCACCACGCCGCCGAGACCGGCAGGATGTGAGGCGAGGTGCCAGGCAGCGAGGTGAAGACCCCGTTGTCGATCCGGCCGAAGGCGAAAGCCTGGGCGAGCACGACACCGCCGCCGTCGACCGGCGACAGCACCCGGCAGTTGCTGGAGATCGCGTCCTGGATGTCGGCGTTGTTCCCGAACCGGGTCGTCTGCGTCCGCAAGACCTTCACCATCTGCCCGGTCGCCGGCGACAGCTCGATGATCTGCGCGGTGCCGGTGTGGCGGCCCGGCCCGGCCCGGCACGAGGACGCGACGACGTAACCGCTGCCGGGCGCGATCAGCGCGGATTCGAGGCCCTGGACGGGGGCGGGGTAGGTGACCAGCTGGGCCGCCAGCAGGCTGCCGCCTGGTGACGCCAGGTTGAGTTCGCGGACCCCGGTGAGGCTGGCCGGGACCGTCCCGGCCGACCCGCCGTGCCACCAGGGGACCTCGACGGTGCCGTCGCCTGCCCAGGAGGGAACCCCGGGCCAGTAGCCCGGCGCCCCCTGGCCGGTCCAGGTCCGCGTGGCTCCGGTCAGCACGTTGATGAGCACGACGCTGCCGTACTGCGCCTGGCCGGGGAGCTCGTTCGTCAGGGACAGCACGACCGTCGTCCCGTCCGGGGACAGCGCCGCGCCGGTCACCGGCACGCCCTGGTTGTCGAAGTCCAGCCGCTCGAGTCGCCCGGGCCGGCCGTCCGCGGAGACGGTCAGCATGAACAGGGTGGCCGCTTCCACGCCGGGGAGATCCCCGCCGCGGGAGAAGACGATCACGAAGTGCCTGTCGTCCAGGCCGCCGAAGACTTCGCCCTCCGCGTAGGCCCGCGCGTTTCCCGCCGTCTCCGGTATCGCGACGGAGCCGGTCACGTGCCCGTTCCCCGAGGCGCGGACGACCACGTCGAGCCCGGCCACGACGACGTAGTAGGCGGGCGCGCCCGGTGGTGCCGGCGATGCGATCGACGGAACGCTGACCACAGGGGCCCGGCTCGTCGTGCAGGCCGACAAGGCCACGACGGCCGTCGCGGTCACGGCTCTTACCATCCGCATGGTGATCAGACGCATTAGCTTCCGCCAGGGTTCATCGGGCGCCAGGATTCGCCGCGAGCCAGGCCGCGGCCCTGGTGGGAGAGGCTTGAGCGAGCCAGGCGTCCTGGATGACCTCGGTCAGCTCCGGCACGGTGAGCTCGCCGATCCGGCTCGCGCGGACCAGCACCGACGGGTGGCCGTCGAAGTGCGCGGTGGTAAAGAACGGCGTCGCCTCGTCCTGGACTAGGGCTTGCTTGTCAGATTCCGAAGGTACCCAGAACACGATCACGTCCGGGTAGCGTTCCCTGGTTTCGGGATCGAAGGCGTCGGGGCGAGGGGTGCGGAAGAACACGAACGACTTGCCCCCGACCTGGTAAATGGGGTTGCCCTGCTTCCCGGGCCAGATCGTCACGTGCGGCATGCGCAGGGCCAGCTCGTGGACGTCCTCGACCCGAGCGCGGCGCGGTCGTGCGGTCATGA
>JBOHCK010000051.1:0-24617 GCA_050698755.1 Streptosporangiaceae bacterium | reverse complement strand
CTCGACTTTCGTGAATTAAGCGGCGAGGGTCGTTGCATCTTCCCAGGCCAGCCGGAGGACGGCGAGTTCCTGCGATGTTGGCTGGTCAGGGCGAGATGCCTTAAATCTGGCGGCGATGATGACGCGGCGGAGCTTGGCGGCCATGTCGGCGGTGGCGGGTTCGGTCTTGCTGGCGTACCACGGGGCGGATGCGCGGCGTTCGTGCAGGTCAGCAGGGTCGTGGCCGGCGGTGGCATACCAGGTGACGGCGACGGCCTGGCAGGCGGTCTGGAACGGGATGGTCCGCTTGACGGCGGCTGCGGTGCGGTTGCGGGCCTGGCCGGTACCGAAGACCTGCTTTGAGTCTTCTATCGCGATTTCGATGGACCAGCGGGACGCGTATCTTTCGATCACCTGTTCCGCTGTTGCATCGCGGTCGGTGGTGACGAGGGCGATGCCGAAGCCGCTGCCGGGCTTGTCGCGGACGATGACGACGGTGACCGGCTGAGAGCCGAATACGGAGTACCACAGGCAGGTGACCACGGCCGCGGCGACGGTTTCGGTCCTGCCGTAGCGGGTGACGGTGACCTGCGAGAACTGCGCGGCCGCGGCCATTTTCGCCAGGGACGGGAGCCGGTCTCCCTTCACTCTGGGCCGGCCGGGCCTGCCGGTCCGGGCGGGCGGCAGCGCGTGCAGGGCGGCGTCCTTCCGCAGCCGGGTCGTCCAGGAGATCGCGGCGGGCAGGCCCTTCAGCTCGCGGCCGGCGTAGGCGGAGTCCGCGACGACCCGGATCCGGCGGCCGGGCAGGGCGGCGGCGAGCTGCTCCGCCATCCGGCGGGCCAGCCACAGCCGGGATTTCGAGTTCGACCCCTTGATCACCAGCCTTGCCATAACCGGCACCGCGACCGGCCGGGACATGAACGGCAGCCGCACGACGATCCCGAGGACCACCCAGTTGTTCCCGTAGCCCGTTTTCGCGGGCCCGGGGGCTGACCCGTCGTGGAACCACGACGCGGCCCAGACCTTCTTCCCCCGCCTCTTGAACAGGGTGTCATCGATCGCCGCGTCGACCGGCGCTCCCGCCGGGACCAGCAGCGACACCACCAGCACCGCAGCGGCCAGGCCCAGGTCGCCGGCGTTCCACCGGGTACGGGAGAAGAACGAGTGCGCCCGGTCGTGCGGCCACCGCCGGGAAAGCCCGGCCCCGGTCAGCATCCCGCAGACCGTCCGCTTCCCCGGCTGGGCAAGGAAACCGCAGGCCAGGCCGCAGAACGTGCGGAACGACGGGGCAGTGAACAGCGGCGCGAACGCCTGCAGCAGCGTCATCAGCGACGCCGGCACCATGTCCGGAAGCATCGGCAGGAGACCCGTTTCCTCGAAAGGGCAGCAGAGTGCCCGGCCGGCCCCGCCGGCCATCATGGACAGCATGCCGCAGACGCCCGGCGAGCAGGCCCGGAATGCCGTCACCGCCCGCATCACCGCTCGTATCGCCGCCGGCTGGCCCCGCCTCGCAGCCCCCGAGGTCCGTTTCCGCGGCCGGTACTGCTACGTCGCCGTCACTCTCCCCGGCCACCGGGGCCCGACCCCGTTCCTGCGCCTGCGCTGGACCGGGTCACCCGACGAATGGGGCATCGGCATCTATAAGGCCACTACCGAGCAGTACAGCGAAAACGAGTTCCCCTGGTCCTACGGCCCGCTCACCGGAACGCCGGAACAGGGAATCGACGAGACCCTCGCCCTCTACGCAGGCCCGCCGACCGGGAAATAAGCACGCCGCCCCGCCGACCGCAAAACTGCGAAAGTCGAGGGCAACTGCGGCCCGGCCGGAACCCATACGATCGGGCTTCGGACCGCGCCTCCCACTCGGGTTCCAGCGCATTCCGGACTCTTGCCTGATGACAGCGATCCAAAATCACGGGAATTCCGAGCGGCCTCAGTTTCTTCGTATTACCGGCTTTCGGTATATACACGCGCTTGACCGCGCGGGGCTGCCACGACGAAATTGAATGGTGCACCCGCACCGCAATATCCGCCCTGGCTTCGGAGGTCAATGCGACCTCCCCGTCGATCCCCGGGGTTTTGCGCCCAGCATTGCGCTGCGTCACCTGCCGCACGCTGACCAGCGTGTTCGACCGGCTCCGCAGCATCAGCTTCTGCAGGTTCCGGACCTTGGCCCAGTCCTGCTCCTGCGACGCCTTGAAGATCCGCTGCCGCAGCCGCCGTACCTGCCCCTCCCGTGCCCGCCAGTCGATCTGGTCCCACCCGGCGGGTGTGTCCTGCTTCCGGGGCCGGTCCTCCGGTCCGTTCACGTTCGGGGCCACCACTGAAATCACCGCCGGGGCGGCCCAGCTGCTGCCAGTCCATACCGGGGTGCTCCAGCTGTAACCCGTCATCGTGTCCAACTTGCCCTTCGGTTCCAGCGGTTCGTGCCGCTTTGCTTCAACAGCTCACCTGCCCACGTCAGCGCGCTTCCGCGCCCGGGCACCCGCCCGGTATCCGGCCAGTTATACAAGACCCCCGGCGGAGGAGCCGGGCACGCTGACCTTGGTTTCCTGCTGCCTTTCGGCGGCCGGCATTTGCTTCTTGAGCATCCTGTCCCGTCAGGGAGCTGGGCCCCCCTTACGGTCGGCTTACCGGCACGCCCAGCCGGGCGTGCCGGACCCTGACGGGTTTTCCATGTTCCGCACGCTTGAGATGCGGCTGGGGCTGGGTGTCCTCTATACCCCGGGGACGGCGGTGCCTGCACGACCAAGACCCGTCCTTGATCGCCGCCTGTCGCCTCTCAACGACCGGCCCCTGTCGCCCTGTGCAGCAATCCGTCACAGGACGTTTCCGTGACGAGGCATCAGCAAGGATTCACTGACGTTCACCCCATGCCCAGCCTTCCCTTCGCTTGTTGCCCCCGGACGGAACGGGGACCCTTGAGCTTTCCCGCGAGCTTCACACCCAGCTGAGCAGGACCCAGCCACGCATGTCGCGGTAGGGACGGGCCTCGGCACTGACCCGGACTACGTCTCTGGCATTAGCCAAACCTCCTCGACGTACTCACTCACGACGTGCGACCTCATGTCGCAACGAGGTGACGGAACTATCCGCGCTGGAGATCCTGGATTCACGCGGGCGCCCGACGCTGGCGGTCACCGTGCGGCTCGCCGACGGCACGCCCGCCCGCGCCGGAGTTCCCTCCGGCGCATCCACAGGGTCGCGGGAAGCGGTGGAGCGCCGCGACGGGGACCAGGCCCGGTACGAGGGCAAAGGCGTGCTGGGGGCGGTCGCCGCCGTGAACACCGAGATCGCTGACCTGCTCCGCGGCCGTTCCTGGGTCTCGCTGGCCGAGGCGGACCAGGCCATGATCGCCCTGGATGGCACCGCGAACAAGAGCAGGCTGGGCGCCAACGCCACCGTGGGGGTCTCGATGGCGCTGGCCCGGGCGCTGGCCGCCTCGGCCAGGGTGCCGCTGTGGCAGTGGCTCACGCCCGAGGGAGTCACGCCGTCCCTGCCGATGCCGCACTTCAACGTGCTCAACGGCGGCGTGCACGCGCCCAACGCGCTGGACTTCCAGGAGTTCATGGTCGCGCCGGTCGGTGCCCCTTCGATGGCCGAAGCGGTCCGTGCGGGCGCCGAGGTGTACGGGGCGCTGCGCCGCGAGCTGACCGGCCGCAAGCTGTCTACCGGCCTGGGCGATGAGGGCGGCTTCGCCCCCGAGATTGTCGAGCCCGAAGAGGTGCTCCGCCTGCTCGTACAGGCGATCTCCGATGCCGGCTATAAGGCCGGTGCCGACGGCGTATCCATCGCCTTGGATCCCGCGGCATCGGAATTCCGCCAGCCCGACGGTCGCTACAAGGTGGCCGGTGACCTGCTGAGCAGCAGCGAGATGATCGAGCGCTTCGCGCTGATCACCGCGCAGTTCCCGGTGCACCTGATCGAGGACGGGCTCGGCGAGGACGACGAGGACGGCTGGATCGCGCTCACCTCCCGGCTCGGCTCTACCACCGAGCTGGTTGGCGACGACATCTTCTGCACCAACCCGGCCATCATCACCCGCGCCATCGCCCGCGGCATCGGCAACGCCTCGCTGATCAAGCTCAACCAGATCGGCACCGTCACCGAGACCCTGCAAGCCATGGCCATCTGCCGGGAAGCGGGCTACCGGCAATTCGTCTCCCACCGCTCCGGGGAAACCGAGGACCCCTTCATCGCCGACCTGGCCGTAGGCACCGGCAGCGGCCATCTGAAGTCCGGCGCCCCCGCCCGCGGCGAGCGCGTGGCCAAGTACAACCGGCTGCTGGAAATAGCCGCCAGCACGCCCGGCCTCCGCTACGGCATGCCCTGACCCGCTCATCGCGCGGGGAGGTCTAGCTGAGCGCGCAGCCTGGTCCAGTAAGCCGCGTGCGTGACGCAATGACGCTTCCCGCTCGGTCAGTTCCTTGTCGATGCGCCCTGCCTCGGCGGCTGAGGCCTCGCGCAGGCCCGCCGCCGCACGCAGCGCCGCCCCAGTACGCGGACCAGCGCGCGGGTCGCCTCGGCCAGCCGGTACGGCAGGCCCCCGGTGCCCTGCCGATCTGGCTGCCGATCAGGCTGGGAGCTTCACGGCGCAGGTGCTCCCGCACCGCCCGCCTGCCAAGCTTGCCGGGGAGCCGACCGCGGACCGCACCCGCCAGCAGCTCTGTCTGCCCTGATGTTCTCAGGGGTAGCGTAGAAACCCGCTCTCGGCCAGCCGACGGCTCGGCTCGGGTACCTGGGCGCAGCAAACCGCCGCCTTGTTCCGTCTCGGCGTGCCAGCCTGGCCGGGCGGGTGTGGCAATAATGCAGGCCGCTGGCTCACAGTATAATTTCATTGATAGGTGATGAAGCCCGCCTGGAACTGCCGCAATGGCTAACGGCTTCTACCGTTCTACTACCGGTGGAAGCTGATGACAACTTCTGACCTGCCTGCATCCGGCTTGCCTGTCTCGGTGGATGGCGAGCGTGCCGCCGGGAGACCACGCCCGGAAGCGGCGGCGCGCTTCGAGAGCATCCTCTTCGAGCAGCCCAGGGCAGGCTCCGGCGTCGGCGGGCCGGAGGAGCCGGACTCCTTCGCCGACCTAAATCTGGATCAGGTGCTGGAGTCGCTGATCGCGGGCCGCGAGCAGTACGAGCTGAAACCGATCTTCTATGTGCCGCTGCACGAGGTCGACGCCGTCCGGTACCGGCATGAGGTGCTGCGCGATCTGGAGAAGCGCGAGGTACTCGAGCCGGTCACCAGGTTCGCGGAGACGATGCGGCAGATGCGCGAGCACCTCGTGCAAGTGCGGAAGCTCCACTACCAGCTGCAGAAACAGGCCTGGTTCCTGGACGCGGCCGAGATCTACTGCACGGCGGTGCGCGCTCTTGCCGAGGAGCTTGCGCCGCGCGACGTGACCTCGCGCGGCTTCCGCCGGTTCCGCAGCTACCTCGCCGAGTACGGCGACTCCGAGCGTTTCAACTCGCTGGCCGCGGAGACGCAGACGCTGAAAGAAGCGCTTGCGCAGATCCGGTACGCCATCCGGATCCAGGGGCCCCGGGTCACGGTCAGCCGCTACCAAGGTGAGCCGGACTACGCCGCCGAGGTGGAGGAGGCGTTCGCGAAGTTCAAGCAGGGCGCGGTGAAGAGCTACCTGGTGAGACTCCCCGAGTACGCGGAGATGGACCACGTCGAGGCCCAGATCATCGGACTGGTGGCGAAGCTGCACCCGGACGTGTTCGGCACACTGGCCAGCTACTGCACTCGCTACCGGGACTACCTCGACCAGACGATCGGGCGGTTCGACCGCGAGGTGCAGTTCTACCTCGCCTACCTCGAGCTCATCGGCCGCCATAAGGCGGCCGGGCTGCCGTTCTGCTACCCGCGCGTCTCGGCCCGGTCGAAGGAGATGGCCACCCAGGACACCTTCGATCTCGCGCTGGCGAACAAGCTGGTGTCCGCCGGCGGCACAGTCGTCACCAACGACTTCCACCTGGAAGGGCCGGAACGGATCTTCGTGGTCAGCGGCCCGAACAACGGCGGCAAGACGACCTTCGCGCGCACCTTCGGCCAGCTGCACTACCTGGCAAGCCTCGGCCTGCCCGTCCCCGGCCGCAGCGCGCGGCTGTTCCTGCCCGACCGGATCTACACCCACTTCGAGAAGGAGGAGGACATCGAGACACTCCGGGGCAAGTTCGAGGACGAACTCGTCCGGGTACACGAGATCCTCCAGCGGGCGACCGCAGACAGCGTCATAGTGATGAACGAGAGCTTCAACTCGACCACGCTAAACGACGCGCTGTTCGTCGGCACCGAGGTGATGCGCCGGATCCTCGACCTCGGCTGCCTGGGCGTCTACGTCACATTCGTCGACGAGATCGCCTCACTCAGCGAGGCGACGGTGAGCATGGTCAGCCAGATCGCGGCCGGGAACCCGGCCGAACGGACCTTCAAGGTGCTGCGCACGCCAGCCGATGGGCTCGCCTACGCCTGGGCGATCGCCCAGAAGTACGACCTCACCTACGAGCGCCTGCTAGAACGGATCGGCTGATGAAGGTCTTCCTGTTGCACAGAGACCAGGACTTCGCCGTCAAGCCGGAGCTGCAAGACGCGATCTTCGACGCGATGATGAGCGGCGACCTGTTCGCGATCGCCAACGTCAGGCGGAACCGCGAGCGGCAGCGGGGGCCCAGCTCGCCGCTCGCCCCGACAGGAAACGACGCGGTTCTGACGCAAGACCTCGAACTCCGGACGCTGTGGAACGCCATGGCGGCCGGCGACGAGTTCTTGTTCGAGATGGCCAAGCGGGCCGTCCTGTCGAGCCTGACCGACCCGGACGCAATCGTCTACCGGCAACAGGTCCTCGCGGACTGCCTCAAGCACCCCGAGGTCATCCGCCAGCTCTATCAGCTCGCGGTCGAAGCGCTCGAAAATGAGCGGACGACCGGCGGCCTGTTTTTCCTCACTAGTCCCGACCGCATCCTCAGCCGCTCGGTGCAGGTGCTGAAACTCCAGGTCGGCGTGCTCAGACAGCTGCAGCAGATCGCCGGACAGCAGGCCGCGAGTTTCCGTTCCGAAGGCTTCACGCGGTTCTTCACCATGCTCGCCGAGGAGCTCGCAGACGACTACCTGCAGGCAGTCGAGCATCATCTGCGTGAGCTGGAGTTCAAGCGCGGCGTGTTCGAGAGCGCCGAACTCGCCAAGGGCTTCAAGGGCCTGCGCTACATCGTCCGGACGCCGCGCGAGCAGCGCTGGACCGAGCGGCTCCCGTTCGGGAACCGCTCAGCCAGCTACAGCTTCACGATCCCACCCCGCGACGAGAACGGCTTCAAGTCGCTGGAGGCGATCGAGGGAAGAGGCATCAACAGGGTCGCGAACTCGGTCGCGCAATCAGCAGACCACGTCAAGAGCTTCTTCAGCATGCTGCGGCTTGAGCTCGCCTTCTACCTCGGCTGCCTCAACCTGCACGACAGGCTCGCCGAGAAACAGGAGCCGGCCTGCTTCCCCGACCCGCTCGCCGCCAGCCAGCTCACCCTCACCGCGCAGGGGATCTACGACGTCTGCCTGACGCTCCACCTCGAAAACCGGGTTATCGGCAACGAGGTGAATGCCGATGGCAAGTCGCTGGTCATGATCACCGGCGCCAACCAGGGCGGCAAGTCGACCCTGCTGCGCAGCCTCGGCCTCGCGCACCTGATGATGCAGGCGGGCATGTTCGTCGGTGCCCGGTCGTTCCGCGCTGGCGTCTGCAACGGCGTCTTCACGCACTACAAGCGCGAAGAGGACGCCACGATGGAAAGCGGCAAGCTCGACGAGGAACTGAGCAGGATGAGCGCGATCGCCGGCCAGATCACGCGCCATTCGATTCTGCTGTGCAACGAGTCGTTCGCCTCGACCAACGAACGCGAAGGCTCGGAGATCGCCCGGCAGGTCGTGAGGGCGATGCTCCGCAAGCAGATCAAGGTCTTCTTCGTCACCCACATGTACGACCTCGGGCACGGTTTCTACGCGCAGCATCTCGGCAACGCCCTGTTCCTGCGCGCCGAGCGGCAGCCGGACGGGCGGCGGACGTTCCGGCTGACCGAGGGCGAGCCGCTGCCGACCAGCTATGGCGAAGACTCCTACCGGCGCATCTTCGGCACTGCCGGACCAACGTCGGCGGCCGCCGCCGCCGAGACCAGACGGTAACGCCTAGAGCAGCTGCTGGCGCCAGTTATCGGCGGCCGCCACGGTGAGCGCCACCAGCCGCTCGCGGCCCCGCCGCTCGATCTCGCCGGGCGGGGCTGCCCGCAGCTCGCCCTCGAGCAGCGCGTCCGACGTGCGCCGAGCTGCGATCGTGGCAGCAGACCATTTCCGTGGCCCGGCGCGAGGCGGTGGCTCGGCTTGACGAGTTCATCGGGTCGAAGTACTGACGCGGGTCAGGCCTCGCCCGGATTGGCGTACGGGATCAGGATCGCGGTGATGTTGTCGGCGCCGCCGGCCTCGACCGCGAACTCCACCATGTCAACGGCGGCGGACAGCGGGTCGTTCAGCGCCTTGGGCAGGGCGAGTTCCGCCAGGTCCCCGGCCTCGGGCAGGTAGTTCCACAACCCGTCCGAGCACAGCAGCAGGATTCCGCCTCCCGGCGGAGAGAACTGCTCCACGTGCGGGGCGCGCTTGGGGTCCCCGTTGAGGTCCGCGGCATCCCCGCCGAGCCAGCGGGTCAGCACGTGCGCGTGCGGCGAGGCCATGGCCGCGGCTTCGGTGGCCAGGCCGGCCTCGACCATTCCCCCGGCTACCGAATCGTCGCGGGTAAGCTGAAGCGACTCCGACTCCGGCTGAGTCAGCCAGTAGGCACGGCTATCGCCAAGCCAGCACAGGGTGACCAGGCCCGGCGCCGCCACGGCCGAGACGAAGGTGGTTGCCGAGGTGTCGTACGAGGGCTCGTGCAGCTGGGCCACCGATTCACGGCTGGCCGTGACCGCGGCCTGTGAGGCCTCGATCAGGTCTCTGCCCTCCCGGACGGCCGCCAGCAGGACCGGCAGCGCCGCCTGCGCGGCCACGCGTGAGGCCTCGTCGGGCCGTGGCGAGGACGAGACGCCGTCGCAGACCACGGCCACCACCACAGGGCCGTCCGGTGTGACCTCAGAGGCCAGGGCCATCGCGTCCTCGTTGCGGTGGTGCCGCAAGCCCCGGTCACTGACTCCGGCGGCATTGCCGAGATCGACCTCGGCGTGGTCGCGCGAGGGCGGCAGGTTAATCATGTGCATCCGTTAGCTCCTAGCTCAGCGCCGACGGCCCGGTCCAGCAGGCCAAGTGCGTGCCGTAGCGCCGCTTCTCGTTCGGCCAGTGCCTCTTCCTTACGTGCTGCCTCGGCGGCCGATGCCTCGCGCAGGCCCGTCGCCGTCCGCAGCGCCGCCTGCATCCGGTCGGTGCCGTCTGCGTAGCGCCGCTCGACCACGCGGACCAGCGCGCGGGTTGCCTCGGCGAGCCGGTAGTGCAGGTCGGCCCTGGCCCTGCCGATCTGGCTGCCGGCCAGGCCGGGAGCCTCTCGGCGCAGGTGCTCCCTCGCCGTCCGCCTGCCGAACTCGCCGGGGAGCCAGCGGCGCACCGCGCCAGCCAGCAGCTCGGTCTGCCCGACATCCTCGCGGGTGGTGTGGGAGAACCGCCTGTCCTCGGTGAGCCGACCGCCCGGCTCTGGGACGGCGAGGTCAAGGCCGAGCAGTTCGGCGGCCCGCATCTCGGCCGCCCGCCGGGTCAGCGCCACGTCGTCCATCAGGGAACCAGCGATCCGGCGAGCCTGCGCGACCGCCGACGCACGCAGGTCCGCCTTTCGCCGGGACGACAGGTACGTGGTGAAATCGGCCTCGAACGCGGTGAACCCGGTATTACCGCCGCTGAGGGCGGCCAGCGCCGATATCGGATAAACCTGCCCGGCATGGCCAGCATCACCGAGCACCTGCCGGGTGAACACCACCGCCTCATCCAGGCCGGGCTCGTCCAGCCGATCGGCCTTATTCAAAACCGTGAACGTCATCACCGACAGCTCGGCTACCCTGCCGAGCAGGTCTCGCTCGCTCGCTGATACCGGCGGGTCGGCGGTCAGCACGAATACCGCCGCGTCCATCGTCTCCAACGCCTCATGGGCCGCCTCGGTGTCCCATTCGAACACCGAGCCGGTGCCCGGTGTATCCACCAGCTCCACCCCGCCGGTCAGCACCGGAGCATCGACGTACACGGTCACGCCCGCGATATACCGCCTGTTCCCCGGGTTCCCGCGCTCAGTGACCAGGTCCGGCAGCGCGGTCAGCGAGTGCTTCTCATCGTGACCGTCCAGGAACCGCACCTCGGCGCGAGGGTCATCGCCGTACCGCACCGTCGTCGTGACGGCGGTCAGCGGGATCACCCCGGCGGGCAGCACCGCGCGCCCCAGCAGCGCGTTGATCAGCGTGCTCTTGCCTCGCTTGGCCTCCCCTACGACCAGCACCCGCAGCCGCGCCGCGTCCACCCGGTCCCGCAGTGCCGCCAGCCGTTCCCCGTCCCGCTCCGTCCCGAGCGCGGCGAGCGCACTGAGCACGCTTACCAGAGTTCCGCCGCCGTCCGGCATCCTCGCCATCCTCCTACCTGCGCTGTGTACGCCTGGTAGGGACCGTTGGCGGGGGTTACCGCGTTCGTGCCGCCCGCGAAGTAACAAGGCGACGACGCGGCGAGCCCCTCCACCGCGCTGACATCAGGATAGGCGTCAGGCACGGCGGTCACCACCGCGATGACTGCGAGCAGCACGATGAGCATGCAGAGCAGGTAGGCGTTCAGCCGTCCGGACTGGAGCCGTTTCGCAGCCGTCACGACGGACCCGAACACCCGCAGCCCGGGCCGGTACAGGTACGTCTCAACCACCTCGATCACATCGCATGCGTACTCCAGCGGCGGCTGGTCCTGGACCGCGGCGCCGTCGTCGCTGTCCTCGAGCGTGTGCGGCAGCGGCCCCGCAGGCGGCCGCATGGCCGAGCGGCGGCCGTCGCGATCAAAAGCCCTCCAGGCCATGCCGACCGATGGCGGCGAGCGTCAGGTGCGCGCCAGACCGCAGCCAGCTCACATCCGCTGGCCCGCTGCACTCCGTCAAGCGGCCCGGCCGGGACCAGATGCGGCACTAGGTCCGCGCTGACGACTTGCTCCCAGTCTCCTGGCGACGGCCGCGTGCCTGTGCTGGCCTCCACCCAGTACGGCCGCTATATGAGCAGGGGTTATCAGCGAGGAATCCCGCGGTCACGGCGAGTCCCACCGCCACCCTTATCACACCGCCAGCGCGGCCAGCCGCCAAACCGCCAGGTACGAAGGCGCCGGTCCTGGGCCACGCATGGCCTGTCCGGCGGCTGCCGGACAGGCGCGGGAACCGGCGCGTCGCGGACATGCTTTACCAGCCGGGAAGCCGGATCTATGCTCAGCATAGGTACGGCGGAGGGGCTCGCCGTCAATCGCGGTCACCGCCAACGGTCCCTGCCCAGCGCGGGCGGGAGGCCGCACACTTTATGCTGGACCGTGACCTCGGCACGGCCGGTACCCTCGCTGAGGGCACGCCGCCGTCATGCCAGTACCGCCACGTCGGCCAGGACGCCGCGCCCGCCGTCCCCGTCCGGACCAGCGGAATCATCCCGGCGCTGGGCCCGGAAGAGATCGAGCTGGTCGAGGCGCTGTACGCCGACCCGCTGATCGCCGCGGTGCTGGACGCCCCGCGACGTCCCCCGCGTGCCGCCCGGCGGCCCGATCTGGCAGCGGCTCCCCGACCCGATGCCGCTGACCACCCCGCTGGTCAAGGACCTGTACCGGGGCTGCGGCACCGCGCTGATCCATATAGAGCTGCTCACCGGCCAGCCGGCCATGACCGTGCGCAAGTTCATGCGCCGGGCCGGCATCCCGCTGCGCCACCCCGGCGGGCGGACCCCGTTCCGGCGCCGCTGGCGCGCTGGCCTGAAGGCGGCGTGCAAGCCCTCCCGCATCAGCCCGCAGACACCCGCGGACCGCACCGGCGATCCGCGCCGCAGCCGCCCGGCCACCGTGGCCGGCCAGGGATAGGACAGGAGTGATGCGCAATGACGACATCGGGTGCTATCGGAGAGCAGGCCGGGCCAGCCCAGCAGGTCCCGCCGCCGGCCAGGGCGGGGATGGCTAACCCGGCGCCATGGGCGGTGACCGCGTTCGCCACCACCTCGTTCATGATCGGCATGTACCAGACCCACCTACTGAGCTTCTTTCATCCTCGTCTGCGCAGTTCAACGGTGATTTGACAGGTTGAGGAGAGTTCTTTCCCCTGGCTGGCCGTGGTGCCTGGCCGGGGGTGCCGGTACGGGGCCTGACGGCGGGCTGGTGTAACGATCCGGGCAGACGATGATCACGTTACGGGAGCGGCTGGTGATAGCGCCGTGAACGCAAGGCGGCTCCTGGTACACGGATTGGTGTTCGAAGTCAGTCCAGTGCCAGGAGCCGTCTTGACCTATACCAGGGAACGTCGTTCACGCCCGAACTGACCCGGACGGGGTTCGCCCTGTTCCGCGCGGGAGTCAAGGTCAGCGCCGCCACCTGCGAGGATCTCGCGGCCTGGCTGCGGCGCCGGCACGAGCGGAACGGGACGCGGTGGCGGCTGCTGTCCCCGCTGGCGCAGGCGGTGCTGGTGATCGCGTTCCTGCGCACGAACCTGACCGACGCCGAGCTGGCCGCCGGGTTCGGGATCTCCCTGTCCACGTGCTGGCCGGACATCAGGCAGGGGATCAGCGTGCTGGCGGACCGGGGCCGGCGGATCAGCCTGGCCGATGTCGCGAAGCTGGCGGTCAAGATGGGCTGGGGCTACCTGATCGTGGACGGCGGGCACGTGCCCGCGGTCACCTTCGGCCGGAAAACCACAGGCCAGCGGGCGTATTACTCGGGGAAGCACAAGCGGCACGGGCTGAACGTGCAGACCGTCTGCTCCCCGGACGGGGAGCTGCCGTGGGGCCGCTGCCCCGGCCCCGGGCACAGACGCCGAAGAGGCGCAGGTCATCAGAGATGTCGGACCCGCGGTCTCGGGGCTTGGTGCGGTAAAGTTGGGAAAGGCGATGAAGCTCGCCTGAACCGCCGCCCTGGCTGATGGCTTCTGCTGGATACGAGCCCGTGGAGGCCCGGGTGAGTTCCCCCGTGCGGTTCACCAGCATCTTGTTCGAACGGCCGGCGGATGCTACCGAGCAGGCCGAGACCTCGTTTTTTACCGACCTGAACCTCGACCAGGTCTTCACCGCCGTGGCGGCGGGCCTGGACGAGTATGACCTGGCCCCTTTCTTCCGTATCCCGCTGCACAGCGAACGGACGGTGGCATACCGGCACGACGTCCTGCGCGACCTAGAGCATGAGGCGGTATCCGAAGCCGTAGCGGCGTTCGCGGAGCAGATGCGCGAGATGCGCAGGCACCTGGCCCAGGCGGGCAAGCTCCGCTATAGGTACCAGAAGGAACATTGGTTCCTCGACGCGGCCAGCATCTACTGCGATGCCATTGGTGCGCTGGCTGACGCGCTCGCCGCGACCGAGCTTCATTCACGGGGTTTTATCGCGTTCCGGGACTACCTAGTCGCCTATACGAGGTCGCGCGGGTTCACCGATATGGTCGCCGAGATCAGGAAGGTGGCCGGCGCGCTGGCCACGGTCCGGTACTGCGTCAACATGAAGGGCGGTCGGGTCAGGGTTACCAGGTTCAACGGCGAAGCGGACTACAGCGCCGAGGTGGTGCAGACGTTCGCGAAGTTCGCCCGCGGGGCTGTCAAGGACTACCGGGTAGCGTTTCGCAGCACGGTGGACATGAACCACCTCGAGGAACGCATCCTGGGGCTCGTCGTCCGGCTGTACCCAGACGAATTCGGCGCGCTCGATGATTTCTGCGCCCGGCGCGCCGGCTACCTCGACGACACCATCCAGCTGTTCGACCGTGAAATACAGTTCTACGCCGCCTACCTGAAATTCACTGCGCCCATGCAGGCGGCGGGCCTGGATTTCTGCTACCCGGCCGTGTCCACAGCCTCGAAGAAGGTCAGCGCCGTCGCCGCGTTCGATCTGGCCCTCGCCAGCAAGCTCATGCCCCAGGCCACCGAGGTAGTGCGTAATGACTTCTACCTCACCGGCCCCGAGCGCATCTTCGTGGTGACCGGGCCGAACCAGGGCGGCAAGACGACGTTCGCGCGGATGTTCGGCCAACTACACTACCTAGCTGCCCTGGGCTACCCGGTTCCGGCGCGGCAGGCGCAGCTGTTCCTGCCTGACCGGGTCTTCACGCATTTCGAGAGGGAAGAGGATCTGGCGACACTGAGCGGCAAGTTCGAGGACGAGCTGATCCGGATCCGCGGCGTCCTGGAGCGGGCGACCGGGGACAGCGTGGTGGTCATGAACGAGAGCTTTGCCTCCACCACACTGCAGGATGCCGCGAGCACCGGCGAGCGGGTCCTGGACCGGATGACCCGGCTGGGCCTGCTGGGCGTCTACGTCACGTTCGTTGACGAGCTGGCGTCGCTGAACGAGGCGTGCGTCAGCATGGTGGGCACGGTGGTGCCGGACAATCCGGCGGAGCGGACCTATCAGGTCGTCCGGCAGCCCGCCGACGGCCTGGCCTACGCCGCCGCGATCGCGGGCAAATACGGGCTCACCTACCAGCAGCTGAAGGAGCGCCTGAGGTCATGAGGGCCTTCCTGATGCACCCGGACCGGAATTTCAACTTGCGCGACCTGCCGCCTAACGAGGCAGACCTGGCCAAGGACCTGGAGCTGGACGTGCTGCTGCAGGCCATGGCCGACGGTGATCAGTTCTTGTACGCCGTGGCCAGGTGCGGCGTTCACTCGTGCCTGGCCAGCCCGGCGGAGATCGTTTACCGGCAGCACGTCCTGGCCGACTGCATCGCCCGGCCCAGCGTGGTGCGCGACATGTACCAGGTCGGCGCGGCGGCCGTCACCGGGGAGAAGAAACTCTTCGGCTGGCTTTTTGTCCACAATTCGCCAGACAGCATCCTGCGCAGGGCCACGGAGGCGATGGAGCTGTTCGTCGGCGCGCTGCGGCGGCTGAGGGACATCGCCGACGCCCACGGCGCCGGTTTCCGCTCCGAGGGTTTCACGCGGTTCTTCTCCATGCTCGCGGCCGAGCTCGACGACGACTACTTTGCCGAGATGCAGGCTCACCTCAGCGAGCTGGCCTTCCGGAGCGGCATGCTGATCAGCGCGGAGCTGGGCAAGGGCAGCAAGGGAGTCGGCCACGTGCTGCGGCGGCAGCCTGAGCAGCGCTGGCGCGGCCGCATCACCGGCAAGAACAGATCCGGCTACAGCTTCGTCGTCCCGCCCCAAGACGAGAACGGGCTGAGAGCGCTGGCCGACCTGGAAAGCCTGGGCCTCAACGACACCGCGAACGCGCTGGCGCAATCCGTTGACCACATCCGGAGCTTCTTCCAGATGCTATGCGCGGAGCTGGGCTTCTACATCGGCTGCCTGAACCTGCGGGAGCGGATGACCGCGGCCGGCGCCCTTGTCTGCTTCCCTGTTCCAGCCAGTCCGGTCCCGGCGGGCACCGCGCAGGCGCTTCGTGCCCGGGGACTGTACGACCCCTGCCTGGCCCTGACCCTCGGCAGCGGAGCGGTCGGTAACAACCTAGACGCGGACGGCATGGAGTTGATCATGATCACCGGTGCGAACCAGGGCGGAAAGTCGACGTTCCTGCGCGGCCTCGGCGTGGCCCAGCTGATGATGCAGGCCGGGATGTTCGTAGCCGCCGAGGAGTTCACCGCCACTACCTGTACCGGGCTGTACACGCACTACAAGCGCGAAGAAGACGCCACGATGGAGAAGGGAAAGCTGGAGGAAGAGCTCGCCAGGATGAGCGGCATCGCCGATCAGATCACGGCGGGGAGCCTGCTCCTGTGCAACGAGTCGTTCGCCTCCACCAACGAACGGGAAGGCTCGCAGATTGCCCACCAGGCCATCCGCGCGCTGACCGAGGCAGGCATCAGGATCGTCTTCGTCACCCACCTATATGACCTGGCTGTGCGCTTCCACGCGGAAAACGCGGGGACGGCACGGTTCCTCCGCGCCGAGCGGCAGCCCGACGGTCGGCGCACCTTCCGGCTGCTTGTGGGCGAGCCGTTGCCGACCAGCTACGGCCAGGACCTCTACCAGCAGGTATTCGGTACCGCGTATGAAACATCGCCCGCCTGAGGAGGCTGGAGTCGTCCGCAAACGACGCGGCATGCCGCCGTTCGGGAGCTGACCAGAGCCGGGCGCCCCCGTGCGTCCGGCATCTAATCGGCCTGCGGGCACTCGACCCCTGCGCTGGCCACGTGACGGCGCGGCGCGGTGAAGCGCGCGGACGTGCTGATCTCGAAGTTGAACTGAACGAGGCGTTCCGTAAGGGCACGTGGGGCACCGCCACGAAGATAGGGCCCGGATATGACCGCCTGGCGGCGGGCCACAGCATTCCTTGACGGCGGCGTCTCCTGCGGTCGCCCACCGCGCGGAACCTGACGCCTACGTGACCGCAGCGGAGTGGCCAGCGTGACGCCAGCAGCCTGCGCCATGTAGGGTGAAACTGATCACGCGATGAGGCTCGCGTAGCGCCGGATCGGTTGAAACCGGGCGGCTGATGGCCTCTACCTGCAAGGACGTTGCGACGTCGCGAAGGTGGGAGAGGTCGGCGTGATCCCTGAACTTGTTCAGGTTCTGCAGAGCCTAGTCGTCCTGACCTTCGCTCCCTTGTACGCCGGCGTGCTGAGCCGCGCCGAGGCGATCGTCGCTTCCAAGCGCGGTCCGAGCGTGCTGCAGCCGTACCGGGACCTGGCCAAGCTGCTCCGCAAGGGGAGCGCGATCAGTGACCAGGCCTCCTGGGTGTTCCGCGGCGCGCCGTTCGTCGCCTTCGCCTGCTACCTGACCGTGTCGGTCATTGTGCCGGTGATCACCTACGAGCCGCCGCCGCTGGCCTTCCTCGCCGACCTGATCGGCGGCGCGTTCGTACTCACGCTGGCCAGCTTCGTGATCTCGCTGGCCGGGCTAGATACCGCCAGCCCGTACGGCGGGCTCGGAGCGAGCCGGGCCAGCTGGATCGGCAGCATGGCCGAGCCGGCGCTGATCCTGGTGTTCTTCACCGTCGGCGCGGTGTCAGCGTCGGACAACCCGTACCTGATGAACCACGCCGTCGCCTCCTCCCCGTACGTGGTGGTGCTGCCGACACACCTGCTCGGCCTGGTCGCCTTCTTCATGATCGTGCTGGTGGAGCACGGCCGGATTCCGATCGACACGCCGGGCGGCTCGACCGAGATCTCGATGATCGAGGAGAGCCGGGTACTCGAGTATTCGGGACGCGAGTACGCCCTGGTCAAGTGGGGCGGCTGGATGAAGCTCTTCCTGTTTTCCTCGATCTTCATGAACGTCTTCGTGATCCCTTGGGGGCTCGGCAGCGCCGCCAGCCTGCCCGGTGCCCTGCTGGCCATCCCGGTTCTGCTCGGCAAGCTCGCGCTGTGCGGCCTCGCGATTGTCGTCATCGACACCTCGTTCGCCAAGCTGCGGTTCTTCCGTATCGCCGAATTCCTCGGCGCCGCCTTCATGCTCGCCCTAGTCGGCGTGGCCACCTCGTACGTGATCGGAGCGTGAGCCGATGGAGAGTCTGTCCGCCACCAGCGCCTCCGGTATCCTGCTCGACCTGTCCGGGGTGCTGATCCTGCTGCTGGCGTTCGCGTGCCTGGCCTCGAAGCTCTTCAACCGCTACATGGTCTACTACGGCGCCCAGTCGGTGGTCCTCTCGTTCGCGGCGGCGACCGCGGCGGTCGCGTTCCACAGCGCCGAGTTGTGGATCCTCGCCGCCCTCACCCTGGCGGTCAAGGGAATCGCGATCCCGGTGTCGGCACGCAGGCTGCTGGTGACGCGGCTGGCGCTCAAGCGCGATGCGGCCATGTCGACCGGCCTGTCGACCTCGCTGATCGCCGGCGGTGCGCTGACCGCGTTCGCCTACCTGGTGACCCGGCCGGCGCTGCTGCCGCACGGCACCGTCGCGGCCGCCGTGGTCCCGCTCTCAACCGCGGTGATCCTGCTCGGCGCCCTGTCCATGGTGGTGCGCCGGCACACGGTGGCGCAGCTCATCGGCTGGCTCATCGTGGAGAACGGCGTCTTCCTCGGCGCGATCACGCTGGTGGCGACGTTCCCGTTCATCGTGGAGGCCGGCATCTTCCTGGACATCGTCGCGGGGGTGCTGATCATGGTGGTGTTCGTCTCCGGGCTCACCCGCCAGCTGGCCGAGGCCAGCGCCGCTGAGCTTAAGGAGCTGCGCGGATGATCGCCCTGGCCATCCTCATTGCGCTCAGCCCGCTGACGGGGTCCGCCGCCGCGCTCGCCGGCGCGCGGGCTCGGCTGGCCGGCGCCGCTCAGGCCGTCGGAGCCGCGGCCGCGCTCGGCTGCTCGCTCGCGTTGCTGGTGATACTGGACGGCCACGCGCCGCTGCTCGCCTGGGACAGTTTCCTCGACGTGGACTCGCTCGGCGGGTTCTTCCTGATGACCGTGGCCGGCGTGACGCTGCTCGCGTCCATCGGCTCGATCAGCTACATCGCGGCGCAGGAAGACAGCGGGGAACTCAGCCGCTTCCAGGTCCGGCTGTACTTTACGTTCTTCGGCCTGTTCGCCTCGCTGATGCTGGCGGCGCTGGAAACCGGCAACCTCGGGCTGCTGTTCGTCTTGGTGGAGGCGAGCACGCTGGCCAGCGCGGCCCTGGTCGGCCTGGAAGGGCGGGCGCGGTCGCTTGAGGCGGCGTGGAAGTACGTGATCATCAGCTCCCTGGGCGTCACGATCGCGCTGGCGGGCACACTGTTCCTTTTCTACTCGGGCAGCGCCCTGCATCTCGGCTCGAACCTAGGACTGACCTGGCCGTATCTGCTCGCGCACGCCACCGCGCTGGCGCCGCAGAGCCTGCGGCTGGCGTTCCTGCTGGCGGTGGTCGGATACGGCACCAAGGTGGGGCTGGCGCCGATGCATACCTGGCTGCCCGACGCGCACGCCGAGGCACCCAGCCCAGCCAGCGCGATGCTGTCCGCCGCGCTGCTTAACGTCGGCATGTACGCAATCATCAGGTTCCTGGCGATTGCCCAGGCGCGCCTCGGTGACACCTACCCGCGGGCGGTACTGCTGTCCTTCGGGTTCGCCTCGATCGTGGTCGGCGCGCTGTTCATGGTCCGGCGTGGCAACTTCAAGCGGCTGTTCGCCTACTCGTCAGTCGAGCAGATGGGCATCATCGCGGTCGCGCTCGGCTTCGGTGGCACCCTCGGGCTGTACGGCGCGCTGCTGCAGATGCTGAACCACGCGCTGGCCAAGGCGGTGCTCTTCTTGTCCAGCGGCGACGTGGCGTTGCGGTACAAGACCAGGGAGGCAGGACAGGTCAGCGGGCTGCTGACGGCGGTGCCGGTCACCGGCGCTGCACTATTGCTGGCCTCGTTCGCGGTTCTCGGGTCACCGCCGTTCGGCCTGTTTTTGTCCGAGCTGACCATCGTGCGGGCCGGCTTCGCTCATGGCAGCCCGGTGTTCCCGCTCCTCCTGCTGGCCCTGCTCGGCTTGGCGTTCGTGCCCTTCGCCAGGACCACGGCGGGGATGGTGACCGGGAACGCGCCGCAGCTGGCCAGCCCGTACCGTGACCGGGCCGCCGTCGCGGTGACGGCCGCGCCGCTGATCCTCGGCCTGGCGGCCCTGCTGGTGCTCGGGCTGTGGATCCCGGCCGGCCTGGATACGGCCCTGCGGCACTCGATAGCGGTGATCGGATGATCCCCACCCACCTCCCGCTTCCCTCTTCACCGTCACAGCCTGCCGAGGTCAGGGAGCAACTGGTCCGCCAGCTCGCCGGCCTGGGCGGCCTGGAGGTAAGGGGTGGCGGCGCCACCAGGGGAGCGGTCACCATCCGCACGCTGGCCGAGACCCTGGAGGAAGCCACGCACGCCCTCGCTGGCACGCCCGGGACCCGCCTGGCTGACATGTTCGCCGACAACGACGGCGATGCCACGACCCTGCGCCTGGTCTGGGCGGACGAATCCGGGTACCTCATCACGGAGACCGAGATCGAGGGCGATGAGTACCCGCCGCTTTCCGATATCGCTCCCGCCGCGTTCGTCGAGGAATGCGAGATCTACGAGCAGTTCGGCATCCGGCCGACGACGGGCAAGCCGCTTAACCGGCTCATGCTGCCGCCGCACGCGGGACCGGACTTCCCCCGGCTGGGGCACCGGCCTGCGCAGCCGCTGGACGAGGCGCACGCCCCGCACACCGTGGGCGGGCAGGCGTTCGAGTTTCCGTTCGGGCCGGTCCGCCAGGTTGGTGTCGAGAGCCTGTACTACGGGCTAGTGACCAGCGGCGAGGAAGTAGTCGACCTTTACCTGTTCACCTGGCACAAGCACCGCGGCGTGGAAAGGCGGCTGCGCGGCGCGAAACCGCGCGATGCCGTCTTCTTTGCCGAACGCGCCGAAGGCCTCAGCGCCGTCGCCGTCGGCTGGGCGTTCGCCGCCGCAGCAGAAGCTGCCCTTGGTATTGCGCCGTCACCGGAGGCGGCGAGGACCAGGGCAGTCGCGCTCGAACTGGAGCGCCTGTACAACCACGCGGCTGCCACGGCAGCGCTGTGCCAGGCCACCGGGCTGACGGTGGGCCAGTCCGCCGCCGAGATCGCCCTGGAACGGCTGCTGCGGGTCAACGCCGAGACCTTCGGTCACCGGTACCTGTTCGGCATCGTGGGCGCAGGCGGGGTCAGCCGCGCCCCCGACACGGGCGTGCTGCGCCGCGAGCTGCCCGGCGCTTACGGCGAGCTGCGGCGGGCTACCGACGCGCTGCTGACCACGAACTCCTTCATCGACCGGCTGGAGGCCACCGGCATCCTGGCCGCCGAGCAGGCCCGCCGCCTCGGCCTGGTCGGTCCGGTCGCCCGGGCCGACGGCCTCGTCCTGGACGCGCGGCTGAACACCCACGGCCCGCAAGACGAGTCCGCCGAAGGCCCCTACGCTAAGCACCCGGTTAAGGTCGTCACCGCCGAGGGCGGCGACGTGTTTGCCCGGTTCCAGGTGATGCTCGGCGAGGCGGAAGAGTCGGTCCGGCTCATAGACGAGCTCCTCGACGCGGGCACCGCGGCGGGGTGTATCCCGCTTCCCCCGGGCGGCGGCAATGGCCTCGGCTGGGCCGAGTCATCGCGGGGCGAGGTACTGGTCTGGGTCGCCCTGGATGAGGACGGGCGAATAACAAGGGCTCGGTTGCGTCCCGGTTCGGTACGCAACTGGCGTGGCTTTGACGACGCCTGCCGCTCGCAGAACGTGTTCACCGACATCCCGATCATCGAGGCCAGCTTCTGGCTGACTGTCGCCGGGATGGCCCGCTGAAGGAGGAGGTGAGGCGCGATGCCGCTGTGGTTCGCCAGGGGTCTGCGCCGCGGCGTGGTCACCACCCGCTACCCGGCCAGGCCGGACAGCTCCAGTGCCTTCCTGCCGACGCCGCCTGCGTTCCGGCCACGGCAGCTGACCCGGGAGACCGCCGACCGCATCGTCGCGTCGTGCCCGAATACCGCGCTGAGCCGGCAGGGCGACGAGCTGGTCTTCGACGTCGGCGCCTGCACTGCGTGCGGCAGGTGCGCCGCCGCGGCGCCGCACGCGGTCACCTCGAGCGGCGAGTTCGAGCTCGCCTCTACCACCCGGTCGGCGCTGGTCAAGAAAATCCCGATACTCGGAGACCTGCGATGAACCCCGGACAGGATGAGGCAGATGCGGCCCGCCAGCTGCGGGAAAGGATCGCGGTGCAGTTCGGCCGGAGCCTGCACATCCGCACCCTCGACACCGGGTCGTGCGCGGTCTGCGAGCAGGAGATCCGGCTGCTCACCGCGCCGCACTACGACCTGCACCGGCTTGGCTTCTTCTTCACTCCCGCGCCCAGGCACGCCGACCTGCTCCTGGTCACGGGGCCGATGGTGAGGGCCTTCGACGTGGCGGCGCGCAAGACCTACGAGGCCATGCCCGGGCCCAAGGTGGTGGTCGCGACCGGCGCCTGCGCGCTCGGCGGCGTGTATCGGCCGGACCTGTTCGTGCACGGCCAGGTGAGCGCGGTCCTCCCGGTCGACGTGTGGATTCCGGGCTGCCCGCCCAGCCCGCTGGCCCTGCTGCAGGGACTCAGCGTGGCGGTGGGCCGCCTCACGGAGAAGATCACCGGTCTGACGTTCACGGCCGATGAGGCGTCGTCCGGAGGTGCGTCGTGAACCCGCTGGACATCCTGTACGGCGCGGCCGGTGCCTGGCTCGCCGCCGCCGTAGCCGGCCTGCTGGGCGGGAGCCGGCGGCCAGGCCTGCGGGCCTGCTGCGTCCTGTCCGGCCTGGGCGGGGCAGCGGCACTGGTGGGGGGCGGCTGGTCACTCGTCTCCGGCGACACGCCCGTCGTTACTCCCGGTGGCGGCGCCGCGACCATCGTCGGCGGGCCCATTCAGCTGCAGGCCACCGGTCTGGCTGGCGTGTTCGTGGCGCTGCTCGGCGTCGTCGCGGTGGCGATCGCCTGGTACATGCCCCGCTACCATGACGCCGGCCGCGCTAGTGCGGTCTACCTGGCCGCCTACAACATCGCGCTACTGGCCTGCCTGGCCGTCCTGGCGGCGGGCGGCATGGTGACGTTCCTCGTCGCGTGGGAGACCATGAGCCTGGCGTGCTACGTGCTCATCCTGCGCCACCCGCGCAGCGGCGAGTCGGCGCGCGGCGCCTTCTGGTTCCTGGCCCTGTCCGAGATCGGCTTCCTGCTGATCGTGGCCGCCTTCGTGATCCTGTCCGCCAAGACCGGCGCCACCCAGCTGGACGTGATGGCGGCTCGCGCCCGCCTGGTCCCCGGCGGCTGGCGCGCCGCCGCCTACCTGCTCGCCCTCACCGGGTTCGGGTTCAAGGCCGGGCTCGTCCCGCTGCATGTCTGGCTGCCCGAGGCGCACCCGGTAGCCCCGGCCGACGGGTCCGCGTTCTTGTCCGGGGTCGTGGTCAAGCTCGGCGCGTATGGCATCGCCCTGTTCGCGTTCCGGTTGCTGCCAGGCGGCGGTTCGTGGCCGGGCCTGGTCACCATGGGCGTGGGCGCGCTCACCGCCGCCATCGGCATCCTGTACGCGCTGCGGGAACGGGACATCAAGCGGTTCCTGGCCTTCTCCACAATTGAGAACACCGGGATCATCGTGACCGCGTTCGGCGCGGCGATGGTTTTTCACGCCTACCGGCAGGAGGCCCTCTGGGCGTTCCTGCTGATCGCCGGGCTCTACCACGTCGCCAACCACGGCTGTTACAAGACCCTGCTGTTCCTCGAGGCCGGCGTGGTCGAGCACGCGACAGGGACCAGGGACATGGACCGGCTTGGCGGCCTGGTGCACCGGCTGCCGCGCAGCACGGTCATCACCTTCATCGGGACGCTCGGGATCGCGGCGCTACCGCCCCTGAACGGGTTCGTCAGCGAGTGGCTTATCTTCCAGGGGCTGTTTCAGGGCTTCCGGACCGGCAGCCATCTGACCGCGATCCTCATCGTGCTCGCCGCTGCCATGCTGGGACTCACCGGGGGACTAGCCATCTACGCGTTCGTCCGCGGGTTCGGCATCCCCTTCCTCGGCATGCCCAGGACGCGGCAGGCCGCGGCCGCACGAGAGGTCGGCCAGCCGGTCGTCGGCCCGGTGCTGCTGGCCGTGGCCTGCGTAGCCTTGGCCGTGGGGGCCCCGGTCATGCTCATGGCGCTGTCCCGCGCCGCGCGAAGCGTCACCGGAGTCGCGCTCGGCCCGTTGCTGCTGCCGGGGAAGCTCACCGTCATCCCAGCGCACACGGACTTCTCCGCGTTCTCGCCGACCTACCTGGCCGTATTCCTCACCGCAGCGTGCGCCGTCCCCGCCTTGATCTTCCTGGCGGGTCGGCCCCGTGCCGCGAGCGTTTCCGTCCCGGTCTGGGACGGCGGCATCGTCAGCTTCAAGCCGCGGATGCAGTACTCGGCCATGACGTTCTCCGCCCCCACTCGGGTGACCTTCGACGCCCTGTACCGGCCATCCGTTTCTGTGCACCGTGCCTCGGACGACGATCCAGCCGGGCGGTCAGGCCCGGTGCACTACGAGGCGCAGGTGACACCCGTATTCGAGCGGTACCTGTACCGCCCGATCATCCGCGCCGTCGAATGGCTCGCCGACGCGATCCGGCCGATGCAGTCCGGCGACGTGAACCTGTACCTGCTGTACGTGTTCCTGGTGATCCTGCTCGCCTACCTGCTCGGCGCCGTGTAGGGCCGCCGGGGAGGGTGAAGGCTCCGGAAGCCGAACGGCCAGGTCGAGTCACCTGGCTCGTGCTGGTCTGCCACCTGCCTGCCAACAGCGTCCCCGGGCCGCAAGGTATCCGGAGATCAAACTAAGTACCTCGGCGGAGCGCCTCCCGGGCCATGGACCCCGGCCCGGCGGCCGATGCTCGCTCTGCCTCCTGCGGGTCCGGGTCCTCCAGATCCGGATCGTCCGGGTTCGGGTTGTCCCACCGGGCGAGTTCGACGCAGAGCCGGACTAGCCCGTCCAGGGCGCCGGGGTCGACCTCGCCCGTGACTACCGGGCTGATCAGGGCGTCGCACGCCACTGCGGCGGCTGCCGGGCCGTCGAGCCAGGCGGCGCCGTCGCTGCCGCCCACTGAGGCGGCGGCGCGG
>JBOHCK010000050.1:0-24927 GCA_050698755.1 Streptosporangiaceae bacterium | reverse complement strand
AGACCGTCAGCGGTCGTCCCGGTCGGACCAGGACCCCGAGTGGCCGCGGGGATCCCACGCCACGCCGGGATCCGCGAGCGCCGCCGCATACGCCAGGAGCCGCGCGACCGGGACGATGGCGGAGCCGCCAGCAACCCCAGGAACAGGAACGCCCACGCCACCCCGGTGACAATGGCCACAGGAAACATGACATCCCTCCGCCTGCGTCATCCCCGGTGCCGTCAGCACCACCGGCTCACCGCCCGGGGATCGTCCCTCAGCCACCCCTGACACGGCTGCCATCGCGATCCGGTTCAGCCCACAGGGCTGCCCAGCCAGACACCCCGGCTCCCCGCCGGACCCGACCGGACCTGAGCTCCCTAGCCTCGCCGGACCGCGACCATGGTTGACAACTCCCATACGCTGATCAATATTGATTAAATTCAACATTCCGGCGAGCCAAGCGGAACCCCGTGACCGAGTTCCTGACCGCCGCGCAAGCGGCCCAGCGGCTGGGCGTCAAGCCCGCCACGCTCTACGCCTACGTCAGCCGCGGCGTGCTCACCAGGAGGAAGGCCGCGGACGGCCGGGGCAGCCTCTTCGACGGCGGCGAGGTCGAGCGGCTGGCCAGGCGGGGGCGGCCCCGGCGCCCGGCGGGCGCCACGGACCTCACGGTCGAGTCGGCGATCACCGAGATCACCGGCGATCGCCTGTACTATCGCGGCCTCGACGTGATGAGGCTCGCGGTCAGCCGCCCCTTCGAAGACGTGGCCGAACTGCTCCTGACCGGCGAGCTTCCGCCCGCGGCCACTCCCCGGATGCCCTGGCGAGCGACGGCCGCGGCGCTGACGGCCGGCCGGGCCGCGCAGTCCGCGCTGCCCGCGGGGACGCTGCCGCTCGAGCGCCTCCAGGTGATCGTCCCGGCCATGGCGGCCACGGATCCGCTGCGGCTGCAACTGGATCAGTCGGCGGTGCTCGCCGCCGCCCGAAGCATCGCCGCGGGCATGGTGGACTGCCTGCCCCCCGCGCCGGGCCCCCAGCGGAGCGCCGAAGCGGACGAGCCGGTGGCCCAACGGCTGTGGTCCCGGCTGTGCGCCCGGCGGCCCAGTCCGGCCCTGCTGCGGGCGCTGTCGGCGGCCCTGGTGCTGCTGGCCGATCACGAGCTCGCCGCCTCCACGTTCGCCGCCCGGGTCGCCGCGTCGGTCCGCGCGGACCCGTACGCGGTGGTCGGGACCGGTCTGGGCGCGATGAGCGGCGCGCTGCACGGCGGGGCGTCCCTCGGCTCGGAAGCGCTGCTGGCCGCCGCCGCCGACGCGCATGACGTACCCCGGGTGGTGGGCGAGTTGCTGCGCCGGGGGGAAAAGATACCCGGGTTCGGGCACTTCGTGTACCGGGCCGGCGACCCGCGCGCGGACGTGCTGATGGACCTGGTGCGCCGCGCCGCGCCGAAGTCAGGGCAGCTAGCCGTGGCCGAGGCGGTCATCGCCGAGGTCAGGCAGAAGTCCCTGCCCGCGCCGAACATCGACCTCGCGATCGCGGCCCTCGCCCGGGTGGCCGGCATGATCAGGGGATCGGGGGAGGCGATCTTCGCGGTAGCGCGGACAGCCGGCTGGATCGCCCACGCTCTCGAGGCCTACGCCAGACCGGGGCCGCTGCGCCCGCGCGCCGTCTACACCGGACGGCCGCCCAGCGCTACCGATTCGTGAGCCCCGCCGGGCCCGGCCCTAGGCGGCCGAGGTCAGTGGCCCGTGACGCCGTCGGTGCGCTCGCGCAGCAGGTCGGCGTGGCCCACGTGGCGGGCATACTCCTCGATCATGTGCAGGTAGATCAGGCGTAGCGACATGACCTCACCACGGGACGTGAACGTGTCGTCGAGTGAGGCGTTGGCCACCGCCGCGTCGGCCAGCTTGAACTCCTCGGTCAGCCGCGCGTAGTCGGCGGCGGCCCGGGCGGGGTCGAGGTGGTTGAAATCGGCGTCGGTCTCATCCCCGAAGGGGTTGCCGACCGGCTCGCCCGCGAACCGCTGCCGGAACCAGATGCGCTCGACCTTCGTCATATGGCGCACCAGCCCGAGCAGCGACAGGCTCGACGGCGGTACGGCGCGCTCGGCCAGCTGCTCGCCGGTCAGCCCGGCGCACTTATGCAGGAGCGTCACCCGGTACGAGTCGAGAAACGCCTGCAGCATCGGGCGCTCGGGCCCGGTCAGCGGCCCTTGCGGCCGCTCCACCTCAGGGGCTGTCCACGTCACGCCGACCATCTTCCCACGCCGGCGAGCCGCTCTGGTCGGCTGCCGCCTACGGGCGGAGGGCGCGACGCTCGGGCGGGCGGGTGGTGATCTCCACCGCCCCCTTGTACGCGATGCCGCGCACGTGGATCACGGGCGCGTCCGCGGGCAGGCGGTAGCCAGGGTCATCGTCCTCGGCCAGGCCCTGGGTGACCCCGAACCCGGTCATCTCGACCCGCACGCTGGGCGGCACCAGGATCGTCACCGTGGACTTGTAAGCCACGGCCAGGAACGTGGTGACCGGGCCGCTGAGCTCGGCCGCCCTCAGGTCGAGCCAGCCGTCGCCCTTGTAGACCACGGCGGTGTAGCGTTCGGGGACCCGCCAGCGCCCTCCGCGCCGCACCGAGCTCTTCAGCGCGACCGCGAGCCGGCCGGGCCCGCGCCCGCTGGCCGCCGGGGCCAGACCAGGCGCCGCGGCGGCGGGCAGGTCGGTGAGCAGCGCGTCGAGATCCGCGTGCGTGCGGGCCACCAGCGCCGCGCGCATCCGCTCGTCGAACTCGGTGTCGTCCAGGCGTCCCTCCGCGAACGCCTGCTGGACCCGCTGTACCACCGCGTCCCGCTCGCGATCCGAGGCCCGGGTCGCCGGAGACCCCGGAAGCCCCGCAGAGGTCTGGTTGATCTCTGCACTCACCGCGCCCCGGGACGCCCGGGTGACCGGAGACCCCGGGAGCCCCGCAGAGGTCTCGGTGATCTCCCCGTTTACCGCGCCCCCGTCCGTCGCCGTCATAGCCATCCTCCCGTGCCGAGTTCAGCGAACGAGATGTATCTTAACTCGGCCGGGCGGCCATGCAAAGCCCGTTCCGGAGCCAGGTCGGCCATTAGCCGGGGCGGCCCGATCAGAATTGAGCCTAGATTGCTCAATTTAATTGCGTATCCAGCAAAAATTATTCTGCTCCGCCGCTCAGGCCCGGCTTGCCGCGGTTTCAGGTCAGGCGGGGACCCAAAGTTGTCCCTTCATGACTCAACTTTATTGAGTGATGACCATTGTGGGCCCTGCGCCCGGGTGTCATGATCCGGTGCGTGAGGTACGAGTGGCTGCACCGCAGGGCGGGTGTGCTGCGGGAACGTAACTTCCGCAGGTTCTACGCCGGCTACGTGACGTCCTTGCTTGGTTCCTCGATGTCCTCCGTGGCGATCGCCTGGGCGGTCCTGGAGAGCGGGAAAGGGGCGACCGGCCTCGGGTTCGTGTTCACGGCCGGGGTCGTGTCCCAGGTGGTGATGCTGCCGCTCGCCGGGGCCGTCGCCGACCGGCTCGGGCGGCGCCGGGTCATGCTCTCCGCGGACGTGCTTCGCTGCGCCGCGCAGGCTGGCCTGGCCGCCGCGCTGTTCACGGGGCGGCCGCCGCTCTGGCTGTTCGTCCTGCTCGCCTGGCTCGAGGGGACCGGGGAGGCGTTCTTCTCGCCGGCCCTGGGCGCGCTGACCGTGGAGATCGCACCGCCAGGTCAGCTCGCCAACGCGAACGCGCTGTACGGCCTGGCCGCCTCGGCGGCCAGGATCGCCGGCCCTGCGCTGGGCGGGATCCTGGTCGCCCTCGCCGGGCCTGCCGTGGTGGTGGCCACGGACGCGGCATCGTTCGGCGCAAGCGTGCTCGCCCTCGGGCTGCTGCGGATGCCCGAGGTCGCGGGGACGGCCAGAGCCGGCCGACAGGGGCGCCGGGGCCTGCTGGGCGACATGGCCGAGGGCTGGGGCGAGTTCCGGTCGCGGACCTGGCTGTGGGTGGTCACCGTGCAGTTCGCCTTCTTCAACCTGATCACCTGGGCGCCCTGGATGCTGCTCGGGCCGGTCATGGGCCGGGCTTACCTCGGCGGTGCCGCCGTCTGGGGAGCGATCATGGCGGTCCAGGGGGCCGGCGCCATCGCGGCCGGACTGGGTTCGCTGGGCCGCAAGCCCAGGCGGCCCATGGTCATCGCGACCGTCGGCACGTTCTGCTACGCGCTGCCCGACATTCCCATGGCCCTGCACGCGACCGCCCCGTGGGTGGCCGCAGCCGCCTTCGCCTGCGGCGCCGGGGCGGCACTGTCCAGCACCTTTTTCGGCACGGCCCTGCAGCAGCAGGTTCCGCCCGCCATGCTGGCCAGGGTCAGCTCGCTGACCCTCTTCCCCGCCTACGGCGTGGGCGTGATCGGATACGCGATCGACGGCCCGCTGGCCGGGCGGTTCGGGGCGTCGGCGGTGTTCGGCGTCGGGGCCGTCTACGGGCTGCTGAGCAGTGCGGCCGTCCTGGCGTTCCCGGCCGTCCGCGCCCTGCGCTGGACCGAGTCGCTCGGGTCAGCGTTCCCTGGCGGCCGCCCGGAGGGCGGCGAAGGCGCCCAGCCGCACGG
The DNA here is from genome assembly GCA_050698755.1 of Streptosporangiaceae bacterium. GTDB lineage: Bacteria > Actinomycetota > Actinomycetes > Streptosporangiales > Streptosporangiaceae > Palsa-504. Next base: position 20,343 of record JBOHCK010000050.1, on the reverse strand, counting down.
CGACCGTGACCACGACCGCGATGGGGAGCACCTGAGCGACGTCCACGGCCGGGGTGAAGGCGATGAGGCCGAACGCCGCCGCGACCCCGCCCGCGGCCAGGGCGAACGCCGCCGCGACCCCGCCCGCGGCCAGGGCGAGCGCTGCCGCGACCCGGGGGACGCGCAGGATCCTGTGCGCCACGAGCCGCGCCTCTCGCGGCAGCCGCAGCATCATCCAGCCCAGCGAGCCGGCGGTCAGGGCGCCGAGCACGCCAAGGCCGATCGCGAACGGCAGCCGGTCCAGGCGGGCGACCGCGGGGATCCAGATCAGGATCAGTGCGAGCAGCGTGAATACGTAGATCGTCCGCGATACCGTGCGCAGGATCACGACGTCGATGTACCTGCGGTAGATGTGCTCGTCGGGCGTGGCGCGGGCCGCGCTGATGAAGTGCCTGATCGCGCCCGCCGTGTCGCGCCGCCTGAGCCGGATCCGGCCTAGCTCGTTCATGGCGCCGCTGTGGGTCGGATCGAGGGCGAGCGCACGCTCCTGGTGCTCGCGCGCGTCCGCCAGGTCCCTGCGGGCCAGGCTCACCTTGCCCGAGAGGAAGTGGACATCAGGCTCGTTCGGGGCCAGGGCCGAGGCCGATTCCGCCGGCGGCTCGCCGACGAACATGGCGGGCAGCACGTCGCGTAGCTCGTCCTCCGCCTGCGACCAGTCGTACTGCGGCGCCGGTCCGGTTCCTGGGCTCCCCGGAGCCGGCTCCGCGGGCTCACCGGACGCCGGGCCTTGGAGGACCTGGCTCCCCTGGCCCCGCAGCAGGCCCAGCGCCTGCGCGTTGCCCGGGTCACGCTGCAGGACCGCGCCGAGCTGCCTGACCGCCTCGTCCCGCTGGCCCGCGCCGAGCAGCAGCCCCGCCAGGTGCAGCCGGAGCGGCACGTCGTCGGGCATCGCGTCAACCGCCTTGCGCAGGCTGTCCAGCACCGTAGGTTCTGGTTCCATGCATCCATTCCGGGCACTCGGGGGTTCGGGATGGCCTGTTCGCTCTCTTCCAGGGTAGTGCGGGAGCCGCGCGTCCGCCGTGGGCCGGTCAGGCCCACAGCGCGGTCACGCTGACCCCGAGGCTGGCCAGCAGGCGTCGCAGCACGGGCAGCGAGACTCCGAGCACGGTCCCGTGATCCCCGTCGATCCCCTCCACGAACCAGCCGCCTCGCCCGTCCAGGGTGAACGCTCCCGCCACCGCGAGCGGCTCGCCCGAGGCGACGTAGGCGGCGATCTCTGCCTCCGACGGCGTGCCGAACCGGACCTGGGTCGCCGCCACCTCGCAGACCCGCTGGGCGGTCGCGGCGTCGATCACGCAGTGCCCGGTGACCAGGATGCCGGTCCGCCCGGACATCTCCCGCCAGCGCTGCGCCGCCTGCGCGGCCGAGGCCGGCTTGCCCAGCGCGCGCCCGTCCAGGTCGAGCAGCGAGTCACACCCGATCACCAGGCCGGCGTCCAGGGCGGACGCGACCGCCGTGGCCTTGGCCTGCGCGAGCAGGCCGGCCAGCTCGGCGGGGGTATCGGCGGTGTACGCGCTCTCGTCGACACCGCTGACGATGACCTCAGGCTCGAGCCCGGCGGCGCGCAGCACGGCCAGGCGAGCCGGGGAGGACGACGCGAGCACGACCGGAGTCACGGCACCCGACCCTATCCGCCCCTGCGCCGGTCCCGGCCCTAGGATCGGCCGTATGGTGCGTTTCCTGGTGCTGTACGACACGCCCGCGGATCCTGAGGCGTTCGAACGCCACTACCGCGAGGTCCACATCCCGCTGGCCAGGCAACTGCCCGGCCTGCGCCGTTACACGATCAGCCGCAACCACCGCGGCGTCGGCGGTGACGCGTCCTCCTACTACATGATCGCCGAGCTCGACTGGGACGACATGGACGCGGTCCGGGAGGCGTTCGCCTCCGAGATCGGCCAGGCGACCGCGGCGGACGTGCCGAACTTCGCGCCCACCGGCGTCCGCAGCCTGGTTTACGAGGTCGAAGACCTGTGATGGACACGACCACCCTGGGCCGGGGCGGGCCCGTGGTGTCCCGGGCCGGCCTGGGCCTGATGGGCATGTCCGGCATCTACGGCCGGGCCGACGACGCGGAGAGCATCGCCACGATCCACGCCGCGATCGACGCCGGGATCACCCTGCTCGACACCGGTGACTTCTACGGGATGGGCCATAACGAGCTGCTGCTTCGCGACGCGCTGCGCGGCCGGGACAGGGACAGCGTCTTCATCCAGGTCAAGTTCGGCGGCCAGCGCGACCCGTCCGGCGCGTTCATCGGCCACGACGCCAGCCCGGCCATGGTGAAGACGTCGCTGGCCTACACCTTGACCCGGCTCGGCACCGATCACGTCGACCTCTACCAGCCCGCCCGCCTCGACCCGCGGGTGCCGATCGAAGACACCGTCGGGGCGATCGCGGAGATGGTGCAGGCAGGGTATGTCCGCTATATCGGATTGTCGGAGATGGGGGCCGATACCATCCGCCGGGCCCACGCCGTCCACCCGATCGCCGCGCTTCAGATCGAGTACTCGCTGATGAGCCGCGGTATCGAGGCGCAGATCCTGCCCGCCGTCCGCGAGCTCGGCATCGGCGTGACCGCCTACGGGATCCTGTCCCGCGGCCTGCTCAGCAGCGGGACCGCCCGGCTGGCCCCGGATGACCCGCGCCGGCGCTTCCCCAGGTTCCGTGACGAGAACCACACGAGGAACCTGGAGCTGCTCGCGGAGCTCGAGAAGATCGCGGCGGGGCGGGAAGTCGCCGCCGCGCAGCTGGCCATCGCCTGGGTGGCCTCGCGCGGGACGGATATCATCCCGCTGATCGGGACCAAGCGCCGGGACCGGCTGGCCGAGGCGCTCCAGGCGCTTGACCTGGGGCTCAGCGTGGACGAGCTCGCCGCGATCGAGGCCGCAGTCCCCGACGGCCAGGTGGCAGGGGACAGGTACGACGCCGCCCAGATGGGCGCCCTGGACAGCGAGCGCTGAGCCGGCGTCAGCTCTGGTATTCGCCGGCCAGCTCGCGCAGCCTGGCGTGGGCGCCGTCCATCGGCGCGGGCGCGCCCAGGTACCGCTTGGCCATCTTGGCGATCGAGGTGTAGTTGGTGTCGCACACGTTGGCCAGCGGGGATTCGACCGCCTGGGTGACCAGCTGGTAGGCGTCGAGCGCGTCGAGCCCGCACAGCTCGGCCACCCACCGCACCATGTCGTGCTGGGCGATACGGAACGCGTCCTCGAGCGGCCGCGCGGACCCGGCCGACATGATGTGCGTGTCTGATTCCAGCCGGGGCCACGGGCAGGGCACGCCCTTGATCAGGTCGACCAACAGGACCGTGTTCATCGCGCACTCGACCGCGACCCCGCAGGTCTCACCCTCGCCCTGCCGCGCGTGCCCGTCGCCCAGGGAGAGCAGCGCGCCGGGCACGTTGACGCCGAGGTAACAGGTGACCCCGGCGCGCATCTCGGGCGTGTCCATGTTCCCGCCGAACGCATCGGGCACCAGCGCGCTGCGCACCTCGAGGTTCGCCGGCGCCACCCCGACCGTCCCGTGCATCGGCTCCATCGGCAGGTCGACCTCGAAGGAGGCGCTCCGCGCGGTGAACCGGCAGGTCCGCGCGGCCGCGTCCAGCTGCCACATCCACACCACCTCGGGCAGCGGGTCGTGCAGCAGGGCGGTGAGGTGCGTCGCGGTGAGCGCGCCGAACAGCGGAACCGTGGTCGACGCCGCCCAGGAGCGAGCGGGCTCGATCGACACGAAGTGCACGGCCACGGTGTCCCCGGGCTCGGCGTCCTCGATGTAGAACGGCCCCGTCTGCGGGTTGAGGAACGGGAACTCGCACACCTGTGAGACCAGGTCGGTCTCGCTGCGCACCCGCCCGGCGAAGCAGTCCTCGGTGTACACCTCGAGCACCGCGGGCGTCCGGATCCGCATCGCGGGGGCGGCTCCGCCGAACGTCCACGCGTACTGAGCCGGTTCGGGCTTGAACGAGACGACCTGCAGGTCACTCATGCGGTCTCCTCGGGTGCGTCCAGGTGGACGAGGCCGACGTCGGTGATCCGGCCGGGGTTCGTGGCGTACAGGTAGATCATGTAGATCAGGCCGACGACCATGAACCCGGCCACCCCGGGGCCCATGTAGGACAGCGGCGGGGCCAGCGGGGTCACGAAGGAGAACACCTTGATGCCCGCCGACGTCAGCCAGGCCGGGACGAACGCGGCGATGCCGAGCACCGGGATGATCAGGTGCGACAGCCAGTTAAACCCGCTGCGGCGGCGCGCGAAGAACCCGATGCACGCGGCACACATCACGATGTAGATCGCCACGATCACGATCACCAGCCCGGTTCCCACCATCGCGAACGCCACGGTCGGGTTGTACTTGAGGCCGAGGCCCAGCGTGACCGCGACGGTGATGACGAAGGCGACGAGGACGCTGTTGACCGGGGACCTGTGCCGCTGGCTGACCGCGGCCAGGAAGCGGGGGAAGGCCCCGATCCGTCCCATCGCGTAGGCGGTCCTAGTCGACACGTTCACCCCGGCGTTGGCGTTGGCGATGGTGGAGTTCACGATGGCCAGGAACACGAAGAACCAGAACAGCCCGTACAGCGAGCGCGCCAGGCCTTCCCACGACGCGTTGCCGGTCTCGCTGGCGAAGCCGGCGAACCCCTTCGGGCCGTAGGCGACGTCGACGGCGTAGGTGGTGAACACGTAGAGCAGGCCGATCAGCAGGGTGGCGAGCAGCACCGCGCGCTGGATGGTGCGCCGCGGGTTCCTGGTCTCCTCGGCGAGCGGGGCGGCCCCCTCGAAGCCGCCGAACGCGAGCAGCGTGAACACCGATCCGCCGATCACGCCGGTCAGGCCGGTCGGGGAGTAGTGCGTGGTGAAGACCTGCGCGGTGTTGTGCCCGCCCGCGTGTACGACGAAGAACACGCCCAGGACCAGGAAGACCGCGATCTCGGAGATCCCGAGGATGGTGCCGAGCCGGGCCGAGGCGCGGATGCCGTAGTAGCCGGCGGCCAGCACGATGACCGCCCCGGCCAGCGACCACGGCCACCACAGGTTAGCCGGGTAGCCGTGGAAGTCCGAGTTGATCGTGGACGCGGTGGTGAAACCGAGCTGGAGCAGTACGAGCGGAGGGATCAGCCAGCCGACCAGGACGTATCCCCAGGCCACCAGGAACCCTGCGGCGGGATGCAGGCCCCGGGCCGCGTAGGTGGCCAGCGAGCCCGCGGCCGGCATCTCCCGGGCGAGCAGGCCAATACACCAGGCGCCGAGCAGGCACGCGACCAGGGCGAAGACGACCGACAGCGGCAGGGCGCCGGCGGCCAGGCCGGCGCCGGCCGGGATCGAGGCGGCGATGGCCGCGCCGGGGGCCATGTCCGTGATCGACTGGAACAGCACCTCGCGGAGGCCGATCGCGTCCCGGCGCAGGCCAGGTGCTGACCCCGAGACTTCTTTGTCCGTGGTCGCCATGGCGTCATGATCGCATGGACATTTCCCCGCGCACAGGTGCGAACTGGGGCGTTGGCGGAAGATTTACCAGAACGTAGCCCGGGTATCAGGCGCCGCTCGTGAAACGCGCGTCAGCCGTAGCCGTTGCGGCTCAGTCCGTAAGGGTCAGGCTCGCCCCGCGGCAGGGACACGTCGCCGGTCACGTCCGCGGCTAGCCGCACCCGGTCCCCGTCGACCAGCCTGACCTCCGCGCCCGGCAGCACCCGGTCGTCGTTCACGTAGGTGCCGTTGGTCGAGTTCTCGTCCCTGATCGAGGCGTGGCCCCAGTCATCCACCTGGATGGTGGCGTGCCGCCGCGAGACGTTGTCGTAGCGCACGAACGCCGCGGCGACGAGCGATTCGGCCGGGTCGCGGCCGAGCAGGACGGACGTCCCCGCCGGGATGTCCACATTGCCAGTGGGGAAGGTGATCCTCATGACGACGGTCGAGATGTTCCGGTTCCCCTGCGGCAGCCGCTCACCGCACGTGGAGCAGATCACGTCCGCTGGATCGGGCGCCGCTGTGCCGCAGCGCGGGCAGGTGACCGCATCGGACGCGGCCCTGATGAACTTCTGCGAAACGGTCGGCGTCAGGACGTCCTCGTCCGGACCGCTGGCGTGCGGCAGGTTGGCGCCGCACCGGAAGCAGATCAGATCCTCCGGCTGGACCTTGACGCCGCAATCGGGGCAGCTCAGGCCGTTCATGTCCTCGCTCTCATGTGTGGGTATCCGGCCAGGCCAGACTACCGCCGTGAGTGCGGGGTTTGCAGCGGGCTGTGCGAAGGTGTCCTTATGGTCAGTTATCAACTCGCGCCGGAGCAGCAGGACCTGCGGGACTCCGTCGCCCAGTTCGCCCGCGAGGTAGTGGCGCCGGTGATCGCCGGCCATTACGAGCGGGGCGAGTTTCCCTACGACATCGTGGCCAGGATGGGCAAGCTCGGCTTGTTCGGGCTGCCGTTCCCCGAGGAGTACGGCGGCATGGGCGGCGACTACTTCGCGCTCTGCCTGGCCCTGGAGGAGCTGGCCCGGGTGGACTCCTCGGTCGCGATCACCCTGGAGGCCGCGGTATCGCTCGGCGCGATGCCGATCTACCGGTACGGCACCGAAGCGCAACGGCGCAGGTGGCTGCCCGAGCTGTGCGCGGGGGAGCGGCTGGCCGCCTTCGGCCTGACCGAGCCGGGCGGGGGCTCGGATATCCCCGGCGCCATGCGTACCACCGCCCGGCTCGAACCTGGGACCGAACTCACCGGCGCGGAATGGGTGGTAGACGGCACCAAGGCGTTCATCACCAACGCGGGAACCGCGGTCACCTCCCTGGTCACTGTGCTCGCGATCACCGGCAGGGACGAGGCGGGACGCAAGGAGATCTCCTCGATCGTCGTCCCCGCCGGCACGGCCGGGTTCGTCCCGGGCCCGGAGTACTCCAAGGTCGGATGGTGCGCATCGGACACCAGGGAACTGTCCTTCTCCGGGTGCCGGGTCCCCGAGGAGAACCTGCTTGGTCAGCGCGGCCGCGGCTACGCCCAGTTCCTGGAGACCCTGGACGCAGGGCGGGTAGCGATCGCCGCGCTGGCGACGGGCCTGGCTCAGGGGTGCGTCGACGAATGCGTCAGGTACGCGGGGCAGCGGGAGGCGTTCGGCCGCCCCTTGCAGGCGCATCAGGCGATCCAGTTCGCCATCGCCGATATGGATGCCCGGGCGCATACGGCCCGGCTGGCCTGGTACGACGCGGCCGCACGGCTGGTGGCCGGCCTTTCGATCAAGAAGGAGGCCGCGATCGCGAAGCTGACGTCCTCCAACGCGGCGATGGACAACGCGCGGGCCGCCACCCAGGTGTTCGGCGGATACGGGTTCATGAACGAATCGCCCGTCGGCCGCTTCTACCGTGACGCGAAGGTTCTGGAGATAGGCGAGGGCACGTCAGAGGTTCAGCGCATCCTAATAGCACGGGAACTAGGCCTTTCCGGCTAGTCGTTTTACCGGCGCGAAGCCCAAGAACGTAATCCAGCCGAGCCCCGAGAACGTCTTAATTAGGGGCAATTTAGAGCGCTTCGTGCTGACTAACGCACCGCGGCCGGGAGCGGCGATCTGTGGCGAAAGGCTGCGAGTTAAGCCAAGGGAGGCGGCCAGGCCAGCACGAGGCGTTACCATCTTGTCACCAACTAGTTAGCTGGCGTGCTCCTGCGCGCCCTGGACAGACCGCGGCGGCAACGTGCTTCGTGCAAGATCTTCCCTGTTTACTGGCGAATGCCCCGTGGCGGCCACCCAGAAGATGATTATATGTCCTTACCCGTTTTGTAACCCGAGAGTGTGGCCTCGGCTGCCCTGTCGACCGGAGCGGCGGCAATCGCCTGCGAAGGAAAGTGGGGTGCGGATGCTTTGCGGCTTGTGTGATCGCAGCCCGACATGCGTCCAGGTCAGCTCTGCCGATGCGAGGTGCGAGCGTAGTGCGTAGACGATCGGGGACGAATTTCGGCGACGCCGGATCCGTCAACGGAGGGCAGGCTGACGGGGGAGGGTCAGGGCTTCTAGCAGGGGGCAGCGCCGCGGGTGAGGGAACGACGGGCGCCGACGGCACGTCCCAAGTGGTTCAGATGGCGACCGGTCCGGCCGCGGCCGCCCGCGCGGGCACGGTAGCGACCCCGGTGATCCCGAGCCAGGGGGCGCCGGGAGCCCCGGGTGCGCCCCGCCCGGTCGGCACTGGCACCGCTCGGGCACGACGGTCGGCTCAGGCACGGTCCAGGTTCGCGCTGGCGAACTGGCGGGTCCGCTGGCGGCTGGCGGCCATGATCGCCGTCCCGACTGCGATCGCGGCGATCCTCGGCGGCCTGACGATCTACTCAGACATCCAGGGCTCGGCCGCGAGCGGCCGGGTCCAGCACCTGGCCCAGCTGAACGCCTCGGTGGTGCAGCTCACGCAGGCGCTGGAAGACGAGCGCGACCTGTCCGCCGGGTACGCGGCGAACCGGGGCCCGGGCGGCGCGGCCATCCTGACGCAGCTGAAGGCGGCGCAGACCGTTACCAGCAATGACGTCTCGGCCGTGGAGAACCAGGCGAACGGCGTCACGACCGGCGCCGGGTACCAGGCGAGCACCGTCGGGGACCTCACCACGCTGCTCAACAGCCTGCAGGATCTTCCGTCCGACCGGACGAACGTGGTATCCACCTCGTTCCCGGCGGCTGAGGTCATCCGGGTCTACACGGGCAACATCATCCAGGCCGCGAACAACTTCAGCGCCTCGGTCGGCGCCGGCGCCAACGACGCCCAACTGCAGGGCGACGTCACGACGCTCGGCGCGCTGCTGCGCGTCGAGAACGAGAAGTCGGTGCAGCGGGCGATCCTGTTCGCCGCGCTGAGCTCGCCCTCCAAGACGCTCCAGTCCGGAGACCTGACCAACCTGAACCAGGCCTACGAGCAGGAAACCGCGGAGCTGGCCGACTTCGACGCGTCCACGAACGAGGCGGAGCAGGAGAACTACACCAACACCGTCAGCGGGTCCCAGGTCGACCTGGCGGCCACAGAGGAGACTCTGGCGCAGTCCACGGCCGGCACGCCGCTGTCCCTGCACGGCCTCACCGGGGCGCAGTGGTACACCAACATGAAGTTCACCATCGGCCAGACGCGCAAGGTGGCCGACGAGCTCGTGACGAATATCAGCTCCCGGGCGAACTCGCTGAACTCGCGGGCCACCAGGAACCTGCTGATCATCAGCGTCGTGACGTTGGTCCTGCTGCTCCTCGTGCTGCTGGTCTCGACCATCGTGGCCCGCTCGCTGATCCGGCCCCTGCGCAAACTCCGTTCGGACGCGCTGGATGTGGCAGGCCACCGGCTGCCCGAGATGGTCCGGAGGCTCAGCCACAGCGAGGGCGCCGACGAGGGCGTGGACATCGAGCCGATCGGCGTCACCTCCACCGATGAGATCGGTGAAGTCGCGCGGGCCTTCGACCAGGTTCACCGCGAGGCGGTCCGCCTGGCGGCCGACGAGGCCATGCTGCGCGGCAACCTGAACGCTATGTTCATCAACCTGTCCCGGCGCAGCCAGTCGCTGATCGAGCGGCAGCTGTCGCTGATCGACTCCCTTGAGCAGAGCGAGCAGGACCCGGGCCGGCTGAGCAGCCTGTTCCGCCTGGACCACCTGGCCACCCGTATGCGCCGCAACTCGGAGAACCTGCTGGTCCTGGCCGGGCACGAGGTGACGAGGCGGTGGAGCCAGCCGGTTCCGCTTGTCGACGTGCTCCGCGCGGCGATCTCCGAGATCGAGCAGTACGAGCGGGTGGTCCTCAACGTCCAGCCGGGCATCGTGGTCGTGGGCCAGGCCGTCAACGACGTCGTGCACCTGGTCGCGGAGATCGTCGAGAACGCGACCACGTTCTCGCCGGAAGACACCCAGGTGTACGTGTCAGGCCAGCCGCTCAGCAGCGGCGGCGTGCTCCTCGACATCACCGACAACGGCGTGGGGATCTCCGACCAGGAAATGTCGCACGCCAACTGGCGGCTGGACAACCCGCCCGTGGTCGACGTCGCCGTGTCCCGGCGGATGGGCCTGTTCGTGGTCGGCCGCCTGGCGGCCCGGCACGGGGTCAGGGTCCGGCTGCGGCACGCGCAGGCCGGCGGCCTGACCGCGCTGATCTGGCTGCCCGACACGGTGGCCGCGCCCGAGGTCGCGCCGCCGCTCGGCAGGCTGCGCCGCTTCGAGGCGGAAGACTTCGGGCCGGCTCCCTCCCTGTCCGCGCCCACCCAGGTGCCGGCCCCAGGAGTGGTCCCGGCCACGCAGGCCGCGCGGATCCCCAGGTTCTCCCCGACGTCGCCGGGGTCGCCCGCGGCGCCCACGGCTCCCTCCTTCGCCCCGGCGGCCAGCGGAGTTGGGCCCGGACCGGGCAGCCCGTCGAATCCTGGTAGCGCCGCGGGCAACCTGGCGGCGGCCGCCAGCCGCGGCTGGGACGAAAGCAAGGAAGAACCGACCCAAGCCCTGCCGGCCCGCAACGGTTCCGCCACCGCGAGCGCGCCCGCCAACGGCTCCGCGGGCGACGGCGACGGCGCGGCGGGCCAGCGGCCTTCGGCGCCTCTGGCCGCGAACGGCCCCGCGGCTCCCAGCAGGCTGCCCTCCTTCGGCGGCCCGGGGCCCCAGGCCACGCCGCTCCCGGCCTCGCCGATCGGCGGCCAGAACGTCCGCGGCGGAGACGGGCCCAGCGCATCCGACGCGGCCGCCACGGCCGTGTCGAACGGCAACCAGGCGACCGACGGCGCGGGCGCCGATCTCGGCAAGGTCCAGGTCCCGTCCCCCGCCGCCCAGGATCAGCGCCTGCCGATCTTCGATTCGCTCGAGTCCGACTGGTTCCGCCGTAGCGGGAAGACCCTCAGCTCGACGCGGGTACAGTCGACGCAGCAGGCCCCGCAGCCGTCGTGGACGTCACCGGCCGACGAGGGCTGGCGCGCGGCCCAGGCGCTCGCGGCCCCCGCCGCGGGCGAGACGACGCAAGCCGGGCTGCCGAGGCGGGTGCCGAGGGCTAACCTCGTGCCAGGCTCCATCGGCAGCGGCGGCCCGGAGGCGGAAGCCGAAGGACCCGCCAGGTCGCCGGACGTGGCCCGCAACCGCATGGCCAGCTTCCAGCGAGGCGTGCGCGAGGGCCGCGCAGCCGCACCCGAGATCGAGGAGCCGTAGGACCCGATGAGATTCCCAGGCCCAGGCACACCGACACGAGGAGGTACCTGTATGGACGGGCGACGAGAGGAGTGCGGGTGAGCACGCCAGGACGCCCAGCGCAGGACCTCAACTGGCTGATCACGAACTTCGTGGAGCGGGTCCCCGAGGTGGCCCATGCGGTGGTGGTGTCGTCGGACGGCCTGCCGCTGGCCTTCAGCGCTGGTTTCCCGCAGGAGCGGGCCGATCAGCTCGCGGCGGTGACGTCGGGGCTGACCAGCCTGACCCAGGGTGCGTCGCGCGTCTTCGAGGGCGGTGCGGTCGTGCAGACCGTTGTGGAGATGCAGCGGGGTGTACTGGTGATCATGGCGATAAGCAACGGCTCAAGCCTGGCCGTACTTGCCGCGTCCACCTGCGATCTCGGCCTCGTGGCCTACGAGATGACCCTGCTGGTAGAGCGGGCCGGACGGGTACTGACCCCCGCCACCCGCGGCGTCATGCAACCAGCCATCCCTGGTGATGGACGACGGTAACCGGAGGTTTTAGTGGCAGGCCAAGGGCGAGGTGACGACCGGTCACCCTTCGCAGGCTTGCCCGGTTCCTGGCAGGGTGCAGGGGCCCGGGCGGGCCTGTGGGATGAGGGGCCGGGGCCGTCGCGATCCGGTTTCGGCTTCATGACCGAGGACGACGGTGCGACCAAGCTCGTCCGGCCGTATACGGTTACCGGAGGGCGGACGCAGTCCAGGTTCCAGCTCGCCATCGAGGCCCTGGTGACCGCGACCGTCCTGGAACCTCGTGATTTGTCCGTGCTCGCGCCTGAGTGCCAGGCGATCTTGCAGTTCTGCCGTGACTGGAGGTCGGTGGCGGAAGTGTCGGCCGTGCTGCGGCTACCGCTCGGCGTGGCCAGGATCCTCATCGCGGATATGAGTGCGGATGGGCTCGTCCGCATCCACCAGCGCGATGACTCGGAGGGCCGTCCGGACCTCAATCTGCTCGAAAGGGTGCTTAGTGGACTCCGTAAGATCTAGCGTCGCCCCGCCGAGGTCCGACGCGCCCACCATGACGTCGGTCAAGATCGTGGTGGCGGGAGGATTCGGTGTAGGCAAGACCACCTTCGTGGGGTCGGTGTCGGAGATCACGCCGCTGACGACCGAGGCGGTGATGACGGTCGCCAGCACCGACGTGGACGACCTGTCCCACGTGCCCGACAAGTCGACGACCACTGTGGCGATGGACTTCGGGCGGATCACGCTGGACAAGGACCTGGTGCTGTACATGTTCGGCACGCCCGGCCAGCACCGGTTCTGGTTCATGTGGGATGACCTGATCCAGGGTGCCATCGGCGCCGTCGTCCTCGTCGACACGCGCAGGCTCGCGGATTCCTTCCCCGCGGTCGACTACTTCGAGGCGTCGGGGCTGCCCTTCGTGATCGGCATCAACGGGTTCCACGGCCAGTTCCCGCACCGGTCGCGGGACGTGGCCGAGGCCCTGGCCATCTCCCCGGACATCCCGGTGATCCCGTGCGACGCGCGGAACAGGGAATCGACCAAGGCGACCCTGGTCACGCTGGTCGAGCACGCCATGTCGATGCAGACCGCCGGACGGTACTGATACCTAACCCCTGGGCTGGTTCCTACACGACCAGCACGGCATTTCTCGAGGCCCTGGCCGAGGCGGGCGTCAGCTACGTCTTCGCCAACCTCGGCAGCGACCACCCCGCCCTGATCGAGGCGTTCGCGCAGGCTAAGGCCGACGGCCGCGAGGACGCGTACCCGCAGCTCATCATCTGCCCGCACGAGATCGTCGCGCTGTCGGCCGCGCACGCCTACGCCAGTGTGAGCAGGCAGCCGCAGGCCGTCATGGTGCACGTCGACGGGGGGACGCAGAACCTCGGCGGCGAGGTGAGCAACGCGATGCGCGGCCACTGCCCGGTGCTCATCTTCGCGGGCGCCTCCCCGTACACGCTCGAAGGCGAGCTGCCTGGCAGCCGGAACGAGTTCATCCACTGGCTCCAGGACGCGCGCGACCAGCGCGGGATCCTGCGCGGCTTCGTCAAGTACGACAATGAGATCCGCACCGGTCGCAACGTCAAGCAACTCGTCCACCGCGCCCTGCAGATTGCGCGCAGCGAGCCGGCCGGCCCGGTCTATCTGGTCGGCGCGCGCGAGGTGCTTGAGGAGCCGATCGCGCCGTATTCCGTCGACCTGGCGCAGTTCAGCCCGATCGCCCCGGCTGCGCTGAGCGCTGAGGTGACGCGCGAGATCGCGACCGCGCTGGCCCGCGCCAGGCGCCCGCTCATCGTGACGTCCTACCTGGGCCGGAACCCGGCCGCCGTGCCCGCCCTGGTCGAGCTGGCCGAGCTGCTGGCCGTCGGCGTCCTGGAGTCGGTCGCCTTCTGCGTCAACTTCCCCGGCGACCACCCGCTGCACTGCGGCTACCAGTTCACCACCGCCGAGCAGGACCCGGCGCTGGCCGAGGCCGACGTCATCCTGGTCGTGGACAGCGACGTGCCGTGGATTCCCACCAACAACCGGCCCTCGCCCAGCGCGGCGATCTACGCCATCGACATGGACCCGCTCAAGCCCACGATCCCGGTGTGGCACATCCCCGCGCGCCGTTTCGCCGCCGCAGACTCCAAGGTGGCGCTTGAGCAGATCGCGCGGCTGGTCCGGGATGAGAACCTGGCCGAGGCGCAAGCGGTCGAGACCCGGCGAGGGGAGCTCGCCGCCGCCAGCGAGGCCCGCCGGGCCAAGCTCGACGCGCTCGAGCAGCCGCAGGCCGGCGTGATCACGCCCCGGTACCTCACCGCGTGCGTGCGCGGGTTGCTCGCCGGCACCGACGCGCTCGTGCTCACCGAGGCGATCACCAACTACCAGATCGTGGCCGAGCACCTGCGGCCCGCCGTACCCGGTTCCTACTTCGGGTCCGGCGGCGGTTCCCTCGGGTGGGCAGGCGGCGGCGCCGTAGGCGCTAAACTCGCTGCTCCCGAACGAACGGTGGTATCCCTGGTCGGCGATGGCACCTACCTGTTCGGCGTGCCATCCGTCGCGCAGTGGGTCGCACGCAGGTACCACGCTCCGTCGCTGACGGTCATCTACGACAACGTGGGGTGGGCCGCGCCCAAGTTCTCCACGCTCCGGCTGCACGGTCAGGGGGCCGCCGCGGCGGCGGACGACTTCCACGTCTCGTTCGAGCCGGAGGCCGACCTGCCCCGCATCGCCGCCGCGGCGGGCGGCGCCTACGGCGTGACCATCGCCGACCCGGCGGAGCTGCCCCAGGTGCTCAAGGACGCCCTCGCGATCGTGGCCGGCGGTCGTTCGGCCGTGGTCAGCGTGCACCTGCCGCCGGTCTGACCCTCATCGGAGGGCGGCCAGGAACCCGGCCGAGCGCCGGACGATCGCGGCCACGTCGCTCGCGCCGTGCCACATGTGCGTAGCACCCGGTACCAGCTCAAGCTCGACAGATGCCCCGGCCGCGCGGAGCGCCTGCGCCAGCCGGATGCTCTGGGCCGGCGGCACCAGGTCATCCGCCGCCCCGTGCATCAGCAGGACCGGCGGCGCGCCGGCGCTGGCGTGGGTCACCGGGCTGGCCTGCCGCGCCAGGTCGGGCACCGACCCGGGCGGGGCGCCGAGGAACTGCGCCTCGCGGGAGTCCGGCCCGGTGTCCGGCACGCCGCCAGCGGCCGCCACGTCGGACGGCAGGCCGAGCAGGTCGGTGACCGGGGACGAGGCGACCGCCCCGCGCAGGGGGGTGCCGGTCAGCGCGACCAGGAGGACGAGGTGGCCGCCCGCCGAGTCGCCCCAGCCGAACGCGCGGTCGGCGTCCAGTCCGTACGCGATACTCGCCAGGATCAGGGACGAGTTGCAGGCTGGCGTGAGCGACCTGTCGGTCGTGCCCTTCCTGTTCATGCAGACGATCACCGACGATCTGTTCGGCCAGGGCCTGCAGACCTACATCAAGGCGGGTTTCGCCGACGACTTGCCCGACGGGCTGATCGACGTGCTGCTCGAGCGGGCAGCCGAACTCCGGTCGCCGATCTCACAGGTGGAGCTGCTGGCGCTGGGCGGCGCGATCAGCCGGGTGGACCCCGGCGCGACGGCGTTCGGCTTCCGAAAGGCCCGCTGGCTGATCAATATCCCCGCGACCTGGCGCGACGCCGCCGACGACGAGCGCGAGATCGCCTGGGCGCGCGCGACCCACGCCGCGGTCAAGCCGTTCCTGAGCGAGGGCACGTACGTCAACTTCATGGGCGACGACGAGGACGAGGGCGCGGCCGGCGCCTACGGGCGCACGATCGAGCGCCTGCAGCGGGTCAAGGCGGCCTACGATCCGGACAACGTCTTCCGGCTCAACCAGAACATCACGCCGGTCAGCGCCGCCGCGCAGGTCCAGCGCCAGCTCTGGGGTACCGACCCGCGGGCCTGGGCGGACCTGGCCGAGGCGCACAACCAGCCGCTGTTCGAGGCGGTGCTCGACGCCGCGGGCGCCGGCCCGGCTACCCGCCTGCTCGATGTGGGCTGCGGCTCGGGGCTCGCGCTCGAGCTAGCCGCCGGGTGCGGCGCGGTGCCCAGCGGCCTGGACATCAGCCCGGGCCTGCTCGGCGTCGCCCGCGCGCGGCTGCCCCAGGCCGACCTGCGCGAAGGCGACATGGAATCCCTGCCGTTCGGCGACGCCGTGTTCGACGCGGTGGTCGGCGTCAACGCGTTCCAGTTCGCGGGTGACCCGCGGCGGGCGTTGGCTGAGGCGGCCCGCGTCGCCCGGCCCGGCGGGCGCGTGGTGGCCAGCCTGTTCGCCGCGCCCGAGCGATCCCAGGGCACGGTCGTGCACGAGGCGATGAGCGCTCTCGTCCCGCCCGAGCAGATCGGCGACCACGCGCCGTACGCCCTGTCGGCGCCGGGCAACCTCGAGGCGGCCCTGGCCGACGCCGGCCTCCGGGTGATGGATCACGGCGAGGTCGTGTGCTGGTGGCGCTACGCCGGCCTGGAGGACGCCGTCCGTGCCCTGCGGTGCTCGGCGGGTGGCGTCCGGGCCGCCCAGGCCGCGGGCGATCAGGCCGTGCGCGACGTCCTAGAGCGCGCCCTGGCGCAGTTCCAGGATACGAAGACCGGGACCGTCGCCCTGCGGAACACGTTCCGGTGGGTGGCGGCAGCCCGGTTACCGGCCCCAGCGTTCAGCCTGCCTCCGGGGTAGCCGACTCTTCCTCTCCCGTCGCCCCCTGATCTGGGGACGCCCCTTCCTCGCCGGCCATCCCTTTTTCACCCACCGCCCCTTCCTCGCCGGCCAGCGCCGTGAGCAGGTCGTTCAGCCGGGTGACGAAGGCGGCCGGGTCGTCGATCCTGGCGCCGAGGGTGAGCACCGCCTCGTTGAAAAGCACGGATGCCCAGTCCGCCAGGCGCGGGTCGTCCGGCCTGCGGTTGAGCCGGTTTACCAGCGGGTGCGCCGGGTTGATCTCGAGCACCGGCTGGCTCGGCAGCCCCGAGCCGCGCAGCCGCGTGGCCAGGCTGAGGTCGGTGTCGGCCTCGTTGGCCACGAGGCACGCCGGAGAGGTGGTAAGCCGGCTCGTCACGCGGACGTCCCAGACCTGGTCGCGCAGTGCTTCCTTTAGCTGGGCCAGCAGGCCGGAGAACTCGGTGCTCGCCTGGTCGTGGGCCGCCTTCTCCGCCTCGTCCTCCAGGTCGCCCAGGTCGGCCTGGCCCTGCGCGACCGACTGGAGCCGCTTGCCTTCGAACTCGCGCAGGCCGGTGACCACGAAGTTGTCCACGACGTCGGTCAGGAGGAGCACCTCCGCGCCCTTGGCACGGAACGCCTCCAGGTGCGGGCTGCTGGTCGCGGCGGCCAGCGTCGGAGCGATCAGGTAGTAGATGTTCTCCTGGCCCTCCTTCATCCGTGCCACGTAGTCGCTGAGCGATACGTTCGCCTCCGCCGCGGCGGACTTAGTAGAGGTGAACCGCGCCAGCCGGGCGATCTCGTCCCGGTTGCCGAAGTCCTCCACGATGCCCTCCTTCAGGACGGCGCCGAACTCCTTCCAGAACGTCGCGTACTTGTCGGGCTCCTTCTCCGACAGGTCCTTGAGCTGCTGCAGGACCTTCTTGATCGCACTGGAGCGGATCCGGTCCACGACCCGGCTGCCCTGCAGGAGTTCCCGTGACACGTTGAGCGGCAGGTCGGCGGAGTCGATCACGCCGCGGACGAAGCGCAGGTACCTGGGCATCAGCTGGCCGGAGTCCTCCATGATGAAGATGCGCCTGACGTGCAGCCTGATGCCGCGGGACCAGTCGCGGACCCACAGGTCGTACGGTGCGTGCGAACCGATGTACAGCAGCAGCGTGTACTCGTAGGTGCCCTCGATCTTGCTGTGCACCCAGGTGAGCGGGTCGGCGTAGTCGCCGGAGATGTGCCGGTAGAAGTCGGTGTAGTCCTGGTCGCTGATCTCGTTCTTGGGCCGCGCCCACAGCGCGGAGGCCTGGTTGACGGCCTGGTCCTCGTCCGGCTCGGCCTGGTCCGCCTTCTCCGTCTTCTCCGCCGGCATCAGGATCGGCAGGCTGATGTGGTCGGAGTACTTCCGGATGATCGAGCGCAGCCGGAAGCCGCTGAGCAGGTCGTCCTCCTCGTCGCGCAGGTGGAGGACGATGGTGGTGCCGCGGGACGGTTGCTCGAGGGCCTCCAGCGTGTACTCGCCCCGCCCGTCGGACGCCCAGCGAAGGCCCTGGTCCGGGGGCACGCCCGCCCGCCTCGTGGTCAGCTCCACCCGGTCCGCCACGATGAACGAGGAGTAGAAGCCCACGCCGAACTGGCCGATCAGGGTCGCGTCCTTCCGCTGGTCGCCGGTCAGGGCCTGGAAGAACTCGCGCGTCCCCGACTTGGCGATCGTCCCGATGTGCTCGATCACCTCCGCCCGGCTCATCCCGATCCCGTTGTCCGCCACAGTGATCGTCCGCGCGTCGCGGTCGTGGCTGACCCGGATCCGCAGCGGCCCCTCTTCCTCCGGGTCCTCGCCGCGGGAAAGCAGTTCCAGCCGCAGCCGGTCGATGGCATCCGAGGCGTTCGAGATCAGCTCCCGCAGGAAGATCTCCTTGTTGCTGTACAACGAGTTGATCATCAAGTCCAGGAGCTGCACGACCTCGGCCTGGAAGCCGAACGTCTCCTGATCCTGCGCCGTCATCGGACCTCCCACCTCCGGCCGGTCATCAGGCGCCAATCGTAGCCGCGGGGCGTGGTGAGGTTCGCTGGTAGGTTGGCGGGGTGGTCACCGATGGAGCCGTGATCGACTGGCTGCTCGATTCGGACCCGGCGCTGCGCTGGCAGGTCGAGCGCGACTTGGCGGGCGCGCCGCAGGACGTATGGGGAGCGACCCGGGCCAGGATCGCCACGGAAGGGTTCGGCGCACGCCTGCTCGCCCTGCAGGCTCCTGACGGGCAGTGGGCGGGCGGTGCCTTCTTCCCCGGCGACTTCGACTTCCGCGGTCCCGAGGCCGCCGAAGGCGCGGGGCAGCCGTGGACCGCGACGACGTGGACGCTCAACACCCTTCGAGACTGGGGCCTGGATCCCTCCGTACTGGCCGGGACGGCCGACCTGCTCGCCGCGAACAGCCGCTGGGAGTATGAGGGCCTGCCGTACTGGGGCGGCGAGGTCGACTGCTGCATCAACGCGTACACGCTGGCCAACGGGGCGTGGCTGGGAGCCGACGTCTCGGCCCTCGCGCAGTGGTTCCTCGCCCACCGCATGGCGGACGGCGGCTGGAACTGCGAATGGGTCGAAGGATCGACCCATTCGTCCTTTCACTCGACGCTCAACGTGCTGAAGGGCCTGCTGTACTTCGAGGCCGAGACGGGGGGCACGGACGCGCTCCGCGAGGCGAGGAAGGCCGGCGAGGAGTACCTGCTCCAGCGTCGGCTCCTCAGTACCCTGTCCACGGGTGAGCTGGTCGGACCCTGGGTCACCACCTTCGCCTACCCGTTCCGCTGCCGATACACCGCGCTCAAGGCGGCCGACTACTTCCTCGCCGCGGCGCAGCACGACGGCGTTCGGCCCGATCCGCGCCTGGCGGAAGCGATCGAGGTCATCACGACGGCGCGCCGCCCGGACGGTACCTGGATCCAGGAGCACCGCTACCCGGGACGGGTCTGGTTCGAGGTCGACGTCCCACCCGGCGAGCCCTCCAGGTGGCTCACCTTCTACGGCACGCGCGTTCTCCAGCAGTGGGCCGACGCGCCGCTCTCCTGCTGACCGGCCCCGTCGCTGCCACTGGGTGCCCGCCGGGCGCTTCGCCGGCCGGGGCGAACTGGTGTAGTGTGCACCCGTTGCCGGGGCGGTAGCTCAGCCGGTCAGAGCAGCGGACTCATAATCCGCCGGTCGTGGGTTCGAGCCCCACCCGCCCCACCCAACCTGACCTGCACCGGAACCCTCGCGCACGCCCGTGCGGACGGTCCGGGAGACCTCCGGACAGGCCGGAATGGACGCAGAGTGGACGCGGGCGGACATCATGACGCACCCCCGGCCTCGCGGACCAGCGCCGCGGTCTGCTCGGCCGCGGCCAGGTGCGCCCCGATCAGCAGATGGGTGTACCGGTCGTTCACCGACCGGTCGGCGTGGCCGACCTCCCGCATCCGGGTCTCCTGGTCGATCCCCGCGTCCCGCATCAGCGAGTTGCCGGTGTGACGGCCCCCCTCGTGCAGCTTGATCACGGGGACGCGGGCCCCGGCTGCCAGCCGCTTGAACCGCTTGGACACGTGATCGGGGTTCCACGGCCGGCCGTCGGCCTGGCAGAACACCAGGTCGTTGTCCTCCCAGACCTCGCCGGCCCGCAGCCGGCCGGCCAGCTGCGCCTTGCGGTGCTCGCGCAGCAACCCGGCCGTCTCCGCGTCCAGGAACACCAGCCGGTCACCCGCCCGGCTCTTGGCCTTCGGCTCCTCGTGGAGCTTCCCGCCCAGCTGCAGGACCGTCCGCGCCACGGTGAGGATCCCCCGGTCCAGGTCGGCGCCGGACCACCGGAACCCGACGAGCTCGGCGCGGCGGCAGCCGCGCAGCACCATCACCCGGTACAGCAGGCCCAGCGGGTCACCGGCCGTGGAGGCGATGAACCGCGCCGCCTCCACGGGAGTCCAGCGCTGCGCCTCGGCCGGGTTCTCCGGTTCCAGCTCGATCCCCGCGCACGGGCTGAACGGGATCTGGTGCCGCTTGACGGCGGCGTTCAGCGCG
>JBOHCK010000049.1:0-24942 GCA_050698755.1 Streptosporangiaceae bacterium | reverse complement strand
CGGATGATGCCGTAGAAGTCAGCATTATTCCGATAACTTTCTGGCTACAACATCGGGCGCTGGACGGTTCAGTTGCGCAGGTCAGGGCAGAGAAGTTCTACAGGGAGTCACCGGAACTTCGGTCTAGGCGTTACAGGTCGATCACCGTCACGCCCGTGGTGAGCACCCGGTCGGCACCGACCTGACGTTCCGGTCCGCACAGCTCGATTTCTCCGTGCAGCCGCAGGTCCGCCGACGACGAGCCGACCCCGACCTCGATCACGCCGGCCTCGACGACGCGCCTGCCCGAGACCCCGTGGAACGCGGTGCGGTCGGCGTGCAGGAGGAACGTCACCCGGCTGGCCGCACCGGGCTCCAGCCAGACTCGCGCGAAGCCCGCGAGGGCGCGAAGCGGCCGGGTGACCTGCGCGACCGGGTCGCGCAGGTAGAGCTGGACGACCTCGGCACCGCCCACGGCGCCGCAGTTGCGGATCGTGCAGGCGATCTCCGCCAGGCCATCGGTCCCGATCCGGGCCCGATCACCGGCCGCGGAGCGCCCGCCGTCGTCACCGGGGGCGGGGCGGACGGACAGGTCCGAGTAGGCGAACGTGGTGTAAGAAAGGCCGTGCCCGAACGCGAACAGCGGCGTCGGGTCGACCGAGCTGACGTCGGTGCGCCCGGCCAGCGGTGCGGCCAGGTACGAGGACCGCTCGGCGCTGGCCAGCAAGGGCATTTCCATCGGCAGCTTGCCGCTCGGTACCACCCGCCCGGACAGCACCGCGGCGATGGCGGCGCTGCCCTCCTGGCCGGGAAAGAACGCCTGGACCGCCGCGGCGAGCAGGCCCGCGGCTGGCCCGATCGCGTAAGGCCTGCCGCTGATCAGGACGAGGACCACGGGCTTGCCCGTGTTGACCAGTTCGGTCAGCAGCTCGGCTTGGATCCCGGGTAGCTGAAGGTCGTTCGCGTCGCAGCCCTCACCGGAGGTGCCGCGGCCGAACAGGCCGGCCTCATCGCCGAGGACCGCGATCACGGTGTCGGCGGCCCGGGCGCACTCAAGCGCGGCCGCCACGCCGGAACGGTCGTCGCCGCGGACCTCGCATCCGGGTGCGTGCTCCACGCGTGCCTGCGGCAGGGCCTCGCGCAGCGCGGTGACGAACGGCGTGAGCGGGATGCCCGGGCTGACACCGGGGTGCGCGTACCCGACGTGCCGCGGGAAGGTATAGCACCCGAAGCACGCGAGCGGGTCAGCGGCGAGCGGGCCGATGACCGCCAGGTGCCCGGATGGGTCCAGGGGCAGCGCCCGGCCGCGGTTGGCGAGCAGCACGATCGAGTGTTCCGCCAGGCGCCGGGCCAGGCGTCGGTGGGCGGGCGGGTCGAGGTCCAGCGGGGCCGCCTTGCGGGCCAGGTCGGGCTCGGCCGGATCGAGCAAGCCCAGATCGAACTTCTGCCGCAGGACCCGGGCGGCCGCCTGGTCGATAAGGCGCTCGGACACGTCACCAGAGCCGACGGCCCCGGCCAGCGGCTCGCCATAACACCGGACGTTCGGCAGTTCCACGTCCACCCCGGCCCGCACGGCCAGGGCGGCGGCCATGCCCGGAGAGCCCGCCACGCCGTGCAGTGTCTCGAGGAACGAGATGCCGTAGTAGTCGGCCACGACGACGCCGTCGAACCCGAGCTCGTCCCGCAGGACGCCGGTCAGCAGGGCCTGGTCGGCCGCCGCGGGCACGCCGTCGACGTCGGCGTACGAATGCATCACCGACCTGGCGCCTCCGTCCCTGATCGCCATCTCGAACGGGAAGAGGAACACATCGGCGAACTCACGCGGGCCCACGCTCACCGGCGCCAGGTTGCGCCCGGCCCTGGACCCGGAATACCCGGCGAAATGCTTCACCGTGGCGATGACGCCGGCCGACTGCAGCCCCCGCACGTAGGCCGTGCCCAGCACCCCGACCAGGTACGGATCCTCGCCGATCGTCTCCTCTACCCGCCCCCACCGCGGATCCCGCGCCACGTCGAGGACCGGTGCGAGGCCCTGGTGCACGCCCACCAGGCGCAGGCTGCCCCCGATGGCCGCCGCCATCTGGGCTACGAGCTCGGGATCGAAGGATGCGCCCCAGGCCAGAGGGGTGGGGAAGGCCGTGGCCGTCCAGGCCGCGAAGCCGGTCAGGCACTCTTCATGCGCAATCGCCGGAATGCCGAAGCGGCTGTTCCGCATGATGAGGGCCTGCAGCCGGGCCAGCTCCTGGATCCCCTCGGCGGGGTGCAGCGGAACGGTACCGAACACGCGGGTCAGGTGCCCGAGCCCGGCGCGGATCACTTCGCCGAACGGCGGCATGTCCTGGGTGAACTCACCCTGCATCGGGGCCACCCCGTCCGCGTCGGCGGGATCGCTCAGCCAGACGGAGTGCATCTGGGCCAGCTTCTCCGGCAGGGTCATGCGAGCCAGCAGGTCATCGACCCGTTCCGTGACGGGCCGGGACGGGTCGCACCACGCCTGCCACCCGGTCGCGGGGGGCGTGACCTTCACGCGGGCCATTCGGCCGTCGATTCGCGGACGATCAGCTCGGTGGACAGCTCGACCCGCTGGCTGCGCAGCGGGATGCCCTCGATGAGGTCGCCCAGCATCTCGGCGGCCACGCGCCCCATGTCGGCCAGGGGCTGCCGTACGGTCGTCAGCGGGGGCGAGACCCACCGCGCGGCGGGCAGGTCGTCAAACCCCACCACGGAGAGGTCTTGCGGGATCCGCAGTCCCCGCTGGCGCGCGGCCTCGTACACCCCGAGCGCCTGCTGATCGCTGCCTGCGAAGATCGCCGTCGGGCGCTCCGCCAGGTCGAGCAGCTCACCGCCGCGCGCGAAACCGCCCTCGTGGTAGAAGTCCCCGTGGCGCACCAGCGCCTGGTCGAACTCGACGCCGGCCCGCTCCAGCGCCGAGCGGTAGCCGTCCACCCGCGCGCGACTGCACAGATAATCGGCCGGACCGGTAATCGCGCCGATCCGGCGGTGGCCCAGGCTGACCAGATGCTCGGTGGCGGCCAGCCCGCCCGCCCAGTTGGTCGCGCCCACGCTGGGCAGCTCGGGATCTGGCAGGCTGACCGGATCCACGACCACCAGCGGGATGCCTTCCTCGCGGACCTGGCGCAGCTGGGGCAGCGTGAGCTCGGAGGTCACCAGGATCACGCCGTCGGTGTCGTGGCTCGCCAGCGCGCTCGTCCAGCTGGCGGGCCTGGCGTTGCCGTGCCGGACCGACGAGACCGCGGCGCCCATCGAGTGGCCGGCGCACCAGTCCTCCACCCCGCGCAAGATCTCCACCGCCCACGGGCTATCCAGCCCGTTGAAGATCAGGTCGATCAGCCCCGACCGCCGCCCGCGCCGCGGGCCCGGGCGCTGGTACTCCCGCTCCCAGAGCAGCCGCTCCACCAGGGCCCGGGTCTTCGGCGCCACATCGGGGCGCCCGTTCACCACCTTGGATACCGTGGGCAGCGAAACGCCCGCTTCGGCCGCGATGGCGGCCATGGTGGTCCGGCGCTTCCGGCTGGCCTCCTCCGCGCGCCCGGCCCCGGTCGGTTTCGTGCTCGGCACCTCGGTACCCTCCTGACGCCGCCCCTGTACGTCCTTCCGCTGCCCGTCGGTCGCCCAGAGCGCAGGCGATGGGTCCAGTCGGGCAGTTCGAAACTAATCGATCCAGCTATCGTAACTCAAGCCCCGAAGTAACGGGCCGCCTCGTCACGCTCCATATGGCAACATCGACAGGTCACGAACCCGAGGTAGGGCGGTTGTGGTAGCCCACAGGGACTGTAACGAATACGAAACGAAGGGTTGACCGGCCGACTTCAGCGTTCCTATGATAACGGCATTTCCGAAAGATTACCTAAACTTTCGGAACATGACACGCGGACGTCATACATGATGCGCGTCCGCCGCTTTCGGCAGCGCCAGGAGGCCCGCCCAGTAGCAGACCCGGCCACAGGAAATCCTCGGCATCGTCAGGAGATGAGAGTCGCATGCGAGGTTCCAGAAGACCTGTCATCGTCGCCGTCGCGGTGGCAACGGCGGTCGCGATCGCCGCGTGCAGCAGCAGCAGTAGCAGCAGCACGTCAAGTACCAGCTCAAGCTCGTCGAGCAGCAGCGTCAAGGTCACCCTCACCTGGTGGAACAACGGCAACACCCAGCCCCTGCTGGGCGTCTGGCAGGGCGTCGCGGCCGCCTTCCACGCCACCCACCCGGACGTGACGATCACCGTCGTCCCGATCCAGAGCGACCTGTTCACGACCAAGATGCCGATCGCCCTGAAGTCCGACAACCCGCCGGACATCTTCCAGCAGTGGGGTGGCGGCCAGGAGGCCACCCAGTACACCTCAGGCAAGCTGGCCAACCTCAGCTCGCTCTCGTCGAGCTGGATCAGCGAGCTGGGTCCGGCCGCCGCGGGCTGGCAGGTCAACGGGGCGCAGTACGGCATTCCGTACGATCAGCACGTCGTGGGCTTCTGGTACCGCAAGGACCTGTTCGCCAAGGCCGGCATCACCTCCCCGCCGGCCACGATCGCCCAGCTCGAGTCCGATGACGCCAAGCTCAAGGCGGCCGGCTTCACCCCGATCGCGCTCGGCGGCGGCAGCCGCTGGCCTGACGCGTTCTTCTGGGAGTACTTCGCGGTCAGGCAGTGCTCGGAGTCCGTACTGCAGTCGTCCATCAAGGCGGTCAACATGACCGCGCCGTGCTTCTCCCAGGCCACCACGGACCTGACCGCGTTCATGGGCACCAACCCGTTCCAGGGCGGGTTCAACGCCACCCAGGCCCAGACCGGCGCGGGCAGCTCGGCCGGCCTGCTGGCTAACGGCAAGGCCGCCATGGAGCTGCAGGGTGACTGGGAGACCAGCGTCGTCCCGGCCCTGACCTCGAACGCGAGCATCCTGAATGACCTCGGGTGGTTCCCGTTCCCGCAGGTTCCAGGCGGCGCCGGCAACCCGACGGCCGTGCTGTCCGGCGGTGACGGATTCTCCTGCACCACCGGGGCTTCCGAGCCGGCCTGCGACGAGTTCCTCCAGTACATTGACAGCACCGCGGTCCAGGAGGAGCTGGTGTCGAAGGCCAACGTCGGGCTCCCGGCGAACAGCGCCGCCGAGGCGGTGCTGACCAACCCGGCGCTGCAGGCGGCCGCGAAGGCCCACGCCGACGCCGCCTACGACGCGGAGTACTTCGACATCGCCTTCCCGACCACTGCGGGCCAGGCGCTGGACAACGCGCTCGCGGACTTCTTCGCGGGCAAGGGCAGCAACTCGACCATCATCAACTCGGTGAGCAGTAGCTCCGGCCACTAATGGCGCGCACCCAAAGCGCGACGGCGGCGGCCAGGCGGGATATCGTCTCCCGCCCGGCCGCCGCCGGTGGGCCAAAATCCCGGACGCCGAGGTCGCGGCGCCGCCTGCGCAAGGCGGTCGAGCTGACCGTGCTGCTCGCCCCGCCGGTCGTCCTGTTCGTCGGGTTCGTGATCGTCCCGATGATCTTCGCCGCCTGGTACAGCCTGTATAACTGGAACGGCTTCGGCCCGCTGAGCGACTTCATCGGCGGGCAGAACTACACCGGCGTGCTGACCGGGCCCGTCTTCCATGAGGCCCTCGAGCACAACGTGATCATCGCCGTCCTGTCGGTCGTGCTCCAGCTCCCGGTCAGCATCGGGCTGGCCCTGCTGCTGAACCGCCGGGTGCGCGGGCGGACGTTCCTGCGGCTGGCCGTGTTCGCGCCGTTCGTGCTGTCCGAGGCGACGACCGCGGTGATGTGGTACGAGCTGCTGCAGCCGGGCGGCCCGGTGGACGCGGTCCTGAAGGGGGTCGGCCTCGGCGGCCTGGTCCACTACTGGCTAGCCAGCACCTCGCTGGTGCTCTACACGGTGTTCGTGGTGGCCACCTGGAAGTACATCGGCTTCGGGATCGTCCTGCTGCTGGCCGGCCTGCAGGGCATCCCGCCCGAGCTACGCGAGGCGGCGGCCATCGACGGGGCCACGCCGTGGCAGGTGACGCGGACCATCACGCTGCCGCTGCTCGCCCCCACGATCAGGATCTG
This sequence comes from Streptosporangiaceae bacterium, assembly GCA_050698755.1. Taxonomy (GTDB): domain Bacteria; phylum Actinomycetota; class Actinomycetes; order Streptosporangiales; family Streptosporangiaceae; genus Palsa-504. The sequence goes on along the minus strand of JBOHCK010000049.1, from coordinate 18,906 downwards.
GATCTTCCTGTCGGTCATCGGCTCACTCCAGCTCTTCGACCTGGTCTGGATCATGACCCTGGGGGGCCCGGCGAACGCGTCGACCACCATGCTGACCTACCAGTACATCAACGGCGTCCAGCGCACGCAGTTCGGGTACGGAGCCACGGTCTCCGTGGTCCTGTTCGCCATCTCCCTGGTCTTCGCGCTGGCTTACCAGCGCTACGCGCTGCGCCGCGACACCGCAGGCGCGCTGACCCGCGCCGTGATGTGAGGTGATCCGATGACCGCCCTGTCCGCCCGGCTCGGCCGGCCCTCCCCTCGCCGGGATGTGGTGCGCGAGCGCCGGACGTGGCTCTCGGTGCCCGCCAGCTACCTGATCATCCTGCTCGTCCTGGCCCTCACCCTCGCGCCCATGCTGTACATGATCGTGGGCGGCTTCAGTACCACGGCGCAGCTCAACGCCAACCCGAACGCGCTGCCGCACCCGTGGGTCTGGGGCAACTACGCCACGATCATCACCTCATCGATCTTCTGGCAGGCCGTGTACAACAGCCTGCTGATCGCCGTGGTGGCCACCGGACTGGCCGTGGCGCTCGGCTCGATGGCGGGCTTCGCCCTGTCCCGTTACACGTTCCGCGGTCGCGAAGCGCTGTACCTGCTGTTCGTCGCCGGGCTGCTGTTCCCGCTCAATACCGCGGCCCTGCCGCTGTTCCTGCTGCTGCAGCAGGTCGGCCTGAACGACAACCTGTTCGGCGTGGCCCTGCCGGAGGCGGCCTTCGCGCTGCCGGTGACGATCGTCATCATGCGCCCGTTCATGCGGGCCATCCCGGGCGAGCTGGAGGACGCCGCGATCGTGGACGGCGCCACCCGGATCAGGTTCTTCCTGCGGATCCTGCTGCCGCTTTCCAGGCCCGCCCTGATCACCGTAGGCATCCTGGCCTTCGTGACGAGCTGGAACGCCTACCTGCTGCCGCTGGTGGTCTTCTCCAGCCAGGACCATTACACCCTGCCGCTGGCGGTGGCCAACTTCCAGTCCACCTACACCCAGGACACCGCGCGGGTCTACGCGTTCACCGCCGTGTCGATGGTCCCGGCCCTGGCCATCTTCATCTTCGCCCAGCGCAAGCTGGTCGGCGGCCTCGTCGGCGCGATCAGGGGCTGAACCAGGTGCGCTCATTTTCCCGAACGGCGGTGGCCGGGGCCGCGCATCCTTCGAAAGTTTCGGAAAGCCTCCTGCCCGGCCCGGTGGCGCCCGCGCCAAACCGAGCCAGGGATCGCCGGCACCGCGCATCTCGGGGATGCCGGACCGGCTGAGTGCGCATAACCTTTCCAGACCCCCGACGAGACGAGGCCGCCATGCTCGTTGATCTCCCGCTGTCCGAACTGCGCAGGTACACCCCCGAAGTCGCCGAGCCCACCGACTTTGACGAGTTCTGGGCCGGCCAGCTGGGCGCGGCCCGCGAGCACTCGGCCGAGCCGTCGTTCGAGGCGGTGCAGAGCCCGGCCCGGCACGCCGCCGTCTACGACGTCACCTTCGCCGGCTACGCCGGCGACCCGATCAAGGCCTGGCTGCTCGACCCGCACCAGGCCGCACCGGACGCCGCGATCATCGTCGAGTACATCGGCTACGGAGGCGGCCGCGGCGACCCGCTTGACTGGCTGAAATGGAGCTGCGCCGGACACCCGCACCTGGTCATGGACACCCGCGGGCAGGGGGGCTCATGGCGCAGCGCCGACACGCCCGACCCGGGCGATACCGGCGCGCCGAGCACGCCGGGGTTCATGACCCGCGGCATCATGGACCCGCGCAGCCACTACTACACCCGCCTGTTCGTCGACGCGGCGGGCGCGGTCGACGCCGCCCGAAGCTGGCCCGCGGGTGCGGGCCGGCCGATCGTCACCACGGGGGCCAGCCAGGGCGGCGGCCTCGCGATTGCGGCCGCGCACCTGGCCGGCGGGATCGCCGCGACCCTGCCCGACGTCCCGTTCCTCGCCCATCCGCAGCGCGCCCTCGAGGTCACCGACACCAGCCCGTACCGCGAGCTGGCCGACTACTGCCGGGTGCGCCCGGACCGGGCGGACCAGGTCTTCGCCACCCTGGCCTATCTCGACGTGGTCAACCACGCCCGGCGCGCCCGCGCGGCCGCCCTGTTCTCCGTGGGCCTGACCGACACCATCACCCCGCCGTCCACCGTCTTCGCTGCCTTCAACCACTACGCGGGACCCAAGGACATCGCGGTCTATCCCTATAGCGGGCACGAGGGAGGCGGGACCCGGCACTTCGTCGCTCAGCTCGCCTACCTGCGCCAGGCCGGCCTGAGCCCGGACTAGGCCAGGCGTGCCCGGCGACTAGCAGGCAAACCGGGAGGCTGGTCCGCGGAATGGATCGTTAGTGGCTCACCGCGTACCGCGGCGCTTGACCTTCTGGTCGGTCCGCAATCGTGTCTTGGCCCCCCGGCCGGGGGCCTTCGGGTCGGTCGACGCCCGAACGACCAGCTCCGGCTGGAGGATCAGGCGGCACGGCCGGTAGTCGTCGTCACCGAGCTGATTCAGCAAGGCCTGTGCTGCGACGCTGCCGATTTCCCTGACCGGAACTCGCATGGTCGACAGTCCGGGCTCGAGCCGGCTCGCTAGGGGGACGTCGTTGAATCCGATGATGGCGACGTCCTCGGGGATCCGCAGGCCGCGATCGAGAACGGCCTGGTACGCGCCGATGGCGGTCATGTCATCGACGGCGAAGACGGCCGTGGGCGGGGCGGGCAGACCGAGCAGGGACTCCATGGCCTTCCAGCCGGATTCTTCCGCGAATCCGGCCTCAACGACCAGCTCGGCGGGACACCGGAGGTCGGCTGCCTTGAGCGCAGCGCGAAATCCCTGCTTCCGCGAGACCGCCGTACTGACGTTCCTCGGGCCAGCCAGGTGAGCAATCCGGCGATGTCCGAGTTCGATGAGGTGGCGTGTGGCGGTTGCGGCTCCGGCCGCGTCGTCCACGCCGACAAACGGGTCGTCGTTGTCGCTGAAGCGGTAGGCCAGCACATGGCAGATGCTCCGCTCGCGCAGCCAGTGCACCGAGGGATCGCTGAGCGAGGCACTGGCGAGAATAATTCCGTCGGCTTTCCGCGCTTCGAGCTGCTGAAGGTGGTGGCGCTCACGGGCCCGGGAGCCATCCGTATTGGCGAGGATAACGGTGTAGCCCGCCGTGACCGCCACGTCCTCCACGCCGAGGAAGATCCCGGCGAACAGCGGGTTAGTAACGTCGGGGACCAGCATGGCGAGGACGAACGTCTGCTTGAGGCGCAGCGACCTGGCCACTATGTCGGGCTGGTAGTCAGTCTCGGCCAGCAATGCCTCGATGCGGGCACGTGTCTCCGCGGATACACGCTGGAGGGGGTCTCCGTTGACCACCCGCGAAATGGTGGACGGGTGGACGCCCGCCCGAGCAGCCAGCTCCTTGAGGGTTGTCATGGCCGGTCCTGTCCGCAGTTGGGCATATACGCCACGTTACGCCACTAGCGGTAGGACCAGGCGGGACGGATGACCGGGGTCATGCAGGACGGTCTGGCGTGCGACTATCCCGTACGCCGCGGCCGGGTTCCCGTTGTTCAGGTTCCGGTCCCAGCGCGGGAAGCAACTGGAAGTCACATCGACGCGCAGGCGATGGCCGGGCAGGAATACATTGCTTGTGGCCCACAGGTCGATCCGGTACTCGTACGGCTGTCCCGGTGTAATAAGCGATGGTGCACGGGAATGATCCCTGAACTGAGCGCGGACGATGCCGTCGGCAATCCCAATGGAGCGACCGTCCGGATATACATCGCACAGGCGGACCACGAAGTCGGTATCCACGCAATCTGAAGCGGCCCAGAGATGGGCGGTGACATTCCCGGTAACCTCGACGCTCGCCTGGAGCACGTCGGTCGTGTAAGAGAGAACGTCCGGCCGCGTTTCAAGGACGCTCTGGTCGTATGCGCCCGGCGGGAACTCCGGCGACATCAGGGCGGCCCCGCCGCGCGTAGGGACCGGGTCGGACGGGTCGTATGCGTAGGTATCCGGGGTGCTCGGCACCGGCGGTTCCGGCCCCAGCCGTCGGTCAGGATGCAGGTAGAAATTCGTGTCGACCGCGCGCGGCAGGGGCCACGAGCGTTCGGTTCGCCAGCGGTTTGCTCCCATCACGAAGATCAGGATTTCGGGCTCCGCGTCCACGCCGTTATCGGCCCGGCGCAGCCAGTGGTCGAACCACCGCAGTTGCAGACCGGTGAAACTCCACGACAGATCCAGCCAGTCACCGTTTGACCTCATGCCGAAGTCGATCTCACCAACGGTGCTGCCGTTAGAGCCGTGGTGCCAGGGACCTATCACGAGCTTGCTCGGTACGCCCAAGGCGCGCATGGCGTTATAGCTGTCTATCCCGTCCTGGATGAACAGGTCATACCAGCCTGCGATGTTCAGCGACGGCACGGTGACCAGGTGCTCCTTGCCCGCGATCGTCAGGTGGTCGATCACGGACCTAGCCATGGGGGAGTGGGCGAAGTCGAAGAAGGACGGGACGACATCATGGCGGAGCAGTGGTTCGAAGTCGCGGACCGGGAGCGACCGGTAGCCCGCAGAGGCTAGCGAGTCATGCTCGTCGATGAGCCCGGTGAGCGCCCGTTCCAGCTCGGTTGCGTCGCCGTCGAATCGCCGCGCGAGCAGGTCGGGGCCGAGGACCCCCAGATGCCAGCTCGCCAGCAGGCCGAGTTCAAGCGCCCCGCCTCGGTAGAAGAATCCATTCAGGGGATCCCGCCAGGTCTTGGCGGGTGCGATGGCCTTCAGCTGGGCAGGCGCGGCCAGAGCCGCACTCCACTGGGTGAAGCCCATGTAGGACTGGCCATACATGCCAACCTGGCCGTCACTGTACGGCAGGCCAGCCGCCCACTCGATGGTGTCCAGGCCGTCTTCACCTTCATGGCGGAATGGATCCCAGGTGCCCGCCGAGGCATACCGGCCGCGGGTGTCCTGGACGACGGTCACGTAGCCCCGCCGGGCCGCTTGCACCGGATCGACGGCCGGCACGCTGGGGGGCAGGTCCTTGCCGTACGGCAGGCGCATCAGCAGGACCGGGGCGGCCGGGGTCGCCGCGGGGCGGAATACGTTCGCTCGCAGGATGGTCCCGTCGCGCATGCGGACGGGAACGTCAAGTTCGGCGGTGACGCGGGTGGCCTGCTGATCCGTCACTCGGTCCTCCGTGACTCCTGTCAGTAGCGCGGCGAGGCATGCTCAAACGATTGCGCAAGCTCTGACGCTAGCTTAGGCTGGAGTGGCTGTCAACCGAAGCCAGATGCCCCCATGTGGATTGTCACCGCGCGCGTACCGCTGACCCAGGATCGGTTTGCTGACGCCGCAATTGCCTACCGGGCAATAGTCCCGTCGCGGCTAGCCGGGGCATCGGGCAGCCTCGGCGCGGTGCTGTTGCTGAATGCGCCGGCCCGGGTCGCCGAGTCCGTCAGCTACTGGCGTGCGGCGGAGGATGTGGTCTCCTATCGCCAGGCTCATGGCACGTCACCGGAAGAAGGCTGGTTGCCGGAGATCGCGCGGGGGCCGTCGTCGTGTTATAGCGCCGTCCTGCTGCAGCGCAACAAGCCCCTGGCCGAAGGGGTAACGCTCCGTTCCGCCGAATTGCGTTGCAGGACCGGATACGTGGACCGGGGACTTGATTACCTCAGGGAACTGGCGGAGGCCGAGCTGGCGGAACTGCCCGGTTTCCGGTCACTTTTCTGCGGTGTGGATCCGCCCGGCGCGCAGGTCGTGCTCAGCACGTCGTGGGACACGGCGGATGACCTGGCCCGAGCTGAACGGCAGCTAGCGGGGTACGAAGGCACGTTCCGCGCCCTGGCGCAGGCCGAGCCGCTGAGCGTGGAGACCTCGCGGCTGGCGGTGCTGGTCCCGGCCGGTTAGGACGCCTTCCCCCCGGCCGCAGCCGTGCTGGCCGTCACCCGGCCAGAACGGCTACTCCGGACACCTCGAGCAGGAGCCTGGGATCGGTGGCCACTCGAGCAACCTCGACGGTGGTGGTAGCCGGAGGGCACGGCCACCGCGACCGCGCGACCGCGGCTATCGGCGCGAGATTCGCCCGGATGTCTACCACGTACTGGGTGAGCTGCACGATGTCCGCGAGCGTCGCCCCCGCGGCCGCGAGGACCCGTTCGAGGTTATCGAAGGCGAGCTCCGCCTGACCGTGCGCATCTGGCGGTATCTCAGCAAATTCACCCGGAATGTGCGGGTGCGAGTGATAGACGGGTGCAGCGGTTACCCCCGATAGGTACACGCAGGCTCCGCCGGTCACCTTGATCGCCGGGACATAAGGCATGTTCCAGCGGTCATCGGCCTCCGGAAGCTCAATTCGCTGAAGGTTGAGCGGCATGGCAGGAATCAGCTCCTCCTAGATGCGGCTTCTCACTATTGATTCGATGCGCACCGGCTTGACCGGCTGCCTGGAGGTGAACGTGGACGCCCCTGGCCCGTCGCCGGACCGGAGCAGGGCGGCTATCTGCCACTGGCAATTACGCCCCTGGCACCGGCCCATTCCCGCCCGGGTCCGCGCCTTGGCCAGGTTGACATCGCCTCCCTCGAACGGTCCCCTGCGCGTGATCTCGGCGGCGGTCACGTCCTCGCAGCGACACACGATCGTGTCGGGAGCCGCCAGGTGATACAGGCAGCTGCCGACCGGGAACGTCAGAGCATTGGCCCGGACCAGTCGGGCCAGCCTGGCTAGTCGCCGCCTGATGGGCCGGGCGAGCGCCAGGGCCTGGGCATCGTGCAGTTTCCCGAGGTCCAGCGCAGCCGTCACCGCGGCCAGCCGTCCCTCCTCGGCGGCCACGCCCGCCCCCCGGACCAGGGCGCCATCCCCGGCGACGAGCACCGAGCGGACGCTCGTACGCAGCCACTCGTCCCTGACCGGGCCCAGCCCGCCCTGGTGGTCCAGGTAACTGTGCTGGCAGCCGGCGGACCTGGCCAGCTCGTTAACGGACAGGAACCCGTAGCCGAGGCACACCGTATCCACGTCCAGGGCGACCTCGGTGCCGGCGATCGGCAGCCAGTTCTCATCTACCTGCGCGACAACCGCGCGCTCGACCTGCCGGTCACCCTCGGCCCGAACCACCCGGTGGGCGAACGAGACGGGTATTCCGCGATAGCGGAGGTAGGCCAGGCTGGCCATCCCCTCGGCCAGCACCCTGCCGTTTCCTGGCCACGCTCCGGCGTACCTGGCCATCGTCCGGGTTCCGATGGCCCGAGCGGCCTCAACCACACCGACGAGGTCTGTGCCGTACCTGGCCAGCTGAGCCGAGAAGGCCAGGGTCAGCGGGCCGCTGCCGGCCATGATGACTCGCCGGCCGGGTACTATGCGCTGCGCCTTGATCAGGGTCTGCGCACCCCCGGCCGTCATGACGCCGGGCAGCGTCCAGCCCGGAAACGGAACGGGCCGGTCGTAGGCGCCGGTCGCGAGGATCAGCACCGCGAATTCCACCCGGGCTGGCCCCGGCTCATCGGTGTCCAGCGCAGCCCAGCCGGGCCCGAGAGCGTAGACCGTGGTATTCAGCAGGACTGCCGTGCCCGAGGAGAGCACGCGGTCGGCCAGCGCCCGGCCCGTCGCATATCGGTGACCCTGGGTTTTCCTGCTCGTCACCCGGTAGCCGGGCGGGAAGTCGCGGTAGTACTGCCCGCCGAGCCCGGGCTGCTCATCGACCAGCGTGACGCTGAGGCCGAGGTCGCGTGCCTGGATGGCGGACGCCATCCCCGCCGGCCCGCCGCCGACGACGAGCACGTCGGTACTCAGCTCGTCATCCATCAGGCGCCTCGGCGGTGAGCTCTATCACCATGCCCGGCGCCACGGGAGTCATGCAGGCGCGTACGCCGACCGCGCCATCCACGGTGACGAGGCACTCGAAACACACGCCCATCCCGCAGAACAGGCCGCGGGGCTCACGAATCCGCAGGGAGTTCCGCAGCGCCCGGAAGCCGGCCGCGATGGCGGCGGCAGCGACGGTCTCGCCGAGGAAGGCCCCTACCTCGGTACCGTCGATGTAGATGGTGACGGCGCGCCCCCTGGTAACGCCACGGTGCATCGGAAGCCGGCCGTCTGACCTCCCGCTAGGCCGCACCGCGGCCTCCCAGCAGGAAATCGTCGACGTCAACCGACGGGTCGCCCTCGATGATCAGGTGGGCCACGGCCCGGCCGATGAGCGGCGCTAGCGTGAACCCGGTGTGATCGGCGACCGCCACGTAGAAGTCCCTGACCGCTGGCAGCTGGCCGAGGATGCAGGTCAGGTCGCCGGTCTGCGGCGAGACGGCCGCCCACGACCTGAGGAGCCTGACCTGGCGCAGGGCTGGCATCACGGCGCACGCGACCTGCATGTTCTGCCGTACGCAGGCCAGGTCGGGGACCTGGGTCTGGCCGTCAGGCGCGATGTTCGCGGGCCACCCGCCGCCGATGAGGAAGGTCCCGTACTGCGTCTGTTTCAGGGTCAGCAGCTGGCGGACGTGCTGTACGACCGTTGACAGCAGCGGCGGATGCGGCTCGGTCACGTTCATGGTGAGCACCAGCCCGGTCACCGGCAAGTCGGCACCGACCATCGCGCTGATGTGCCCGGCCCAGGCCCCGGCCGCGTTGACGACCTTTCCGGCGCGGACGATCCCGGCGCCCGTCGTGATCACGAAGCCGGTGCTTCTCCTTTCGATGCGCTGCACCTCGGCCCAGGTGCTGATGCGCGCACCCGCCTGCGCGGCGAGCCGGGCATACGCTGGCGCGACCAGTAGCGGATTCGCGTAGCCCTCGCCCGGGCACCAGGCGGCCGCCAGGATGTCGGCGTCCAGCCAGGGCTCGATGGCCCGGACCTCGGCGCCGGATATCACCTCGACCTCGACGCCGGCGGCCCGCTCGAGCTCTGCCTTCGCCCGGAGTGATTCCACCCCGTCCGCCGTGTCGGCGACCGTCAGCCCGCCCCCCAGGCGTACCCCGAGCTCACAGCCCAGCTCGGCCTCGAGCCCCGTCCAGATCCGGTGGGCCAGGGCGTGCAGCCGGGCGACCGAGCCGAGCCGGCCGGTCGGCTCGCCTCGCCTCAGCCGCTTCGCGCTGCCCACGAGCTGCAGGTGAAGGTTGCCGGCACTGCTCCCGGAGGCCTCGCGGTTGAGCTCCCGCCGCTCGACGAGCAGGACGTCGGCACCCGCGCTGGCCAGGTAGTAGGTCACGGCAGTGCCGATGACGCCGCCGCCGATGACGACGATGTCCGCCTCGGTGCGGTGCCTGGCCATCTTGGCGGGCATCATCAGACGAGTTCCTGATCCAGCAGGCTGGCCTGGCCAAGGACCCGTCGCAGGGCGCTGACCTGTGCCGGGTCAGTCAGCGGTAGCATCGGCAGGCGCGTATGGCCGACGGGCTGGCCCAGGAGCCGCATCGCGGCCTTTATCTGGCCCCAGCCGAACTTCGGGGTGAGGTCCTGGTTATAGAGCAGCGTGATCCAGAGCATCTCCTGCGCCGCGATCTCGCCGGCGCGGTGAAAGTCGCCGCGCCACATCGCCTCGAAGAATTCCGGTTCCTCGCGGCCCAGCATCATCCCGCCGCCGATGAAGCCGTCGCCGCCCAGTGACGAATAGACCTCGATGCCCAGCGGGCTGAGAAAATTACCGAAGACGCGCAGGCGGTCACGTACGGTCAGCAGGGTACGGTAAAACTGGGCCGCATTGAGCGTCGAGTCCTTGATCGCTACCACATGGGGGATATCGGCCAGCCGGCCAGCGAGTTCGGGTCCGATATCGACATTGGTGCCGGGCGGCCAGTTATACACCATGATCGGAATGTCGACGGCATCGGATATCGCCGCGAAGAAGGCGTAAATCTCCTCCGGCTGCGGTCGCAGGTATGGCGGCGGCGAGGACATGATTCCGTCCGCGCCGATGTCGCGGGCGTGCCTGGCCAGCTCGATGGTGTCCTGCGCCCGGTACGTGGTGCACCCGATCACGACCGGCACGGCTCCGGAGAGTTCGTCGACGGCGATCCCGGCGACCCGCCGGCGCTCGGCGTCGGTCTGCACGTACCACTCGCCGGTCGACCCGTTGACCAGCACCCCGTGCATGCCCTGGCTCAGGTACCAGCCGAGGAGTCTGGCGAACTCGTCGTCGTCCACGTCCTGGCCGTCCTCGGTGAAGGGCGTCAGGGAGGCTGGCCAGTAGCCGCGCCAGTTCACGTCATTCCGATCCACCGCAAGCTCCTCCATCTGCCCCTGCGGGCGCTACAGGATCGCATTCAGGAAAGCCTTCGTGCGATCATGCTGAGGATTCGCCAGCAGCTCACGAGCAGGGCCTTCCTCAAGGATCACGCCGTGGTCCATGAACAGGATCCGGTTCCCGACTTCGCGCGCGAAGCCCATTTCGTGGGTTACCACGATCATCGTCATGCCCTCGGCCGCGAGGCGTTTCATCTCCTCGAGAATGCCGCCTATCAGTTCCGGATCGAGGGCGGAGGTCACCTCATCGAATAGCATCAGCCTCGGTTTCATGGCCAGCGCCCGGGCAATGGCGACGCGCTGTTTCTGTCCTCCTGATAGCTGGCTCGGGTAGGCATCGGCCTTGTCCGCCAGGCCGACCCTCGCCAGTTCCTCCCGGGCGAGTCCGGCTGCCTGCGACCGCGCCATCTTTAGCGCGCGCCGCGGGCCGAGCGCCACGTTCTCCAGCGCCGTCAGGTGCGGGAAGAGATTAAAGTGCTGGAAAACCATCCCCATCTGGCTCCTGAGGTAGCGCAACTCGCGCTCGTCGCGCCACCGCGAGAGCGGCCGAGGTCCGCGCGAGGGCCTCTTCGCTGACCACTCCCGGCCGAGGAAGACGACGCTGCCCGCGTCCGCCGGCGCGATCATGTTGATGCAGCGCAGCAGGCTGCTCTTGCCCGAACCGCTCGGGCCGATCACGACGAGGACCTCTCCGGCATCGACGTGCAGGCTGATGTCGCGCAAGACCTCTACGGGAGGCTGGCGGCGCCGGTAAAAGGTCTTCGTCAGACCAGTAACGCGCAGCATCTCACCCCGCTCGCCCAAGGCGTCGGTGAGGGCCGCCGATGACTCGCTGGTCATATCACGAGATATCGGTTGAGTCGGCGCTCGAGAGCAGAGCTGCCCCGAACGACACACAAGACCACGGCAAGGTAGATCGCTCCAGTAACGGTATAGAATTCGAACGCGTGGTTATCGTTGCTCACCAGCTGCACTGTCGTGTACATGAGTTCGGTCGTTCCGATGATCCCGACGATTGACGAGTCTTTGACGATGTCGACCAGGCAATTGGTCAGCGGCGGAATCGCGATGCGGAAGGCCTGGGGCACGATGACGGCGGTCAGCGTCCTGATGGCACCGAGGTTGAGGCTCTTCGAGGCTTCCCGCTGGCCGGCGTCAACCGCCCCGATCGCGGCGCGGTAGACCTCCGCCATGTACGCGCTGTACAGCAGCGTCAGGCACACGACTGCGGCCGCCAGCGGGGTCAGATTGATGCCGGACACGATGGCCAGCCCGAAGTACACCCACAAGATGTAGATGAACAGGCTCAGTGCCCGGAATACCTGGATGTAGGCGAAGGCCGCCCAGGAAAGCAGGCGAACACGCGACATCCGGCAGAGCGCGACCAGCAGGCCCAGCACCAGGGCGCAGATCATGGACATCGCCGCGATCTCGACCGTAGCTCTCAACCCGGCCAGCAGTTGCGGCGCCGAGTGCAGCACCACCGGCCAGTTGTAGACATAACCCGATGCCGTGATCGCCATGGTGCTACCTGATCCTGACCAGGCGCTCCGTGGCGGCCACGAGCGCGGAAAAGAGGAAGACGATAAGGACGAGCAGGACAGCGACGGCCGTGAACGTCGGAAACGGCGTGAAGTACCTGTAGTTGAGATCCTGGGCGACGAACACCATGTCGGGAATCGCTATGACGGACATGATGGTGGCGGCCTTGAGCGTGCCGACCAGGACGTTCCCGAGCGGCGGCACCATCACGCGCATCGCCTGCGGGAATATGACGCTCCGGTAGGCCCAGGTGGGGCTCAGCGCGACGGCCCGCGCGGCCTCGAACTGCCCATGGTCAATCGACTGGACTCCCGCGCGGAACGCCTCAGCGGTGTAGGCCGAGCCGGCCAGGGCGAGGGCGGCGATGATTGCCTGGATGGGGCTGAGCTTCCAGCCGACGGCGAAGGCAAGCCCGAAGTACAGCCAGAGCAGCAGGACGTAACCGGGAACGCCACGGAAGACCTGCGTCCAGACCCGCGCCGCGACGCTAAGCACGCGCAGCCTGGAGGTCCGCATCAGGGCGATGACCAGGCCGAGAACGCAGGCCAGGCCGAAGCCGACCACTGCTACCCAGACGTCGATCCACGCACCGGCCAGGAAGGCCCGCCAGTGCTCCGTGACCACCCGCCACTGGTAAGGGATGGCCGCCGCCGTCGTCATGACCGCGGTGAGATGACCCGCGGCCTGGGTCATCGGCGAAGCCTCCACGCGTCTCCTCCGTTCATCCGGTTTCGCCGCCCCGGCGGCGGCGATATCACTAGCCCGAACGCCGCGGGCTGGGGCGCGAGGCGTGACGGGCGCCCGTCACGCCTTCCCGCTCATCAGCCGTGATCAGTCCAGGTTGACCGTCTCACCTCCCGGGCCGACCCCCGTCAGGTGGAGCCCGAGCTTCGCCGCGGCGGCCGCACCGAGCCACTTTCCCCACAGGCTCGACAAGACGCCATGCGCCGCGTAGTAGCGAAGCCAGTTGGTGATGAACAGCTGGGTGGTGAAGTCACCGGTCGGCATGAAGTACGTATTCGGATCGACGAGGACGGGCGGCCCGGACATGATCCGCATGTTCTTGTTGGCGCTCGCTGCGGAGAGGATCTCGAACTCGGATATCAGCGTAGCGTCCGCCCGTCCGGTGGCGACCTCGCTGATCACGTCGCTAGCCTGGGCGAACGGAAGAAACGTCGCATTCGGCAGGAGCAGCTGCCCACTGTAGAGTTGGGCGCTCCCGGCCAGGACGGAGATATGGCTACTGGCCAGCTGGCTGATGTCCGTAACGGTTGATCCGGGCCTCAGCCACATAAAAGAACCCTCGTAGAAGACCGGGAACGAGGCAAAGAACCCCTCCAGTGACCGGCTTGGTAGCGCGGTCATGGGATTACCCGGCATATCGATCTTGCCAGCGGCTTGCGCGGCGATCAGATTCGCGAACGGCGTCTCGACCCAGGTTACCTTGGCGCCGATATCTGACATCATCATCTCGAGCAGTTGGATGTCGAACCCGGTCGGTTCGCCCTTCGCGTTCCTGAACGACACGGGCGGACCGGTCGTGTCCACCCCGATGACGGCTTTACCGGTTTTCACCCACTTGCCGAGCAGGTCGGAACCCGAGGCGGTGACGCTGGGCGCGCTGCTCCCCGCGCTGGCCGCGGCGGCCGGAGAGTTCGTGCAGCCCGTCAGGGCCAGCGCGCCCAAGCCGCCAGCCCCGAGTGCGGCGCCGGCCAGGAAGCGGCGGCGAGCGGGCAGGGCTCCTGATTTCTCGTTAGCGTCCATCTGTGTATCTCCACTCCGTGGCCGGGACTTTCCCTTGGTCTCGGCCATACGATTCGGGCATGAATTGCGGTACTTGAAGCCAAGCAGCATAAGCAGGTCCTGCCGCTCTTGGCGCGCATCCCATTTACTCCAGGAGAACCGGGACAAGGCGTGCGGTCATCATCGAGCCCGAGAGTTCGATGAGCTGAAGGCCCTTTGCCGTCATGCGCAGGCGAGGTGCTACATCCGGCAGGCAGAGATAACCGAAGGCGGTGTACAGCCCGGGCAGCGTGCACCCGAGCCGCTCGCCGATGACCTTCCGGATCTGCCTGAAGGCGCTGACGACGCGGTCAGCGGGGGCATCGCTGAGATAACCAAAGACGGGCAACGGCACCTCGGCCAGGACCTGCCCGTCCCTCGCGGCCACGAAGCCGCCCTGGATCTCGGCGATGCGGTTGGCCACCAGGGCGATGTCTGCGTCATTCATGCCCAGGAGGCCGATATTGAAGGGGCCCGGGTGGAAGGAGAAGCCGAAGGCGCCCTGCTCGATGCCGAAGCCCTGCAGGAAGCCGACGCCGATCTGCCCGTTTCCGGTGTGGCGGTCGGCGACGGCGATCTTGGCGACGTCGTGGCCCGGCTCAGGGCAGACCACCCCGGCCCGTACAGGGAGTCTGAGCAGGCACTCGCGAGTTCCTGGCACGGCCGGATCGACGCCGATGACCCGGACCTCTGCCTCCGCCACCTCAGCGTTCGTGGTGACGGCAAAATCCGCTGGCGTGAAGGGCCGCTGGACGTGAATGGTGCTGGTGTACGCGGCCGGGTAGTTCGTCGCTTCGGGCGCCGCAGCGACGTACCTGGATGACTGGCCCACGATGCGCGGCCCCGCCACCACCGTCGACACGCGGCATGACGACAGGTCGTCGAGGAGGTTAATGAATGCGAATCGTCCTGGCGTTATGCTGCCAAGGTCGCCGGTGATCCCCAGGTGAGTCGCGGCATTGAGGGATGCCATCCGAAGCGCGTCAATAGGCGCGACGCCAAGTTCAATGGCCCACCGCACGCGGTGATCGATATGGCCCAGGTCGGCGAGCTCGTCCACGTCCTCCTCGTCGGTGCAGAACATGAAGAGCCGGGGATCGCAGTGGTGCCTGGTGATCGCCTCGAGGATATTGGGTAGGTCGGATCGCCTCCCGCTCGAGAACCGGGCCTGGATGGCGACACCGAGCCGGGCTCGCGTCAGGGCCTCCTGCGCCGTATGCGCCTCGTGCTCAGACTGGGCCCCGAGCGCCACCGAGGCCTGGAGCGCGGGCCCGTCGAGTGCCTTGAGGTGCCCGCCGAGCCTGATGCCGAGCTGGCGCGCGTGGCTGGCCAGGGGCGCCGTCTGCGCGCCGTCGGCCAGTTCGACCCCCGCATTCCATTCGCGGAGTTCTATGCACTCCGGCCAGGAGAGCATGTCCTTGAAGTCATCGAACCGGATACCGGGGATTCCGTCGATGGCGTGCATGTTGACGTAGAACGGAGAGAGGTAGACCTTGAGCGGCGAGCGGGCCGCCTCGTCGAGCAGCAAGCGGATGGCCGGGGTCCCCGCCATGTGCCCGGGTTCGTAGAAGTCAGTAACGATGGCGGCCGTTCCATGCGGCACCATGAGCGTCGCGAGCTGCGCGGGTACGAGCGCGGAGGCTCCGACGTGAAAGTGAGAGTCGATAAACCCGGGAGCGAGGTAACGTCCCTTGGCCTCCACGACTTCGGTAGCAGGGCCTACGCACGCTGACGCGTCCCCGACCATCGCGATGCGGCTGCCGGCGACGGCCACGTCAGCCGGGTAGATCTCCCCGGTAAACACGTCGACGAGCTGGCCGCCCTGGACCACGAGGTCAGCAGGATGCTCGCCTAGCGCGACGGCAGCGAGATAACGGCGATCGGGAGGGTCCGGCCAGTAGTCGTTCGGCATCGCGATACTCCGTCACGTTTATGCGCAATCGATTGTTCAGGAACATAGCAGGTTCTCTCCGCTGATGTCAATGCCATCTACCAGGCCAAACTGCACCAGACCGGGACCCCGCGCGATGCGCCAGATCCCGGCGATCAGGCCACGGCCTGGACCAGCCACACCCCCGCGCCCAGGCGCACGCCATCGGCGTCTGCGTACGGGGCTAGCGCGGCACGCACCGAGGCGACCGCACGGTCGAACGTGCCGGCGTCGGCTCCGGCGAGCATCATCCGGCCCATCGACCCGGTGCGTACGAACTCGACGGCGTCCTCGACGCTCCCGCCCCCGCCAACCAGGACTGAGGCGTGCTCTGCGGTGATCTCGATGTCCCGCCAGCCCGCCGCGGCCAGGATCTCGCGGGGCCGGTCAGGGTCGGAGAACGCCCACATGCCGGGCCCGTCACCGGACCCGAACCCGGCGGGCAGCGGCACGTGCTCGGCGAGAGCAGTCCCGGGCACCAGCAGCCATTGATTGGCGGGCAGCGGCTGCCAGCACACGAAAGCGAGCCGTCCGCCGGGCCGGGTCGCCGACCGGATGTTCGCGAAGGCAGCGACCGGGTCAGCGAAGAACATCGTCCCGAAGCGGGATATGACCGCGTCGAACCTGGCCGGTTCGAGGGGGTGCACCTGCGCATCGCCCTGCTGGAACACCGCATTGGGCAGGCCAGCCGCTTCGGCGGTGGCCCTGGCCCTGGCCAGCATCGGACCGGAGAGGTCGAGGCCGACCGCCTGGCCGGGCGCGATGACCCGGGCGGCGGCGAGCGTCGTGGCCCCGCAGCCGCAGCCCACGTCGAGCACGTGGCTGCCCGGCCGGAGCTGGGCGGCGGCGAGGATCAGGGCCGCGAACGGCTCGTTCATACGGTCGTACCTGGCCTCATTGGTGAGCCAGTGGGCGAGGTCAGCCCCGGAGTTCCAGTGCTCGGCCTGGTCCGTGTTCACGATGCTCATCTGGTGCCCCCTCGCCGGTGGATCGTGCCTGCGGAGTCCGCGACCACGCCCACCCGGATGTCGTCAAGCGCCGCCCGGAGCTGGCTGCCGTCGGCGGCGGTATCGGCGTGCTCCGCCAAGGCCGCACCGAGGCGGTCGGCCAGTACGCTGGCCGCGCCCTGGAGCACGAGGGGCCGGCCACGCCGGAGCAAGTCTGGCAGCTCCGCGGCGCGGCTCGTGGCCGAAATTGGATCCCAGATGTGCTCGACGATCAGGTCGGCTAGCTTCCGCGCCAGCGCGCCGAGGTCTGCGCTGAGCAACTCGATCACGTCGAGGGCCTGGTCGAGCGGAACGCCGGCCCTGACCCAGTCGGCCACCAGGGCGAGCAGCGCGGGGCTGCGCACCACGAGGTAATCCTCGCCGTGCCGGCGCACCAGCCCGACCTGGTGCGCCCGGTCGAGCGCGGCCGCGTCCAGCGCCGGAAGCCGCTGGAACACTTCCGCCCTAGTCAGCCGAAGCGGTGTCTCGTCCAGCGCCGCCTGGCTCTCATCGACTCCGAGCAGCGTGGTGAGGTCCGTTCCGCTCTCCCACGCCCCGAGCAGATCTCGTATCCCCGCCAACGAGTAACCGCGACGCTGCAGGCGGGCGATGAGCTGCAGGCGCTGGACGTGCCGGCTGCCGTACAGGCCAAGGCGCCCCCGCCGTTCGGGCGGGGGCAGCAGGCGCATCGTGTGGTACTCCCGGATCGTGCGAACCGGCAGCTTGACCCGCCGGGCCAGATCGTCGATGGTCAGCGGTTCGTCCGTCTCCGCCGGGGCAGTCGAAGCCATGGCTAGACAGTATCCTAAAAAACCGTTACGGTAAATACCGTGACGGTTAACACTGACCTGACTAAGCAGCTGATCGACGTGCTGCGCGACCTCACTGGTACGCCGGGCCTGGAGTACGAGCGCCCGCCGGAGCCGATGCACGGGGGCTTCTGGGCCGAGCTGTTCTCCTTCTCCCTTGCGGGTCCGCCCGAGGGCTGGCCGGCCGACCTGGTCGCCCGGCTGATGCCCGACCCCGGCACGGCCTGCAAGGAGACGATTGTGCAGAGCGCGGTAGCGGACGCGGGCTTCCCCACCCCCTTGGTGCGCGCGTCCGGCGGCCCCGACTCCGGCCTCGGTTCGGCATTCATGGTCATGGACCGGGCCGCCGGGCGCCCGGCGCTGTCCGGGCTTGACGGTGGCGTGACCCCGGCCGGCGTGGCCCGCCTGCTACGCCAGGTCCCCGGGCTGCTGGCCGGAGCGATGGCGCGGCTGCACGCGCTCGACCCGGAGCGGGTGCGAGGTGAGCTCGAGCAGGTCCGCGACGTGCCGGTGAACCTGGCGGGCCAGCTTGCGACGCTAGCCCGGTTCGCCGCCGAGTTCGGGCGCCAGGACCTGGTCGGTGCCGCCCGCTGGCTGGCCGAGCACCGGCCCGCGCCGTCCCCGGACGTCATCTGCCACGGTGACCTGCACCCGTTCAACCTGCTCGCCGACGGTGACCAGGTGACCGTGCTCGACTGGAGCACCGCGTTGCTCGCGCCGCGCGCGCACGACGTCGGGTTCACCTCACTGGTCCTCAGCGAACCGCCGCTGCGCGTTCCTGGCTGGCAGCGGCCGCTCATCCGGATGGCAGGCCGGGCCCTGGCCCGCAGGTTCGTCCGCGGCTACCAGCGTCAGACGAGTACGACGATCGAGCCCGGCGAGCTGAGGTGGTGCCAGGCCGTCGGCTGCCTGCGGGCGCTCGTCCAGGTGGCCGGCTGGGCCCATGAGGGCGTCACCAGCCAGCACGCCAGCCACCCGTGGCTGCTCTGCGGGCCGGCCTTTGCCCGGCGGCTCGCCGCTATGACGGGCGCTCCGGTACGCGCCACGTGACGCGCGTAACATCGTGGCGGTGGTGAGCGCACCAGACGAGATGCCGCGAGAAGCTACTGATAGCAGTAGCTTCGGGGGCGGCCGGCCGGGCTGGCTCGGCGGGCTGGACCACGTGCGCAACGTGGTCAGGCAGGAGATGATCTCCCGTCAGCTTGACAAGCACCTCCCGAAGCCTCCGGCGCGGGTCCTCGACGTCGGCGCGGGCCAGGGCACGCAGTCGATCCGGCTGGCCCGCCTCGGCCACCAGGTCCTCGCGGTCGAACCCGATCCCGAGATGCGCGCCGTCTTCGAGGCCACGCTGGGCGCCGAGCCGGCCGACGTGCGGGATCGCGTTACGCTCAGGGACGGTTCGGTCATGGACCTCGCCGCAATGTCGTTCGGCGAAAAATATGACGCCGTGCTGCTACTCGGGGTACTGATGTACCTCCCGGCCAGCGAGCCGGTGATCGCCGAGCTAGCCGCGCGCGTCGCGCCCGGCGGATTCCTCGCCGTCGCCGCGCGCACCGTTACCTCCGCGCTCTGGCGGCCGGCGGCCCGCCAGGACTGGCTGGCCGCGCTGGCCGCCT
>JBOHCK010000048.1:0-25470 GCA_050698755.1 Streptosporangiaceae bacterium | reverse complement strand
GTACGACGACGAACGCTCCGGCGGCTTCGAGCCCCTCCGCTTCGTCCCGAAGGGCAAGCAAGTAGTCCTGGGCCTGGTCACCACCAAGCGCCCCGACCTAGAGTCCCCCGACGACCTCAAGCGCCGCGTCGACGAGGCCGCCAAGTACGTCCCCCTGGATCAGCTCTGCCTATCCGGCCAGTGCGGCTTCTCCTCCACCGTCGAAGGCAACACCGTGACCGCCGACCAGCAGCTAGCCAAGCTCCGCCTGATAGTAGAAACCGCCCGTGACATCTGGGGCGACTGACTGGCCGGATGGCCTGGACCCGGCGACGAACATCGACGGCGCGGCGGACCAGGACTACATGGACGCCATCTACGGCGAGCTGTTCGAGCTCGGCCCGAAGGCCGCCATCATCCCCGACCTGGCGACCGGCTACTCGATCTCCAGCGACGCCAAGACGATCACGCTGGACATCCGCCCGGGCGTGAAGTTCACCGACGGCACGCCGTTCAACGCCACCGCGGTGGTCTGGAACATCGACCGTGACCTCAAGTCGGCGTGCACCTGCAAGCCGACCTGGCCGGTCACGTCGGTGAAGGCGACCGGTGCCGATACGGTCACGATCACCCTGAGCGCGCCGGACGGCGCGTTCATCGACGAGATCTTCGACTCGACGGCCGACTGGATCGCGTCCCCGACGGCCGAGCAGAAGATGGGGGAGAAGGCGTTCGCGCTCGCCCCGGTCGGCGCCGGCCCGTTCGAGGTGGTCAGCGACACGCTCAGCTCGGTCCTGGCGCTGAAGAAGAACCCCGCCTACTGGCAGGCCGGCCGCCCGTACCTGGACACCCTCACGTTCAAGTCGGTCGCCAGCGACGAGGCGGGATACGAGGCCCTGCTCGCGAAGGAGGGCCAGATCTACGTCGACATGTCTACGCCGTCGCTGCTTGAACAGGCGGCGAAGAACCCCGCCGTCGAGGTGGAGAACCAGCTCAGCACGTCACCGTACGACTTGCAGCTCAATACGAAGACGGCGCCGTTCAACAACGTCAAGGCCCGGCAGGCCATCTACGCGGCCACCAACTTCGGGCCGATCCTGCAGCATGTATTCGACAACATGTACCCGCCCGTCCAGGGGTTCACCGGACCCGGCGGGATCTGCTACGACCCGACGGTCACCGGCTACCAGGGGTACGACCCGACCCTGGCCAAGACGCTGGTCCAGCAGAGCGGCCTGAACAAGGTCACGATCAACCTGGGCACGATCCAGAACCTGGTGGCGGAGGAGACCACCGAGGCCCTGCAGACCGAGTGGGCGGCGGTCGGGATCAAGACCACCATCCACGCGTACGCCCTGGCCCCGCTCATCGCGCAGTTCGTCTCGGGCAAGTGGCAGTCGATGATCCAGACCGCGGGGTCCTACGACCCGGCGGCCGGGGTCGGCGTCGGCTTCAGGTTCTCCTCGCTCTCGCCGTTCAGCGGCGTGCACGACCCGCACCTGGACTCGCTGCTCAACCAGGCCGCGGCGCTGACCAACCTGAGCCAGCGGTGCGCGATTTACACCCAGGCCGCCAACTACATCGCCTCGAACTACTACGGCCCGTTCTACTTCGCCTTCGCCCCGGCCAACGTGGCGGTCAAGGGCGTCGTCGGGCCCGGCCTGACCGAGCCGCTGCCGGCCGTCGTCGTCACGCCGACCATCCTGTGGGAGGACGTGGCCTACAGCAGCTGACCCGAGGAAACATCAGATGGCGGTAGCCGACCACGCCGTAACCGGACCGGAACCCGGACCCGGACCCGGACCGAACCCGGCGCGCGAGCACGAGCGCGAGCGCGCCGGGTCCTCGGCTCCCCTAGCCTCCGGGTGGCCGGCCGTAGGCTCCTCGCGGCGATCCTGGTGCTGTGGGGCGTGACGTTCCTGACCTACGTGGTCATGAACCTGCTCCCCGGCGACGCGGCCCAGGAACTGCTCGGCGCCAACGCGACGCCCGCGGAGGTGCACCAGCTCGAGGTCCAGCTGCACCTGAACGAGCCGTTCTGGGTCCGGTACGCCCAGTGGCTCGCGGACGCGTTCCACGGCAGCCTCGGCACGTCGGTGGTCAACGGGGAGAACGTGACCACGATCCTCGGCACGCGGCTGCCGGTCACCGCGGAGCTCCTGCTCTACGCCTTCGTCGGGGCGATCGTGTTCGGCGTCGCCGTGGCCGTGCTCGCGGCCCGCAGGCCGAACGGCGTCGCGGACCGGCTCAGCATGATGGTCAGCATGACCGGGCTGTCCATCGCGCCCTACGTGCTCGCCCTGGTCCTCATCTACCTGTTCGCGGTCAGGCTCCCGTGGTTCCCGGCCATCGGGTACACCTCGCTGACCGCCGACCCGTTCCAGAACATCAGGTCGCTGACCCTGCCCGCCGTCGCCATCGGCTTCCCGCTGTTCAGCATCTACACCCGCCTGCTGCGCGCGGACATCGTCGAGCAGATGCAGCGCGAGGACTACATCGTGACCGCGCGGGCCAAGGGCGTGCCGCCCTGGCGGGTGCTGCTGCGGCACGCGCTGCCCAACTCGCTGTTCGGCCTGATCACCCTGGTCGCGCTCAACCTCGGCACGCTGGTCGGCGCGGTCGCGATCATCGAGCCGATCTTCTCGCTGCCCGGCGTGGGGGCGATCTTGATCCAGTCCATCAACGACCACGACGTTCCCGTGGTGGAGGGGATCGTCGTCTTCTTCGGCGCGATCGTGGTGGTCGCCAACCTGCTCGCGGACCTGCTGTACACGACGCTTGACCCGAGGATCCGGTATGAGCGCGCCGCTGCCTGACCTGCTGGCCCCGGGGGGCCACGCCGACGCAAAACGGGAACCACGCCCGCGCGCCAGGGCAGGCTGGGCCCGCGCGGTAAAACTCTGGGGCCCCGCCGGGTTCCTCGTCCTGATGCTGGCCGCGTGCTTCCTCTGGCCGAACATCTACCCGGTCCCCAACCCGGTCCGCGGCAGCGTCCTGCAGGCCGGCCTCCCGCCGCTGTCGCCCGGGCACATCTTCGGCACCGACCCGGTGGGCAACGACGTGTTCTCCCGCATCCTGTACGGCGGGCAGATCTCGTTCGAGGTCGGGATCGGCGTCACCGCGATCGGCCTGGTCGTCGGCGGCCTGCTCGGGATGGCCGCCGGCTACTGGGGCGGCGTCACCGACGCGGTCATCTCCCGCCTGCTCGACATCCTGATCGCGTTTCCCGCGCTCGTGCTCGCGCTGGCCATCGCCGAGGGGCTCGGCCCGAGCGAGGTGCACGTCATCTGGGCGCTGTCGGTCTTCAGCATCCCGGCCGTCGGCCGGATCGCGCGCAGCGCCACCCTGGCCCTGCGCGAGCAGACCTACATCCTCGCGGCCCGGCTGTCGGGCACCCGGGGGTGGCGCGTGATCGTGCGCCACGTCATCCCCAACATC
Source organism: Streptosporangiaceae bacterium (assembly GCA_050698755.1). Classification (GTDB taxonomy): domain Bacteria; phylum Actinomycetota; class Actinomycetes; order Streptosporangiales; family Streptosporangiaceae; genus Palsa-504. The sequence continues at coordinate 22,053 of JBOHCK010000048.1, read as the reverse complement.
GTGCCGCAGCTCATGACGTTCAGCCTGCTCGGCATCGGCATCGCGATCATCCTGGAGGGCGCGCTCAGCTTCCTCGGCCTCGGCATCCCGCTGCCCGAGGCGAGCTGGGGCAGCATGATCGCGCAGGGGCAGCAGACCCTGTCGGCGTCCCCCGACCTGGTGCTGATCCCGAGCGCATTCCTGTTCGCCACCGTCCTGTCGCTGAACCTCCTCGGCGACGCCCTGCGGGAACGCTGGGGCGTCCGGTGAGCGACCCGCTCCTCGAAGTGGAGGATCTGAAGGTCGCGTTCGGAGTGCGCGGGCGCCAACTGCGCGCGGTCGACGGGGTGAGCTACTGCGTCCGCGCTGGGCAGACGCTCGCCATCGTCGGCGAGTCCGGGTCAGGGAAGACCGTCAGCTGCCGCGCGGTGGTGGGGCTGCTGCCGTCCAGCGCGGTGGTCACCGGCTCGGCCCGGTTCCAGGGCGCGCAGCTGATCGGGCTGAGCGACGACCGCATGCGCGAGTACCGCGGCGCGGACATCGCGATGGTGTTCCAGGACCCGGCCCGGTCGCTCAACCCGACGATGCGGGTCGGCAGCCAGATCGCCGAGGCGGTCCGGGCCCACCGGCGGGTGACCAAACCCGAGGCGCACGAGCAGGTCATCGAGCTCCTGCGACTGGTGCGAATGCCTTTGCCCGAACGGCGCTACTTCGAGTACCCGCACCAGCTAAGTGGCGGGATGCGTCAGCGCGTCATGATCGCCATCGCCCTGGCCTGCCGGCCCAAACTGCTCATCGCCGACGAGGCCACGACCGCGCTCGACGTCACGACGCAGGCCCAGATCATGGAGCTCCTGCTCGACCTGCAGGCCGGGCTCGGCATGGCGCTGATGCTGATCAGCCACGACCTCGGGCTGGCCGCGTCCTACGCCGACGATGTGGTCGTGATGTACGCGGGCCGGATTGTGGAGCAGGCCCCGGCCGCGCGCCTGTTCACGCGCGTCCGGATGCCCTATACGCAGGCGCTGTTCGAGGCGATCCCCCGCCTGGAGCGGCCCGCGCACTCGCCGCTCCCCGTGATCGGCGGCCGGCCGCCCGACCTGGCCGCGCTGCCCGCCGGTTGCTCGTTCGCGCCGCGTTGCCGCCGGGCGCAGGACGACTGCTTGGCGGAAGCGCCGCCATTGGCCGAGCACGAGCCAGGCCACCGCTGGGCCTGCTGGCACCCCCTAGGGGGGTACGGGGGGGCGGGGAGCCCCCCCGTGCGCGGGGGGTCCAGGGGGGTCGCCCCCCCGGACGGTAGGGGCGCGGCATGAGCTCCGGCGAGCCGCTCCTGCAGGTCCGCGACCTGGTCCAGGAGTTCGCGGTCGGGGACCGCGGCGGGATCCGGGGCGGCACCGTCCAGGCCGTCACGGGCGTCTCGTTCGACGTGTGGCCGGGGGAGACGCTGGGCATCGTCGGCGAGACGGGCTCGGGGAAGTCGACGCTCGCGCGATCCATCCTCCAGGCGCCGCGGCCGAAGTCCGGTGCGGTCCTGTTCCGCGGCACCGACCTGGTCACGCTGCACGGCGCGGGCCTGCTCCGGGCCCGCAGGCACCTGCAGATGGTGTTCCAGGACCCGCGGCGTGGTACGAGCGCGAGCACCGGTTCTTCGGCATCCCGTTCCCGCCGCTCGGGGAGCGGTTCGACCGCCTGGCCGAGCAGCTCGACGTCATCACCGGGCTGTGGGGGACCACGCCGGGCGAGACGTTCAGCTACCAGGGGAAGCACTACCAGCTGCAGGAGTGTGCCAGCATCCCCCGGCCTGCCGCGCCGATCCCGGTCATCATCGGCGGCGCGGGGCCCAAGCGGACGCCCGCGCTCGCGGCGCGGTTCGCCGCGGAGTTCAACAGCGGGATGTCCGACGGGCTGGCCGAGCGGTTCGCCAACTTCCGGCGGATCTGCGCGGAATCCGGGCGTGACCCGGCGAGCGTCCGGCTGTCGACCACGCTGCCCGTGTGCTGCGGGGCGACCCGCGCCGAGGCCGAACGCCGGGCCGCCGCGCTCGGCGAGGACGGGCTGCGGATGCTGCGCCTGGGGATCACCGGGGACCCCGGCGACATCGCCGGGCGGCTGGCCGAGCTGCGGGCCGCGGGCGCGGACACCGTTTACTTCCACCTGTACGACGTGGCCGACACCGATCACGTCCGCCTGCTCGGCAGCGAGGTGCTGCCGCGCCTCGCCGGGGCCTGAGGGACCGCCACAAGTCCCGTGCGGTGACCTTTGTGGCGCACAACTATTTGCCATTCCGTTTATCCGGTTTTCCCTGGATCTGCTTTGTGCGCCGCGACAACGGGACCCCGGAAAGCTTGTGGCGGTCGTCGTTGCTTTCCCGGGCCTGAACGCCCAGGATAGCCAGCATGGGGTCCCGTATGGTCAAGGACGGCCCGCCGCCAATTCCTTTTCCCCGCCGGGTGAATTCTCGCCATTTGCCATTTGCCGCAGCGGACGTTACATTCCGCCGATTCCGGCTGGCCTGGTGACCGCCAGGCCGCCCATCCCCTCCCGCCCGCACCTGGGCGTCCGCGTGGCGTACCGGCTGCAGCGGGCGCTGCGCCCCAACGCGGGCTGGCGCTGGTTCAGCACCAGGATCGAGGCGTCGGGACCGGCGCGCGCGGCCTTCACCGCCGCGGAACGGGTGGTCAAGCAGGACCTGTTCGGCTGCCGGATGTGCGGCCAGTGCGCCCTGCCCGTGACCGGCTACGTTTGCCCCATGGGCTGCCCGAAGGAACTGCGCAACGGGCCGTGCGGGGGAGTAGGCCCGGACGGCTCCTGCGAGGTGTACCCGGCGCAGGCTTGCGTCTGGGTCGAAGCCTACGAACGCGCGGCGAGGCAGGGCCGGGCCGGCGACCTGCGCGTGCTGCACCGCCCGGCCGATCACCGCCGCTGGGGCCAGAGCTCGTGGCTGAACTACTGGCAGGGCCGCGATGAGGGGCTGTGGACAACCGGGCTCGGCGAGCGCCCGGGAGCGGACCCGTGAGCCTGCGCGAGCGCCTGGCGTCGGGCAGCTTCGCCGTGACCGCCGAGATCAGCCCGCCGCGCGGGGCGAGCACAGACCCGATCACCGCTGCGGCCGCGCTGCTGCGCGGCTGGGTCGACGCCGTCAACATCACCGACAACCAGGGGTCGAACGTACGGCTGGCCAGCTGGGCCGGGAGCCTGGCCGCGCTGGCCGCCGGGCTCGAGCCGGTCATGCAGATGACCTGCCGGGACCGCAACCGCATCGCGCTCCAGTCCGACCTGCTCGGGGCGTCCGCGCTCGGCATCCGCACGATCTTGGTCATGACGGGGGACCACCCGAAGTTCGGCGATCACCCGGGCGCGAAACCGGTGTTCGACCTGGACAGCATCCAGCTCCTGTGGACCCTGCGGACCATGCGCGACCAGGCTGTCCTATTGTCCGGGCGGAGGCTCGACCCGGCGCCGTCGACCGACTGCTTCCTCGGCGCGGTCGAGAACCCGTTCGCCCCGCCCGTGCCGTTCCGCGCCGACCGGCTCGGCAAGAAGGTCGAGGCCGGGGCGCAGTTCGTGCAGACGCAGTTCGTGTTCGACGTCCCGGCGTTCGGGCAGTGGATGGCGCAGGTCCGCGACCTCGGGCTGCCCGAGCGGTGCGCCATCCTGGCCGGCGTCGGCGCTGTCAGGTCCCTGCGGGCCCTGGACTACATGCGCGACAAGGTGCCGGGGGTATACGTGCCGGACGAGGTCTACCGCAGGCTGCGGGCGGTCCCGGCGGACCGGACGGCCGCGGAGGGAGTCCGGCTGGCCGCCGAGATCGTCGAGCAGGTGCGCGAGATCCCGGGCGTGGCCGGGGTGCACCTGCTGGTCGCAGGGAACGAGCAGGCCGTCCCAGGCATCCTGGACGGGGCCGGTCTCGGGGTGGGCCGCGATGGACGTTGACCTGCGGCCGGTGAAGAAGCTGCGCGAGTCCGCCCCGGCCCGGTCCGCGCTCGGCCCGATCATCGAGGCGGTGTGCGCCTCGCCCGCCGACCTGTCTCGCCTGCGGGTGGTCTGCGACTGGATCCAGTACCGGAATAACTTCCGCGACGTCGTGGTCAGCAGGCCGATCGGCGGCACCGACGTCGAGCTCGCGGTCGACCTGCGCCGCTGCGGCGAGATCGCCCCCGACGACCTGGCCGCCCTGGTCAAGCAGGCGCTGGCCGGCCAGCCGGGACTGGCCCTGGAGCCCTGGGTGCCCGGGCGGGACAGCTGCATCTGGCGGTTCAACGCCCTGTACTGGCAGGCGCTTTCGGTCTGGGAGCAGGCCACAGGCCGCGAGTACGAGCAATCCCTGCCCGGCGGCGAGAGCGACGCGCGGAACACCGAGGCGGCCAGCGAGCTCATCCTGGAGCTGTTCCGGCTCTGGGACGACCTGGCCGCGCGCCGAGCGCTGCCCGACGAGCTGTACGTGCTCGAGCTCGGCGTCGGGAACGGGAACCAGGCCCGCACCTGGCTGGACGAGTTCGTCCGGCTCGACCAGCGGCACGGGCGCGACTACTACCGCAGGCTGCGCTACCTGATGGGGGACTACTCGGCGCACGTGCTCGAGCGGGCGCACCAGGCCGTCGCCCACCACGGCGAGCGGGTCAGCGCGCTGGTCGTCGAGGCGACCCGCCCGGCGATCACGCTCGGCTTCCTGGCCGGCAAGACCTTCCTGGTCTACATCTCCAACGTGTACGACAACCTGCCCACCGACGAGGTGGCCCTCATCCACGGGCGCACCTACCTGGTCGAGACGCAGGCGTTCCTGGCCGACGAGGACGCCAGCCTGATCGCCGACCGGTTCGGCACCACCCGCGCCGGGCTGGTGCCGCTCATCGACCGGCTGCTGCGGATCGGGCCCGAGCTGCTAAGCGAATCCGCCCCCGCGCAGTTCGCGGACCCCGCCCAGGCGGTGTCGTTCTGGCAGGCGGTGTGGGACGCGCTGCGGCTGCGGGAACGGTACACCCCGCTGGAGGGCCTGGACCGTTACCAGGTCAGCCCCGCGCTGACCGGCGAGATCCTGCGGCCGCTGCTCGAGAGCGAGGGCGACGTCCGCATGCACGTCAGCAACGGCGCGCTGGCCAGCTTCACCGGGACGCTGCCGCTGCTGCACCCGTACGGCCGGGTGCAGTGCCACGACCTGTTCCTGACCAGCCGCCCGCAATACCGCACCGGGTTCTACGGCCCGGGCAAGTACGACGGCTCGGTGGTCAACTGGGTCAACGGGCCCCTGCTGCAGCTGGTCGCGAGCCGCCGGGGGTTCGGCGTCGAGTTCGCGCCGTTCCGCCAGCGACCCGGCTCGAACATCACCACCCTCACCGCGCAGGCCAGGGACTAGCCATGGTGCTGCTCCCGACCACCGTGGTGGGCTCGTATTCGGTGCCGGAATGGCTGGAGCGACTGAAGACCGAGTACTACCAGCGCCGGATCAGCGCGCAGCACCTGGCCGAGATCCACGAGGTGGCCATCAAGGCGGCGGTCAAGGACCAGGAGCTGGCCGGCATCGACATCGTCTCCGACGGCGAGCTGCGTCGGGACAACGACGTGGACTACTTCCTCGCCCGCATTCCCGGCGTGCATATCCCGCAGCGGGCCAAGACCGACTACTTCGACTACTACGACGCGGAGGTCACCAGGCCGCTGCCCGAGGTTTCCGAGGACCTCGGCCTGGCCGGCGACTTCCGGTTCACCCGCCAGCTCACCGACCGGCCGGTCAAGTTCTCCTTCACCGGCCCCTTCTCGCTGTCCCGCCGGATCCGCGACGACGCCTACCCCGATCCAGGCGACCTGGTGCGCGCGCTGGCCCGCAGGCTGAACGCCGAGGCCCGCGAGCTCGCCGCGGCCGGCGCCGACCTGCTGCAGATCGACGAGCCGTTCCTGGCCGGGTACCCGGAGCAGGTCGAGCTCGCGGTGGACGCGGTCAACATCGTCACCGAAGGCGTGCCCGCGACCTGGGCGCTGCACGTGTGCTACGGGAACAGGTACGCGCGCCCCTCCTGGGAGGGGCACTACGACTTCCTGTTCCCCGCGGTCAAGGCGGCGGGGGTGGACCAGATCGTCCTCGAGTTCGCCCGCAAGGGCCTGGATGACCTGCGGCTGATCCGGCAGCACGAGTGGGGCAGGTGGCTCGGCCTCGGGGTGATCGACGTCAAGACCTCCGAGGTGGAGTCGGCCGAGCTGGTCGCGTCCCGGATCAGGCGCGCGCTGGAGTACGTGCCGGCCGACCGGCTCATGATCAACCCGGATTGCGGGCTGCGGCACCTGGCCCCCGAGGTGGCCAGGCGGAAGCTGCGCGCGATGGTGGCCGGGACCGCAACGGTCCGGGCCGAACTGGAGGGAGGCGGCACAACATGAGCGGCGCCGAGGACGGGTTCCTGTTCACCTCGGAATCGGTGACGGAAGGGCACCCGGATAAGGTGGCCGACCAGATCTCCGACGCGATCGTGGACGCCGCGCTGGCCCAGGACGCCTCCTCACGGGTGGCGGTGGAGACGCTGCTGACCACGGGTCTGGTCGTGCTGGCCGGCGAGATCACCACCGCCGCGGTGCTCGACTTCGCGGCGATCGCCCGCCAGGTGATCTGCGACATCGGGTACGACACCGGCGACTTCGGTTACGACGGCAACGCGGTCGGCGTGATCACGGCGCTGGACAAGCAGTCGCCCGACATCGCGCGCGGGGTGGCGGAGTCGCACGACGCACGCCGCCTGGGGAGCACCGATCCGTTCGATTCGGTCGGCGCGGGCGACCAGGGCATGATGTTCGGCTACGCGACGAACGAGACGCCCGAGCTGATGCCGGTGCCGATCGTGCTGGCGCACAAGCTGGCGCGCCGACTCGCGCAGGTGCGCCGGGGCGGGCTGCTGCCGTACCTGCGGCCGGACGGCAAGACGCAGGTCACGGTGCGCTACGACACGGCCGGCCGGCCGGTCAGGGTGGAGAAGGTGCTCATCTCGGCCCAGCACGAGGACGGGGTGGAGGCCAAGCTCCCCGACGCGCTGTGGGAGCAGGTGGTGACGCAGGCGCTGCCGCCGGACCTGTACGACGCCGCTGCGCTGCGGGAGGAGTTCTACGTCAACCCGACCGGGCGGTTCGTGATCGGCGGCCCGGTGGGCGACACCGGGCTGACCGGCCGCAAGATCATCGTCGACACCTACGGCGGGTTCGCCAGGCACGGCGGCGGCGCCTTCTCAGGCAAGGACCCGACCAAGGTGGACAGGTCGGCTTCCTACGCGGCCCGGTACGTGGCCAAGAACATCGTGGCGGCCGGGCTGGCCGACCGGGCCGAGGTTCAGGTGGCCTACGCGATCGGGGTGGCCAGGCCGCTGTCCCTGCTCGTCGAGACCTTCGGCACGGAGAAGATTGGCCGCCGCGCCCTGGTTGGCCTGGTGCGCGACCATTTCGACCTGCGCCCGGCCGCCCTGGTCCAGAACCTGGACCTGCGCCGCCCGATCTACCGGCGGACCGCCGCCTACGGGCACTTCGGGCGCGACGAGCCCGGGTTCACCTGGGAGTACACGGACCGGGCCGCCATTCTCCGCGACGCGGCCGGGCTCGGCTAGCCCGGCGCCGGGGGCTTGTGGTCTGGCTCAGGAAGCGGCTGGGCTGATTTGGGGATCGCGTCATTGTTCCGCTGCGCCTTTCATGGAAATCTCCGCCTAAGCGCGAAATAAGCGGGAATTTTGGCTGCCCAGAAGGGGCACGAGTGCTGGCCGCAGTGACCAGATCACCTGGCGACATGGTGATCGAAGATGTTCCCGATTCGGGACCTGCCCGTGCCGGGAACGTTATCGTGCGGCCCGAAGCGGTCGGTATCTGCGGCTCGGACTTCCACCTGTTTTCCGGTGACGTCGGCGCGCTTTCGGGCCTGCGCGACTTCTATCCGAGGATCCAGGGCCATGAGGTGTCCGCGGTGGTCGAAGATCCCGGTGAGGGCAGCGGCGCCCGGGCGGGCGAGCGGGTCGCGATCTGGCCGCTGCTCCCGTGCGGCGCCTGCTACCCCTGCCGGATCGGGCGGCCCAACGTGTGCGTGTCATTCCGGCTGGTCGGCGTGCACCTCGACGGGGGCCTCGCCGAACGGCTTGAGGTGCCCGCGTCGGCGGTGTTCCCCGCGGGCGACCTGGATCCCGACTGCACGACGTTCGTCGAGCCGGCCTCGGTGGTCGTGCACGCCCTGGCGCGCGGACGCCTGCAGGCGGGGGAGCAGGTCGTGGTGTTCGGCGCCGGGCCGATCGGGCTGGCCACGGTGCTCGCCGCGGCGGACGCGGGCGCGCGGGTCCTGTCCGTCGATCCCGTCGCCGGGCGCAGGGACCTGGCCAAACGGCTCGGCGCCGAGCGCGTGGCCTGGGCCTCTCCCGCCGAACTCCTGGCGGCCGCCAGGGACTGGACCGGCGGCGAAGGCCCGGTCCTGGTGGTTGAGACCAGCGGCGAGCCCGGCGTCCTGCCGCAGGCCATCGAGATGGTCTGCATCGCCGGCCGGGTCGTGGTCATCGGCATGTCCTCGGGCACCGCGGCGCTGCGCCCCGGCGCCTTCCCTGAGAAGGAAATTGACGTTATCGGCTCCAGCTGCGCGACCGCCGAGGATTTCCGCAATGCGGTAAGGCTGGTATCGGCCCATAGCGCATCGCTCACCGCGCTCTTCTCGCACCATTTTCCGCTCGAGCGCGCGGCGGAGGCATTCGAATTCGCGATGAGGCGGCCACAGGACGCGATTAAGATCGTAGTGACCGTCAATTAAAAAGACACCTGGAAATCACTGCCCTGAGGGGGAGAGATGAGCAGAGGAATATTCGCGCCATCGGCGCGTACGATGATCGTCCTCGCCGCGGCCGCCCTCGCCGCCGGCGGATGCAGCAGTAGCAGCAGTAGCTCGAGCAGTTCCAGCAGCACGAGCACCTCGGCGCCGCCGCCGAGCGCCTCCACCGCGCCGCCCACGGTAGACACGTCGTCGTGCGGCACCAGCCCCGGGACCGCGGCGACGGGCACGCCGATCGCGCTCGGCGGGATCGTCACCAACCAGCCGGGCACGTCGTTCACCGACATCGCCAACATGGCGAACGCCTACTTCGCCTGCGTCAACGCGAACGGCGGCATCAACGGCCACCCCATCAAGTACTACATCGAGACCGAGCAGACCAACCCGACGCAGATCGCGGCCGACGCCAAGCAGCTAGTGGATAGCGATCACGTGGTCGGGATCGTCGGCAACACGTCCATCATCGAATGCGCGGTCGACACCCCCTACTGGACGAAGCTCGGCTACTTCGTCATCGGCTCGGGCATCGCCTCCCAGTGCTGGGGAACCCCGAACAACATCACGGTCAACATGGGGCCGCGCTACAGCTCCGACGGAGCGGTGCAGTACGCGCTCTCGCAGCACGTGTCCAAGATCGTCTTCGACCAGTCGAACGTCCCGGGCACTGGGTACATCGCCGCGGGGCCGAACGCCCTGGCCAAGGCGGCCGGCGTGCCGATCACGGACCTCACCGAGAACGTGCCGATCTCCGACGCCGACTCGGTGGCGATCAAGGAAGTGGATGACGCGGGGCCGAACGGCGCCGTGGTGCTCAACTTCACCCCGCCGGAGGCTCTGGTCATCCTGCAGGCGGCGCAGAAGCTCGGCCTGGAGGACCGGGTGAAGCTGTGGGGCTGCTCGACGCCATGCAACACCGACTTCCTGGCTGCCTCGCTGGGCCCGAAGTGGAACGACAAGCTGTTTGTCAACGCCGAGCTGGCCCCGCCCGACACGACGAACACGCCGACGATGAACCTGTACAAGGCCATCTTCAAGCAGTACGGCAAGGCGGTCTCCGGCGGCATCGGCGCCTTCAGCGAGATGGGCTTCACCGAGGCCGAGATCGCGGTGCACGCGCTGGAGTCGATCACCAGCGGGACGTACACCGTGGCCACCGTCAACGCCGCGTTCAAGGCGGTGGCGAACTACAACACCGGAATGTTGTGCCAGCTCTGGACCTTCGGCAACTACCCGATGCACATCGCGAACAACGAGGACTACACGGTCACCCCGGATAACGGCAAGATGGTGCAGGCGCAGGGCTGCACGCTGATCTCGTCCATCGATCCGCAGATCGCCGCGTACCGCACCGACGCGGGCACGGCGGCGCTGGCACCCGTGGCGCCGTAAAGTCAGGCCATGCCCCCCTGGTCCGACTTCGAGCCCTTCATTGTGAGCGGCCTGGCCCTGGGCGGGGTGTATGCCCTGTCCGGGGTCGGGCTGGTCGTGCTCTACCGGGCCACCGGCGTGCTGTACCTGGCCTTCGGGGCGGTCGGCGCGATGGGCGCGCTGATCGCGTGGTCGCTGATCCAGGCGGGCGTCCCCGGCTGGATCAGCTGGCTGGTATGCGTGGCCTTCGCCGCCGTGGTGACGCTCGGCTACGGCCTGCTGTTCGGCCCGCCGCTGTCCAGGCGGGAGCCGCTGGTCAAGGCGGTGGCCACGCTCGGCCTGACCCTCGTCCTGTACGGCATGATGGACCTGCTGTGGACGACCAGCGGCGGTGAGGCGCGCTCGATCACGCTGCCCACCGACAACAGCGGCTTCTCGGCCGCCTCGATCCAGGTGAACTGGACGCAGGTGATCGGGCTCGCGGCCGGCGTGGTCATCACCGTGGCCACCGCAGCGTTCCTGCGATACACCAAGCTCGGCACGGCGATGCGCGCGATGGCCAACGACCGCGAGATCACCGCCACCCTGGGCGTGCCGGTCAGGAAGGTGGAGGCCGCGGCCTGGCTCGGCTGCGGGGTGCTGGCCGGCGTGGCCGGCCTGCTTCTCGCCGACATGGTGGCGCTCGACGCCACGACCTTGACCTTCCTCGTGGTCTCCTCGCTGGCCGCGGTGCTGATCGCCAGACTGCGCTCGATCGCGCTCGCGTTCGCGGCCGCGATCGTGATCGGCCTGGTGCACGACCTGATCACCCCCATCACCTCGCTGACCAACTACCGCGACATGACCCCGTTCGTGCTCGCCGCCATCGCGCTGCTCGTAGTCTCCCGGCGGCAGGTCATGTCCCGGTCCCGCGAGGAGGCGTAGTGCGCATACGTGCGGCCGTGGTCGTTGCGCTGCTGCTGTTCGTGCTCTTCGGGATACCGCAGCTGTTCAGCCTGTACTACGTCGACACCATGACCGAGGTCGCGGTCTACTCGATCGTGGCGCTCGGGCTCGGCGTGCTGGTCGGTCGCGTCGGGCTGGTCTCGCTCGGCCAGGTCGCGGTGCTCGCGATCGGCGCCTGGGCGGCGGCGAGGCTGCTGTTCGCCACCACCCAGCCCTACCCGGTGGTGCTGATCGAGGCGGGCCTGATCACGATGGTGGCCGGGATGGTAATCGGGCTGCCTGCGCTGCGGCTACGCGGCCTGTACCTGGCGCTGATCACGCTGATGCTGGCCGGCGCGATCACGGTCGTCCTCGACACGATCAACTTCCCCAACGGCGGCGGGGGCTTCCTCGGCTATAACGGCAGCGCCATCACCCCGCCGGCGATCAGGCTGCCCAGCATCGCGGCCAGCGATAAGGCCTACTTCCAGTACTCGGCCGTGGTCGCCATCGTGATGTTCCTGCTTGTGTTCGCGCATATCCGGACGCGGCCCGGCCGGGCCTGGGCGGCGATCAGGCAGAGCGAGCCTGCCGCCCTCGCCACGGGGATCAACATCACGCTGTACAAGCTGTGGGCGCTGGCGCTGGCGTCGTTCATCACCGGCGTGGCCGGCGGCCTGCTGGCCGGTGCCTCGCACTACCTGTACTCGATCGACTTTCCCGCCCAGAATTCGATCATCCTGCTCGCGGTGGTGCTGATGGGCGGGGTCTACAGCATGTGGGGGGCGGTAGTGGCGGCGCTGCTTTACCAGTTCCTCCCCGCCCTGCTGCAGAACTGGGGTGTCTCGGCTGACTGGCTGACGATCCTGTTCGGGCTCGGCGTGCTCCAGGTGCTCAGGACGGCGCCGGCCGGGCTGGCCGACCAGGTACCGAAGGACCTGGCCCGCCTCGGCCGCCTCCTGCGTCGGCGCCTCGCCCGGGCCCCGGCGCCGGCCGGAGGTGATCCGCCGTGATCGAGGTGGCGGGCCTGACCGTCCGCTTCGGCGGCGTCACCTCACTCGATGACATGAGCCTGGTCTTCGAGCCGGGCACGTGCGGTCTGATCGGGCCGAACGGCGCGGGCAAGACCACGTTCCTCAACGTGCTGAGCGGATTCATCAGGCCCGCCGGCGGGACGGTCCGCGCCTTCGGGGTAGACCTACTATCGATGGCCCACTTCCGTCGCGCGCGGTGGGGGGTGCGCCGCACGTTCCAGACCGAGCAGGCGATCGAGGAGCTGTCGGTGTTCGACAACGTCGCGATCGTGCACGAGCACTCCGCGCTGGGCCGCGCCGCTCGCCGTGGGGACGTGCTGGACGCGATCGAATTCGTCGGGCTCGACGCCTCGCCCGCCGCCAAGGTCGGCACACTCGGGGCCGGCCAGCGCCGCCTGGTCGAGGTCGCGCGCGCGGTCGTCGGCCGGCCTAAGGTTGTGCTGCTCGACGAGCCCGCCGCCGGGCTGCCCGACGAGGAGACCCGTCATCTCGGCGAGGTGATCAGGCGCATCCCGGAGCACACCGGGGCACTGGCGATCCTGGTCGACCACGACATGAGCCTGGTCTCGGCCTGCTGCCAGACCACGGCCGTGCTGGACTTCGGCAAGCTGATCGCCTCCGGCCCGACCGCCGCCGTGCTCCGCGACGACGACGTGATCCGCGCCTACCTGGGGGTGGCATGAGCGCCCTGCTCCTGCGCGACCTCACCGTCGAGCGCGGCGGGCGCCCCGTAGTCAGGGACGTCTCCCTCGATATCCCGGCCGGGCAGGTGACCGCCCTGCTCGGCCCGAACGGCGCGGGCAAGTCCAGCCTGGTGCTCGCCGTCGGCGGCGTCCTGCGTCCCAGGGCCGGGTCGGTGCTCCTGGACGAGGCCGACCTCACCGGCCGGCGCCCCGAGCGGATCAGGCAGGCGGGCGTCGCGATCGTCCCCGAGGGCCGCAGGCTGCTCCCCGACCTGACCGTCGAGGACAATCTGCGCGTGGCCAGCTACGCCCTGTCCCGCGAGCAGGCGCAGGCCGGCCGCACCCGGGTCCTCGAGCTGTTCCCCCAGCTCGCCCAGCGCCTGGCCGCGCTGGCCAGGACCCTGTCCGGCGGCGAGCAGCAGATGGTCGTCCTGGCCCAGGCGCTGATCTCGCAGCCGGCCTACCTGCTGATCGACGAGCTGTCCCTGGGCCTGGCGCCCGTCGTGGTCGGCCGCCTGATCCCGGTGATCGCGGCGGTCGCCGAGTCGGGCACCGGGGTCCTGCTGATCGAGCAGTTCGCGACCGTGGCGCTGGGCCTGGCCAACCACGCGCACGTCATGGAGGGCGGCCGGATCCGCTTCTCCGGCCCGGCCAGCGAGCTGCGCGCCCACCCGGACCTGCTCAGGTCCGCCTACCTGCTCCGCGGCAGCCCGGTCACGCCCCCGCCGGCCCAGCCGGACGCCGCCACGCCGGCTGCCCCTCGTAACCCCTTATTCCTTTAGGCCGAACGAACGTTGGTACCACCCCCGGGCACGAAAGAGGCCCCGCGCGGGATCGTGCCATCCCCGCGCGGGGCCATCGGGCCTAAGGCCGGATCAGTAGTAGAACCGGTAAGGGAACGGGACCGGGCATCCGTTGCCGAATTCAAAGAATCCGAACCACGGGAAGAAGCCCGGGCACGCTCGCCTTACATCGCGAGCCAGCGACCAGTAGCCGGTGGAGTGGTCAGCGCCTGTATCGGACCAGGTCCCAGAGACGTGTCCCCAGCGGTTGATGGTGCCGGTGTAGACCCGTGTCCCCTGGGTCTCGCCGGTGTAGGTGTAGGTGAACGAGAACCTCACGTAGTTCCTGAACACGTACCCGTGGACCGGCCCGGTCTGCGGGCCGTTCGGGATGTTCGTGTCGGTCAGCCAGCCGGACAGGCAACTGCCCCGCTGGTTGAAGTGCACCGCGTACGTGTACGGCGTGGTGCCCAACGTGAGGTCGACGGTGTTGTTCCCCCTGAAGTCCCACCGCTCGAGGTTGTACGGGCTGCAGAACTGGAAGATCGGGTCCGAGCTGGCGTGCGGTGCGTTGGCGGTGGTGACGGCTGCGTTAGCCGGCCCCGCCCCCGTGAGGATCAGGCCCGCGATCGCCGGTCCGGCGAGGGCGGTCATGATCGCCGCTTTGGTGCGGAATCTCATAGAGTTCCCCTCTGCTAAAGGCCGCCGCTGCAGTACTTGTGCTTCGTGACCCCTGCCGTCACGCACATCAGCGGCAACCCTGCTTCTACCTGAAAGACGGTGAGATATACCTGAAGGTTGCCTGTACGTCGGGAAACTGGCAGAAACTCACAGGAACGACAGGAGTAGACAGGAAACAGTCAGCCGGGACGCGGCCTGAGTAGGCCGCGCCCCGGCTGACGGTTGTAGGGCTAGATGAAGCAGGCCCGGTTCGGGTCCCACCAGACGAACCTGTGGCAGGCCCGGTGGACGTCCCTGGCCAGCGACCAGTTGCCACTGCCGTTCTCGGTGCCCGTCTCGGACCACCTACCGGAGACGTTTCCCCACCGGTTGATGTAGCCGTTGAAGGTCCGGGTGCCCTGGAAGTTGGTCGGATACCTGACGCTGAACGTGACGTGGTTCCCGAAGACCGTTCCGTGAACCCCAAGGTTCTGCTCGCCGGAGGGCAGACCCGTATCGGTCAGCGTTCCGCTGAGGCAGCTTCCCCGCTGGTTGAAGTGCACGGCGTACGTGAATTCCTGGCCCTGGAACCAGAGGTCGACGGTGTTGGAGCCGCGGAGGTTCCACTGCTGCCGCTGGTTGAACGGGTTCCGGAACTGGTTGAAGCAGAACGGGTTGAACCACCCCGCAGTGCTTGTGGTGTGTGCCGTGGTGGTGGTGACGGCTGCGTTAGCCGGCCCCGCCCCCGTCAGCATCAAGGCCGCGATCGCCGGTCCGGCGACGGCAGCCGTGAGTGCTGCTTTGATACCGAATCGCATAGAGGTCCCCTCTGTTTAAAGCCGCCGCTGCCATACCAGACCGTGTGACCCCTGCCGTCACATACCACAGCGGCTTGCCCTGCGTTCAGAAGTTAGACGGGGCAATCGGCCAGAAGGTTCACTTTTTGTGAGGAATCTGGCAGAAACTGTCCGTAAAGCTCAAGAACAGGCAGGAAACGGTCAACTGGGCCACAACTTCGTGGCCTGGTAGACGGGTGTCCCGCCGAGGACGGTGGCCAGGACGCCGATGTCCGCGACCCGCTCGGGTTCCGCCAGGAGCGGGTTTTCCTGCAGGACCACGAAGTCCGCGTGCTTGCCGGCCTCCAGCGAGCCGGTCTCGCGCTCGCGGTGCGAGGCGAAGGCGGCCCGGGTGGTGTACATGGCCAGCGCGTCCCGGGCCGGCAGGCGCTCACCGGGACCCAGCAGCGCACCGCGGCCGGTGCGGCGCAGGATGGCGTCGCGCAGGCCGAGCCGCGGGTCGGCGGTGATGACGGGGGCGTCCGAGGACCCCGCCACGACCAGGCCGGCCCGCTGCCAGGAAGCGAAGGCGTACAGATCGTCGCTCCGGTCGCCGAACGCCTCGGCGAACCCGTCCCCGAGGGTTGAGATGAACCCGGGCTGGCTGACGATCACGATCCCCATGGCCGCGGCCCGGGCGGCCAGCGGCGGGTACATCGCGCCGCCGTGCTCGATGCGGTGCCTGAGCGGGTTACCGGCGCCGGCGGCGAGCACCGCGGCGTAGGCGTCCAGGACGATCTCGATGGCGCGGTCGCCCTGGGCGTGGATGCAGACCTGCAGGCCGCGGGCGTCGAAGTCGCGGACCATCTCGGTCAGATCGCCGGGGGAGAAGTACAGGATGCCCGACCCATACGGCGGGACGGGGTAGGTGCCGGAGATCGCGGCGGTGCGGCTGCTCATCCCGCCGTCGGCCCAGATCTTCACGGCCCCGGTGGCCAGCCGGTCCGAGTGCCGCCCGGCCGGGACCCGGTCCGCGTGGTCGTGCACGACCAGCCCGCGGATCCGCAGGCCGAGCAGGCCGGCCGCGTCGGCCTCGGCGTACGCGGCGTAGGTATCGCCGCGCATGTCCGCGTCGCACGCCGCGGTCACCCCGAACGCGGCGAGCCGCTGGCTCGCCATCTGAATCAGCCTGGCGCCCGCGGCGGCGCCCATCCGGGCGATGTCCTCCCGCAGGTTCCGCTCGAACAGCGCGAACATCGGCCGCTCGAACACCACGCCGTCGAGCCGGCCCTGGGCGTCCCGGCCGAAGGCACCGTCCGGCGGATCGGGTTGGGAGTCGGCGAACCCGGCCTCGGCCAGTGCGGCCGTGTTCAGCACGGCCGCGTGCAGCGAGGTGTGGTACAGCACCGCGGGCCGGCCGGGCACCGCCCGGTCCAGATCGTCCCTGGTCGGGTGCCGCCCCTCGCGCAGCTTGTACTCCACGTACCCGGCTCCGGTCACCCAGGAGCCCGCCGCGGTCCGGCCGGCGGCTTCGGCCATCCGCGCCTGGATCGCCGGGATGTCCGGTGCGGACGGCTGGCTGCAGTCCGCCGCCGTCGCGAGGTAGCCGACGTCGGCGACGTGGCAGTGCGCGTCGATCAGTCCGGGGATGACGGTGGCCCCGTCCAGTCGCACCGCGGCCGCGCCCGGCGCGGCCGCCGCCCGGACCGCCTCGGCGGTCCCCACCGCGGCGATCCGCCCGTCCCTGACCAGCATCCCGTCGGCCGTCCCGCCGGCCGCCATCGTGATGACGACCGCATCCTCAACGATCAGGTCCATCGCTCGCCTCGCTCAGCAGTTTGGAGAAGATGTCCACGCCCAGCCGCAGCGCGGCGGCTTGCCCCAGGATCTCGCCGGTGATCGCCTGGTGCGCGGCGCCCCAGGCCGTCGCGCTCGCGCGGGTGCCGAAGAAGTTCATGTACCCGCAGCACGCGTCGGCGGACGCCGCTACGGCCTGGGGACCGGGCCCGCACGCCTGCGCCGAGATCAGCCGCCCGTTCAAGACGACCGCGGTCGCCGGCTGCCATGCGGTCTTCCCGTCGGTCCGGACGGTGACAGTTACCTCTTCGCCGGTGCCCGGGTCCGCGGAGGTGATCGTCACCCCGGTGCCGAGCATCGCCGCCATCCCCAGCGCGTCGATCGCGCACATCGCATAGGCCCGCGGCCCGCCGTCGATGTCTACCAGGTGCGGGGTCGGCACCCCCGAGAACGGGTAAGCGGCCCGGATCTGCCCGTCGGGGCCTAGCTGCAGGTAATCGCCGGCGTGCAGCGCGGCCAGGACCGCGGCCGCCGTGGTGCCGTACCGGCCGGCTGTCTCAGCCAGATCCACGGCCGAAGGCGCGTGTCCGGTGGCGGCGAACGAGCGCAGCACCTGCTGATACACCGCCCGCATCTCGTCTTGCGCCGGGGGCCGCCGCCCGGCCACCACCAGCCGGGCCCGGGAGCGCTTCACGGCAGCCAGCGTATAAGGCGAGGTACAGTTGCGGCAGTTCACGAGCCGACGGGACCTGAGGATGACCGTTCTCATTACCGCGGCAGATCGCGCCTCGTTCAGGCGGTGCCGCAGGCAGTGGGACTTCGGCGGGCGGGCCTGGGGCGTGGGCCGGGGAGCCGCCCCGCCGAAGTTCCGCCGCGGCCGGGACGGCTGACCGCCCGCCACCCGCGGTGCGGCAGGATAGGTCACGGACAACCGAGCCCACGTCGGGAGGCGGACATGAGCAGTGACCACGTTGACGCGCTGGTGATCTTCGGTGCCACCGGTGACCTGGCCAAGCTGGAGACCTTCCCCGCGCTGGTGGGGCTGGTCGAGCGGGGGGTGCTCAACGTGCCCGTGGTCGGCGTGGCCAAGAGCGGCTGGGGACTCGACCAGTTCCGCGCCTACGCGACCGCCTCGCTCCAGCTGAACAAGATCGACCCGGCCAGCCCGGCGGCGGCCACCATGCTGGGGCTGCTCCGGTACGTGGACGGCGACCTGGGCGACCCGGCGACCTACGCGGCCATGTCGGACGCGATGGGCCAGGCGCAGCAGGCCCTGTTCTACCTCGAGGTCCCCCCGCCCCTGTTCGGGCGGATCGCCGAGGGCATCTCCAAGGCCGGGCGGGCGACGGGCAACCGGGTCATGGTGGAAAAGCCGTTCGGCTCCGACCTGGCCAGCGCGCAGCAGCTGAACGCGACGATGCACTCCTACTTCCCCGAGGACGCCATCTACCGGGTCGACCACTGGCTGGGCCTGGACCCGGTCGACAGCCTGATGTTCGTCCGCTTCGCGAACTCGGTCATCGAGCCGGTGCTGAACCGGGACTACGTGCAGAGCATCCAGATCACGATGGCGGAGGCGTTCGACGTCGCCGACCGCGGCAGCTTCTACGACAAGACCGGCGCGATCCGCGACGTGATCCAGAACCACATGCTCCAGGTCCTGGCCACCGTCCTGGCCGAACCCCCGGACGGGAACGGCCTGGACTCCTGGCGCGCCGCCAAGGCGCAGGTGATCGGCGCGCTGCGCCCGCTGACCCCCGAGCTCACCGTCAAGGGCCAGTACGACGGGTACCTCCAGGTCGCCGGCGTCGACCCGAAGTCCGTGACCGAGACCTACGCGGCGATCAGGCTCGCCGCCGACTCCTGGCGCTGGGCGGACGTGCCCATCCTGATCCGCGCGGGCAAGTGCCTGCCGGTCACCGCGACCGAGGTCACCATCACCTTCCGGCGGCCCCCGCACGACGCCTTCAACCTCGGCGACCAGGCGCCCGCCAACCGCCTCCGCTTCCGGATCAACCCCGAGGACCGGGTCAGCCTGGCCCTGGTCGGCAAGAAGCCCGGCGCCGGCTGGGCGCCTGAGCCCCAGGACCTCGACTTCGCCGAGCACCCCGGCCTGGACATGCGCCCCTACGACCGCCTCATCGGCGCCGCCCTGGCCGGCGAACGCTGGTTGTTCGCCGACCAGGACATGGTCGAGGCCGCCTGGCGCGTCGTCGACCCCGTGCTCGGCGACGTCGTCCCCGTCCATCCCTACGCCAGGGGCAGCTGGGGCCCCGGCCAGGCCGCCGCCCTGCTCCCTGACGGCGAGTCCTGGTACGATCCGGCGGGCTAGGCGGCCGTCACATCTGGTGCTCTTGCTCGACGAGGGTGATGATCTCGCTGATCGAGCGGACCATGCCGTATCGCCGGCGGACGATGTCGGCGATCAGGCCGGTCCACCCGGTCTGGTGCGAGGCGCCCAGGGCCGCGCCGTTGTCGCCGTGGAAGTACTCACCGAAGACCAGGTTGTCCCGCCAGGCCGGATCGGACTGCAGCAACTCGTAACCCCCGAAGCACGCCCGCCGGCCGTCCGGACCCCGGGTGAAGATCGTGATGAGCCGGTCCTGCAGGTCGGCGGCGACCTTGTCCAGGGTCACGTGACTGCCTGACCCGGTCGGATACTCACAGGTGAACTGATCGCCGAAGTACGTGTGGTACCGCTCAAGGACGCTGATCACCAGGTAGTTCAGCGGGAACCAGATCGGGCCGCGCCAGTTGGAGTTCCCGCCGAACATCGGCGTGGTGGACTCGGCCGGCTCGTAGTCGATGCTGGCCGTGACGCCCTCGACCGACAGCACGTAGGGATGATCGCGGTGGTAGGCCGATAGGGCCCGCAGGCCGTGCGGGGACAGGAACTCGCTCTCGTCGAACAGCCTGGTCAGCAGCCGGTGCAGCCGGTCACGGCCGGCCAGGGACAGCAGCAGCCGCTGGTCGCCCGAGGGCCCGCGCATCATGCCCTGCTCGCGCATCCGTGCGGTGTCGGCGAGGTCCGCGCGGCCGAGCAGGTCCGCGAACTGCTTGCCCACGACCAGCGCCCGATCCAGGTCGTGCTCGTGCACGATCGCGGCCGCGAGCACCGGGATGATGCCGACCATCGACCGGACCCGCACGGGTATCTGGGTACCGGACGGCGTCACCAGCCGGTCGTAGTAGAACCCGTCCGTCTCGTCCCACAGGCCCTGGCTGTCCAGGGCGTCGCGGATGGCGGCGAAGTGCTCGAGGAACTTGAGCACCAGGTCCGACGCGGGCCGCTGCCCGGCGTGGTTCAGCACGGTGGCGATGGTGCCGAGGGCGACCGAGTACGCGCCCATCCACCCGGTGGCGTCGGACTGTTCCAGCGTGCCGCCGACGGGCAGGTTGGAGCGGTCGAGCGGGCCGATGTTGTCCAGGCCGAGGAAGCCCCCCTCGTATACGTTCTTGCCGCCCTGGTCCTCCAAGTTGACCCACCAGGCGAAGTTGATGATCAGCTTGTCGAAGACCCGGCTCAGGAAGTCCAGGTCGCGGCCCTCGTCCACGGTGAACACCTCGAGCGCCGCCCAGGCCTGCACCGGCGGGTTAACGTCCGAGAAGTTCCATTCGTAGGCCGGCAGCGCGCCGTTCGGGTGCTGGAACCACTCCCGGCACAGCAGGATCAGCTGGTACTTGGCGAAGGCCGGGTCCACGTGCGCCAGCGCCACGCAGTGGAACGCCAGGTCCCACGCGGCGAACCAGGGGTACTCCCACTTGTCGGGCATCGACATGATGTCGAACGCGTCGAAGTTGCGCCACTTGCAGTTGCGCCCGGTCAGCCGCTCCGCCGGCGGGACCGGCTGGCCCGGGTCGCCGTCCAGCCAGCGGGCCACGTCGTAGTAGTAGAACTGCTTGCTCCACAGCAGCCCGGCAAACCCCTGGCGCATGACCATCGCCTCGTCGGGAGTCGCCTCGCGGGGCGTCAGCTCCTCGTAGAACTCATCCGCCTCGCCCCGCCGCTGCGCCAGCACCTGCCCGAACTGGGCCCCGAGAGGCGCCCCCGCCGCGCCCGCGCCCGCAGCCCCCAGCGCCCCCGCAGCCCCTGCCGTCCCTAGCGCCCCTGCAGCCCCCACCGCCCCCGTGGTCACTGGAGCACCCGCCGCGGCGGCCGCGTCCCGCCGCCGCAGCCGGACCCGTAGCTCGGCCGACGCGCCCGCGGCCAGCGTCACCTGATACCAGAATGCGCACTTGGTTCCCGTCTGCGCGGGATTCACGGTGGCCGAACCGCTGATCACGTGGTCGTTGATCCCGTCCTTCGGGTACGCCGTCGCCGGTTCCGCGTCGAACAGCCGGGCCACGTTTGTCTCGTTCTCGCAGAACAGCGCCGTCGGCAGCGTCCCGTCCGGCCCGGGCCCTGCGATCAGCTCCATCGGGCCGACGAACGGATGCTCTAGGTCGACGGCCGCCGTCCCGTCCGGAGCCGCCTCGGCCGCGCCCAGGACCGGCTTGTCCCCGTCGTCTTCCCAGGACCAGGTGTTACGGAACCAGGACGTCGGGAGCACGTGCAGCGTCTCGGTCTCCGGCCCCGCGTTGGTCACTGAGATTGACATCAGCAGGTCGTCGGGCCCGGCCTTGGCGTAGGCCACCTCGACGATCCAGTACCGCCCGCCGTCGAACACCCCGGTGTCCAGCAGTTCGTATTCCGGCTGCAGCCGGTTCCGCGCCGCGTTGACCTCGATGAGCTCCTCGTAAGGGAAGGCGTCCTGCGGGTAGTGGTAACGCCAGCGGTTCCAGGCGTGGCTGGGGATGGCGTCCAGGTACCACCAGTACTCCTTGACGTCCTCGCCGTGGTTGCCCTGCGAGCCGGTCAGCCCGAACGCCCGCTCCTTCAGGATCGGGTCGCGCCCGTTCCACAGCGCCAGCCCCAGGCAGAGCCGCTGCTCCACGTCGCAGAACCCGGCCAGCCCGTCCTCGCCCCACCGGTACGCGCGTGACCTGGCGTGATCGTGCGGCAAGTAGTCCCACGCCTGCCCGTCGGGGCTGTAGTCCTCGCGGACGGTCCCCCACTGCCGCTCGCTAACGTAGGGCCCCCACCGGTACCAGTCACCCGCCTGGAGCAGCCCGTTCTCCAGTTTGCCGAATTCCGATACCCGCTCCCGCTCGGCGCCCATCCCCGGCCCCTCTCTGCTCGACCAAGGGCATTATCCCGAACGCCGTTGGTGCCACCCCCGCGCCCGCCTTACTCCGCCCGCGCGGCCAGTACATCAGCTCCGTGTGGATGCAGCGTCTTTG
>JBOHCK010000047.1:0-25598 GCA_050698755.1 Streptosporangiaceae bacterium | reverse complement strand
TTTGATGCCTCGGCCAGGCCGGCCAGAGCCGGCCGCCGCGAAGAGACGGACAAGCCGTCGGCCCGGGCGTTTGGGGGCGGGTCCGCCGGGCAGGCAGTTGCGGAGACAAAGCCATCAGCGGGCCGTGACGAGACCGACACGTCCTGCTCGTCGTCTCGCATTTTGAGACGCCCAGAGGGGCCTGCACACGAAATTCATACGCCTATTTGCAGAAATTCACCGGCAAGATGTTGCCTAACCTACGGTCTCGTAGGCTACGGTTACGTAAGCGTACAGGCGCTCCTGACCGTTATGTCCCGAACCAGAGGAGCACGATGACCACTTCCCCCGACACAGTCAACGTGACCACCGAGCCGCGCGCGGCCAGGCCGGATTTCGCCGACCAGCCGAACTCGACGTTCCAGCGCTTCCTCGTCGGCCTGTTCGTCGCCATACCCATGGCGGCCCTGGTGGCCGCGATCCCGCTGCTGTGGGGCTGGGGACTGGGCTGGCACGATGTCGTCATCGCGCTGGTCTTCTACTGGGGGTCGGGACTCGGCGTCACCGTCGGCTACCACAGGTACTTCACCCACGGATCGTTCAAGGCCAAGACCGGGCTGCGGGTGGCGCTGGCCATCGCGGGCAGCCTGGCCATCGAGGGGCCGGTCATCACCTGGGTGTCCGACCACCGCCGGCACCACAAGTACAGCGACAAGGAGGGCGACCCGCACTCGCCGTGGCGGTACGGGGACGACTGGAAGGCGCTGTCCAAGGGCTTGGTGTACGCGCACATCGGCTGGCTGTTCGACCCGAACAAGACCTCGCAGGAGAAGTTCTCTCCTGATCTGCTCGCCGACCACCGGATCCGCCGGGTCGATCGGTTGTTCCCCGCGCTCGTCGCGGTCTCGCTGCTGCTCCCCGCGCTGATCGGCGGGCTGTGGGGGATGTCCATCCACGGTGCGCTGACCGCCTTCTTCTGGGCCAGCCTGGTCCGGGTCGCCCTGCTGCACCACGTCACCTGGTCGATCAACTCTATCTGCCACACCTTCGGCAGCGAGGAGTTCGAGGTGCGCGATAAGTCGCGCAACGTCTCGTGGCTGGCCATCGCGTCGTTCGGCGAATCCTGGCACAACCTGCACCACGCCGACCCGACGTGCGCGCGGCACGGGGCGCTGAAGGGCCAGCTCGACCCGAGCGCGCGCGTCATCTGGGCCTTCGAGAAGCTGAACTGGGCCTACGACGTGCGCTGGCCGGATGAGGAGCGGCTGAGCGCCAAGCGCCCCGCCACCGCGACGAGGAAACTCGGCTCTATGACGCGCCGTAGCCTCGCGGCAGAGCCTGCGGGGGCCGTCCCCGCCAGGACACGCCGCCGGGTTCGTGGCGCGGTGTCCGCGTAGTCGCGATGATGAACAAGTGAGTGCCCCCACCCAAAGGACCGGCCGCCAGCGGATGACAGGGCAGGAACGGCGGCAGCAGCTTCTGGACATCGGGCGCCGCCTATTCGCCGAGCGCGGGTTCGAGGGAACCTCGATCGAGGAGGTCGCCGCCCAGGCCGGCGTGTCCAAGCCCGTGGTCTACGAGCATTTCGGCGGCAAGGAAGGGCTTTACGCGGTCGTGGTCGACCGGGAAGTGGAGCGTCTGCTGACCATGGCGACGGCGCTCCTGGGCGGCGACCACACCAGGGACAAGTTCGAGGCCGCGACGGTCGGCCTGCTCAGGTACATCGAAGACAACGCCGACGGATTCCGGATCCTGGTCAGGGACTCCAACCCCGGGTCGAGCACCGGAACCTACGGCACGCTGCTGAGCGACATCGCCGGCCAGGTGGAGTACATCCTGGCCGACTTCCTGGCCTCGCGCGGGCACGACCCCAAGCTCGCCCCGCTGTACGCCCAGATGCTCGTCGGCATGGTCGCGTTCACCGGGCAGTGGTGGCTGGACGCGCGCAAGCCGAAGCTAGAAGAGGTCGCCGCCAACCTGATCGACCTGGCCTGGAACGGCCTGTCCCACCTAGACGCGAACGGCCACAAGTCGCCCAAGCGGTGATCCCCGTGAGCCAGAGGGCCGCGGCGGCCCGGAGGCGAACGAGGGCTACAGCGCCGCCTTTAAGGCGGCCCGGAGGCGAGCGAGGGCAACCGAGCCGGGCCGGCGCCCGGGGCCAGCGTGACCGTGCCCGCACCGCCGGGCGCGGAAGGCAGGCCTGCGGCCGTCCACGCGCTGAACCCGCCGATCAGGTCGGTGGCGCGGTACAGCCCCAGGTCAAGCAGGGCGGCCGCGGCCAGGCTGGAGGTATAGGCGTCCTGGCAGAAGATGATGACCCGGTGGTCATAGCCGGTGACCCACGGGAGCCGGGCCTCACAGCACGGGTCGAGGCGCCACTCCAGGTGGTTGCGCTCCACGATGACCGAACCCGGTATCTCTCCGTGCACCGCGCGCTGCGCGGCCGGCCTGATATCGATGAGTACTGCTCCCCCGGCCACCTCACGGAACGCCTCGTCCGGCGCCAGCCGCACCAGCCGCGCGCGGGCGGCCGCCAGGATCTCGTCGATCGTGTGAGATCCCGGCGGCCTCCGCGTCACCATGCGGCGGCGCCCTCGGTGTCCAGCTTGACCAGCCCGCCCGGCGTGAGCTCGTAGCGGGTCATCGTGGTCAGCGGGGGTGAGTAGGCGTGCACGCTGACCGCCACCGCCGAGGCGGCGGCGTTGCGCACGTCGTGGATGTAGCCGGGTCCGAACGAGCGTGATCCGCCGGCCCC
The DNA here is from genome assembly GCA_050698755.1 of Streptosporangiaceae bacterium. GTDB lineage: Bacteria > Actinomycetota > Actinomycetes > Streptosporangiales > Streptosporangiaceae > Palsa-504. The sequence goes on along the minus strand of JBOHCK010000047.1, from coordinate 22,864 downwards.
GACCGGCTTGGCCAGTACTCGTCCCGTCGCCAGGTCTCCCGACACCCGGCGCTCCATCAGCGTGCCCCAGACCACCGCGAACGCCCCGTTGACCTCATCGTGGTCGTGGAAACCTGTGGCCTGCCCCGGCAGCCAGCTGATGACCCATACGTCGTGGCTGTCGTCCAGGTAGATCCGCTCGTACCAGCGGCCGGCCGCGTTCAGCCTGACCCGCGCGAGCCATTCCGCGGGGTTGGCTGCCAGGCGCAGCGTAAGGTCCGCTAGCTGCCGCGCGCTGAGTAGCCGGCCAGGCTGCACGCTGGCGGGGGAGGCCGGCCGGATCGTCGTGCTCATATCGCTTCTCTCCTCACGTCCAAAAGACTGGCTGTGGGCATAGCCAGTGGGAATTGAGTGCACTAAGTGACCAGGCGGCCCTGCCTCAAGAACGGGTGGGCAACGGCCGGCTGGATAGCCGAAACGAGCCTGACCGGTCAGCGCGGGACGACCGGACACCGCTGGCCGCGACGGACCAGCGGACAGGCGCCGGCGAGAACGCACTGACGGCAGGGCACCGAAAGGGGAGGCAAGCCACGGCGCATGCCGTGATCCTGCCAGAGTTTTCCTATTAAATCAATTGGAAAACTAGATAGCCGGGTTCGGCGGGCGACGGTGAACACCCGGCGGAACGGGAAGACCGTACCGAAGGAGCTCGGCGGATACGCTGCCCGCACCCGCTCGCCGTACCCGGCGAGGAAGTCAGCGGCCTGGTCCGCGTCGAGCACAGCCAGGACGGGACGCAGCCCGGTGCCCTTGTACCACTCGAGCACCGGGTTATCGCCCCGCAGGATGTGCACATACGTCGTCTCCCAGGCGTCGACCTCGCAGCCGGCTCCAGCTAGCAGCTCCGCGTAGTCGGCCGGGTCGGCCGACTGCCGGTTCAGCTCCACGTCCCGCAGCAGCGGGCGCCACCGGGCCGAGGCCACCATCTCACGCAGGATCGCGTGCGATGGCTGGTCGAAGTTGGCCGGCACCTGGAAGGCCAGCCATCCGCCGTCAGCCAGCTGATCCGCCCAGCGGACCAGCAGCTCGCGATGGCCGGGCACCCACTGCAGCACCGCGTTGGAGACGATCACGTCGGGAAGACTCTGAGGTTCCCAGTGCCTAATATCGTCGAGCATGAACGACAACCCAGGCGCGTGGCTGGTCAGGACCGGCCCCGAACCGGAAGGCGGCGGGGCATCCGCGGGGACCAGCGTCCGCGCGGCCTCGATCATCTGCGGTGAGCTGTCCACGCCGCACACGGCGGCGGACGGCCAGCGTTCAGCCAGCAGCGCCGTGAGGTTGCCCGGGCCGCAGCCCAGGTCAACCACGTAGTCGGGCAGCTCTGCTCCGACCCTGGCGAGCAGGTCAAAGAATGGCCTGGCGCGCTCGCCGTCAAACCTCAGATAGAGGGTTGCGTCCCACATCGTGGCCAGATCCTTTTCTCATATTGAGAGACACAGTCCCACTAATTTCCCTTGTACAGGACTCGACATCTTGACGTCAAGAGATACCCTCTAGTAATGGGCCAGCGTGGCGGGCCGCGCGCCGGGGCGGGTTCCGAGGACGGGATCTGCCAGGTGGCTGAGCTGCGTGACGAGGTCGACGACCTGGTGGCCGCGTGGCGGGCGCAGCGGCCCGACCTGGACGTCGAGCCGCTTGAGGTGCTCAGCCGGATCTCCAGGCTCGCCCGGCACCTCGACATCGCCAGGCGCGGGGCGTTCGCGGACCACGACCTTGAGTCGTGGGAGTTCGACGTCCTGTCGGCGCTGCGCAGGCAGGGTCCGCCGTTCCAGCTGACCCCGGGCGGGCTGCTCCGCGCCACCCTGGTGACCTCGGGCACCATGACCAACAGGATCGACCGGCTGGCCGAGGCGGATCTGGTCCGCCGGGAGCCCGACCCGAGGGACAAGCGGGGGGTGCTGGTCACCCTCACCGACCGTGGCCTGGCGCGCGTGGACGCGGCCCTGGATGACCTGGTCAGCCGCGAGGAGGCGCTGCTGGCGGGCCTGGATCGCGGGGAACGTCAGCAGCTGGCCGACCTGATGCGCATCCTGCTCGCCCCGTTCGACGCTGAATTATCCCCACTCGCCTCCGGGCCGCCTTAAGGCGGCTCCTTCCCTCGTCGCTCCTTCGTCGCTCCTGGGGTGGGCCAGGGGGAGAAAGCAGAGTCCAGTCGCCGCCGCGGCCCTTTGGCTCGCGGGGCCCAGGCTCGCGGGGCCCTATTCGAGCCCCGCCGCGAGGGCCAGCCAGCGTTCCTCTAGATCGGCCTTCTCCGCCTGGGCGGCCCGCAGGTCGGCGCCGAGCGCAGTGAGCTTCTCGTAGTCGGTCGCGTTGGCGGCCAGCTGCTCGGTGAGCTCCGCCTCGCGCTCCGATAGCCGGTCCAGCTGGCGTTCCAGGCGCTGCAGCTCCTTGCGCGCGGTCCGCTCCCCGGCCGCCGATGACCGCGCTGCGCCGGGCGCCGCCGTGACCGGCTGCGGCCCGCCTGAGGATCCCGTGCGGGCGGTGCGGATGCGGTTCAGGTACTCGTCGACGCCGCCGCCGAGGAAGGAGAGCTGGCCGTCGCCGAGCAGCGCCACCACGTGCTCGGTGACGCGCTCGAGGAAGTACCTGTCGTGGCTGACCGCCACCAGGGTGCCGGGCCAGCCGTCGAGCAGGTCCTCGAACTCGGTGAGCGTCTCGAGGTCCAGGTCATTGGTGGGCTCGTCGAGCAGGAGCACGTTGGGCTCGTCCATGAGCAGCCTGAGCATCTGCACCCGGCGCCGCTCGCCGCCGGACAGGTCGCCGATCCTGGTCCGCTGCCGTTCCCCGCTGAAGCCCAGCCGTTCCAGGAGCTGGCCCGCGGAAAGCTCGCGGTTACCCACCCGGATCCGCAAGGCCACCTCCTCGACGGCCTCACGGACCCGCTGCTCGGGGTCGAGCTCGGCGAGCTCCTGCGACAGGTGGGCGAGCCGGACGGTCTTGCCCCGCACGACCGTCCCCTCGGCCCGCAACCCGTCATCCGCGTCGAGCGAGTCGGCCAGCAGGCGCAGCAGCGAGGTCTTGCCGCTGCCGTTGACCCCCACCATCCCGACCCGGTCCCCCGGGCCGAGCTGCCAGGTCACATGCTCGAGCAGCGGACGCGGCCCGCCGCCGTCCCGCACCGACAGCGAGACGTCGTCTAGCTCAATGACGGTCTTGCCGAGCCGGGCGGTGGCCAGCCTGGTCAGCTCGACGCTGTCCCGCGGCGGAGGCTCCGCCGCGATCAGCGCGTTGGCCGCCTCCACCCGGAACTTGGCCTTGGTCGTCCGGGCCTGGGCGCCGCGCTGCAGCCAGGCCAGCTCCTTGCGGGCCAGGTTCCGCCGCCGGCGCTCCGCGACCTCCTCGCCGCGCTCCCGTTCTGCCTGCGCCAGTACGTACGCCGAGTAGCCGCCCTCGGCGGCGCACACCTGGCCGCGGTCGACCTCCCAGGTCCGCTCGCAGACCGTGTCGAGCAGCCACCGGTCGTGGCTGACCACGATGACCGCGGAACCAAGGTCTCGCAGGTGCGCGCCGAGCCAGTCGATCGCCTCGAGGTCAAGGTGGTTGGTCGGCTCGTCCAGGAGCAGCACGTCCCGCTCGACGACGAGCAGGGCCGCGAGCGCGACCCGGCGCTGCTCGCCGCCGGACAGCTGCCCGGCCGGGGCCTGCAGGTTGATCCCGGGCAGCAGCTCGGCCACTACCGCCCGCGCCCTGGGGTCGGCCTGGAACGGCACCTGCGCGAGGCCGTCCGCGGCCCCGAACACGATCTGCCCGACCGTCCCGGTCAGCAGGCCGGCCTGCGGCAGGTAGCCGAGCCGCAGGCCGGAGGTCCTGGCCACCCGGCCCGCATCGGGCGTACTGGTCCCGGCCAGCAGGGCCAGCAGCGTGGTTTTCCCCGCGCCGTTGCGACCCACCACCCCGATCCGGTCCCCAGCCGACACCCCGAGCGAGACGCCGTCGAGGAGCGTCCGGTTGGCGTAGGCCTTGGCCACCTTCTCCAGGCTGATCAGGTTCACTGCGCTCGGTTCATCGCTGGGCGGGCAGGACGGCGGCGCCGGGCACCGGTCCGGTGACGCGGGCGACCGACCGGCAGACGCCCGCGCCGGACAGGGACACGGCGAGATCCAGGGCCCGCTCCGCGCTGGCCGCGAGGAACACGCACGTCGGCCCCGAGCCGGCCACCAGCGCGCCGAGCGCGCCGAGTTCGAGCCCCGCGGCCAGCGTCTTGCGCAGCGCCGGATAAAGCGACAGCGCGGCGGGCTGCAGGTCGTTGCTGAGCGCCCGACCGAGGCGGGCGGCATCGCCGGAGCGCAGCGCCGACATCAGCGTGGCGTCCAGTGCTGGCTGTGTTGGCCCCGGGGGGTCAGGGGGGCACGGGGGGGCGGAGAGCCCCCCCGTGCTCGGGGGGATCCCGGGGGGTCGTCCCCCCGGGGCAACACTGCGCAGCCGGTCCAGGGCGGCGTAGACCTTGGGCGTGGAGAGCTGGCCTTCGGCGAAGGCCAGCACCCAGTGGTACTGGGTGGCCGGGGCCAGGGCCGGCGTGAGCCGCTCACCCCGGCCGCGGCCGACCGCGGTCCCGCCGAGCAGCGCAAAGGCGACGTCGCTGCCGATCGTGGCGGCGATCTCGGCCAGCCGCTGCGGCGTCAGGCCGGCCGCCCAGAGCTCGTTGGCGGCGACCAGGGCGGCCGCCGCGTCGGCGCTGCCCCCGGCCAGCCCGGCCGCGACCGGGATCCGCTTGGCTATGCTCACGTGCACCCCGGCGGTCCGGTGGCCGCCGCGCGCCTGCTTGCGGAGCGCCGCCACCGCGCGCAGCGCCAGGTTGTCCCCGTCGTGGGGGACCGTGCTCGCGCCCTCACCCGTGACGGTGACCGCGTCCCGGTCGGCCACCTCGACCGTGACCTCGTCGAACAGCGCGACGGCGTGGAACACGGTCACCAGGTCGTGGTAGCCGTCGGCTCGCGGCGGACCCACCGCGAGCTGGAGGTTGAGTTTGGCGGGCACCCGCGCGGTCACACCGGTCACGATGGTCAAAGCGTACGCCGCTCCGCCGCCCGGACCGCCGCAAGGCGCGCGAACTCCGCCACGCCGAGCGCCTCGCCGCGCGCGGCCGGATCGATCCCGGCCGCGCGGAGCAGGCGTTCGGCCTCGGGCGCCGAGGAGGCCCAGCCTGACAGGGCCGCGCGCAGGGTCTTGCGCCGCTGGCCGAACGCCGCGTCGACCACCGCGAAGACCTCCTCACGGCCGGCGCTCCCGGCAGGCGGGTCGTGCCTGCTCAGCGCCACCAGCCGCGAGTCCACGTTCGGCACCGGCCAGAACACGGTGCGCGGGACCGTCCCGGCCAGCCGCGCCGCCGCGAACCAGGCCACCTTCACCGAGGGCGCGCCGTACACCCGCGACCCCGGGGCCGCGCAGATCCGGTCCGCTACCTCGGCCTGGACCATGACCAGCCCGCGGGCCAGCGCCGGCAGGGCGCCCAGCAGGTGCAGCAGCACCGGCACCGCCACGTTGTAGGGCAGGTTGGCCACGAGCAGGTCAGGCGGCAGGTCCCCGGGTCCGGCCAGGTCAGGCTCGCGGATCCGGAGCGCGTCGGCGTGGATCACCGTCACCAGGCCGGCCAGGCGCGGCGCCCGGCCCGCGAGCGTGCGCGGAAGCTCCTCCGCCAGCGCGCGGTCGATCTCGACCGCGACGACCCGGGCCGGGGCGGCCTCGAGCAGCGCGAGCGTGAGCGATCCGAGTCCCGGCCCCACCTCGAGCACCACGTCGCCCGGGCCCACCTGCGCCAGCGCGGCGATCTTCCTGACCGTCCCCTGCTCGACGACGAAGTTCTGGCCCAGCCGCTTCGACGGCCGCACGCCGAGCCGCCCGGCTGTCTCCCTGACGTCGGCCGGGCCGAGCAGCCGGACCTGGACCTCGCTCGTCACCAGGGGCCGAAGGTGCGCTCGGCGGTGGCGGTCACGGCGTCGCACAGGTCGGCGAGGGCCATGCCCTTGACCTCGGCCAGGCAGCGCAGGGTGTAGGCGGTCATGGCGGGCGAGTTGGGCCGGCCGCGGTACGGCACCGGGGTCAGGAACGGCGCGTCGGTTTCGGCCAGCAGCAGGTCGGGCGGGGCCGCCGCGGCGGCGTCGCGGAGGGGCTGGGCGTTGGCGAACGTCACGTTCCCCGCGAACGACATCACGTACCCGGCCTCGGCGCAGCTCTTGACCATCGCCACGTCGCCGGAAAAGCAGTGGAACACCACGTGCGGCGGCGGCCCCTCCTCCTCCAGGATGCGCAGCACGTCGGCGTGCGCGTCGCGGTCGTGGATCATCAGCGCCTTGCCGGTCCGCTTGGCGATCGCGATGTGCTCGCGGAACCACCAGCGCTGAAGTTCGGGCGGGGCGTGGTCGCGGTAGTAGTCGAGCCCGGTCTCACCCACGGCGACGACCCGCGGCCGGCGGGCCAGCGCCTCGATCTCCGCGACCGCCCCGGCGGGGACCGCTGCGACCTCGTTCGGGTGGATCGCCACCGCCGCGTACACCCCGTCGTGCTCCTCGGCGCGCTCCGCCGACCAGCGGGATGACCGCACGTCGGTGCCGACCGTGACCACGCGCGCGATGCCGGCGGACCGCGCCGCCGCGAGCACGTCGGGAATCGGAACGTCGATCATGTCCAGGTGCGTATGGCTGTCTAGCGCCGGCCTAGGCAGCCCAGGGGGCGGTACCGGGGGTGTCACCACCGGTCGTTCGGCCAATAATGACTGGTCATGAGGCCCCGAGGCGGGCCAGTTCCTCGTCCACCACGGCGGTGTCCAGCTTGGTGTACAACGGCGCGGGCGTGGCCAGCGGCGTGCCGGCCCGCAGCGGCGCCGACGACCAGCGGGCGGCCCCGTCGTACCGGCCGGTGATGACCGGGTAGGGGGCTCCGCCGTCCTCGTCGACCTCGTCGACCCGCGGCATGTCCGACCAGGTCCCGGTGCCGCCGAGCATCTCGTACACCAGCTGGGACGACCGGGGCAGGAACGGGGTGAGCAGGGTCTTGGCGTCGTCGACGAGCTGCAGGGCCACGTGCAGGACGGTGCGCATCCGCTCGGGGCCTGATTCGCGCAGCTTCCAGGGCGCCTGCTCGGAGAAGTACTTGTTGGCCTCGGCCACCGTCCGCATCGCCTCGGTCATGGCGAACTTGAACCGCGAGGCGCCCAGGTGCTCGCCGACCGTGGTGAAGGCCTGCCTGGAGCCGGCCAGCACGTCGCGGTCGAGGCCGGTCAGCTCGCCCGCCTCGGGGATCGAGCCGATGTTGCGGGCCGCGAACGACACCGCGCGGTTGACCAGGTTCCCCCAGGTCGCCACCAGCTCGTCGTTGTTCCTGCGGACGAACTCCCGCCAGGTGAAGTCGGTGTCCTGGTTCTCCGGGCCGGCGATGGCCACGTAGTAGCGCAGCGCGTCGACGTCGTAGCGGGCCAGGAAGTCGCGCACGTAGATCACCACGGCGCGGGAGGAGGAGAACTTGCGGCCCTCCATGGTCAGGTACTCGCTCGAGACCACCTCGGTCGGCAGGTTGAGCGTGCCGAGCGGGCCCGGCGAGCCGCCGCGGGCCCCGAGCCCGGCGTAGCCGAGCAGCATGGCCGGCCAGATCTCGGCGTGGAAGACGATGTTGTCCTTGCCCATGAAGTAGTACGCCTCGGCGTCCGGGTCGTTCCACCAGGCGCGCCAGGCGTCCGGGTCGCCGTTGCGGCGGGCCCACTCGACCGACGCGGACAGGTAGCCGATCACCGCGTCGAACCAGACGTAGATCTTCTTGTCCGGGCGGTCCCGCCACCCGTCGAGCGGGACGGGGACGCCCCAGTCCAGGTCCCTGGTGATCGCCCTGGGCTGCAGGTCGTCGAGCAGGTTGAGGGAGAACTTGAGGACGTTCGGGCGCCAGTGGCCCGCCTTGGCCTGCAGCCAGCTGCCCAGCACCTCGGCGAACGCGGGCAGGTCGAGGAAGTAGTGCTCGGTCTCGGCGAAGACCGGCGCCTCGCCGTTGATCTTGGACCTGGGGCCGATCAGGTCGGCCGGGTCGAGCTGGTTGCCGCAGTTGTCGCACTGGTCCCCGCGCGCGCTCGGGTACCCGCAGATCGGGCAGGTGCCCTCGATGTACCGGTCGGGCAGCGTCCGCCCGGTGGACGGCGAGATCGCGCCCAGGGTGACCTTCGGGAAGATGTAGCCGTTCCGCAGCAGCCCGGTGAACATCTCCTGGGTGACCGCGTAGTGGTTGGCCGTGGTGGTCCTGGTGAACAGGTCGTAGGTCATCCCCAGGCTGGTCAGGTCCTCGACGATCACCCGGTTGTAGCGGTCGGCCAGCGCCCGCGCCGACACGCCCTCCGCGTCGGCCTGCACCTGGATCGGCGTGCCGTGCTCGTCGGTTCCGCTCACCATGAGCACCCGGTGGCCCGCCATGCGCTGGTACCGGCTGAACATGTCGCACGGCAGCGCGAAGCCGGAGACGTGCCCGATGTGACGGGGACCGTTCGCGTAAGGCCAGGCCGGAGCGGACAAGATGGTGCGCATGGGCTAAAGCCTAGGGGCAGCCGCGCGCTGCTCACGGTGTTTAACCCCATTATCCCGAACGGACGGTGGTGACTCCGTCACAGGGTGACGGGTGTGCTTGATGCCGAGGATCGAGAGGAAGAACGTGCCGAGGATCACCTGGGAGCTCACGATCAGGGCGGTCACCGACGGGATCATGAGCCGCAGCGAGTGCTCGTAGTCGAGCTGGCCGAACTTCTGGCCGCGCCAGTACACGAGGGAGACGACGAGGCCGACCAGGCCGGCGACGCCGATCGCCGCGCCGAGCAGCAGCCCGCGCTCCAGGCTCAGCTTCTCCAGGACCCGCTGGATCTTCGGCTCCTCGGGCAGGAACCCCTCCGAGCCGGCGTACACCTGGGTGAACAGCCAGAACAGCACGGACTGGAAGCCGATCACGACCATCGCCGAGGCCGCGACCAGGGTGTCCACGTCGAAGGTCACCACGCCGACCCGGAACGGGTGCGGCACCACGATCCCGCCGATGACCAGGCCCGCCGCCAGCAGCACCAGGCCGGGCAGGAAGAACAGCCAGCGGGGGCTGAACAGCAGCAGGAACCGCAGGTGCCGCCAGCCGTCGCGCCAGGAACGCAGGTGCGGCGGGCGGCTCCGGCCGTCCTTGGCCAGCGTGGTAGGCACCTCGGTCACCCGCTGCCTGGCCAGGGTCGCCTTCACCACCATCTCGCTGGCGAACTCCATCCCGGTGGCCTGGAGGTTCAGCGCGAGCACGCTGCCGCGGTTGAACCCGCGCAGCCCGCAGTGGAAGTCGCCGGCCTTGCTGCGGAAGAACAGCCGGCCGATGAAGCTCAGGACCGGATTGCCGAGATACCTGTGCAGCGGTGGCATCGCGCCGGGCGCGATGCCACCGGCGAACCGGTTGCCCATCACCAGGTCGGCGCCCTGGCGGAGCTGCTCGACGAAGGGCATCAGGTTGGTGAAGTCGTAGCTGTCGTCGGCGTCGCCCATGATCACGTACTCGCCGTTGGCGGCGAGGATGCCGCCCATCAGCGCGTTGCCGTAGCCCTTGTCGCTGATCGGCACGACCCGCGCGCCCGCCTGCTCGGCCAGCCGCTGGCTGCCGTCGGTGCTCCCGTTGTCGGCGACGACCACCTCGCCGCTGATTCCGCTTTCCTCCAGGAATCCCATAGCCTTGCGGACGCACGTCGCCACGGTCTCTGCCTCATTCAGGCAGGGCATGACCACGGTCAGCTCCACGTCTTCCTCGTCTCCTTCACCGTGTCTTAACCGCGGATCCCGCCTCATCGGCCGTCCCTGGTCGCGCATCGTATTACCGTAGGCGGGGACGAAAGCGCGCAGTCGGCCGTTTGGTTCGTTGTCAGGGTGGTCAGCCCAGCACAGGAGGGTACGGCTTGAGGGTAATGCCTGGGGCCACGTCGCGTGCGCCGACGGCGCGGCAGGACGGGTCCGTCCAGCCGACCGCTCCCGGCCTGGCCCGCGCCCGCTCGCTCGCCGCCAGGCTCTGGTCCGATCACCGCCTGTTCATCCTCGTGCTCGCGCCCGCCGTGCTGCTCCGCGTCGACGCCGAGCTGGGATACCGGTGGCAGTCCTGGTTCAACGACTCGTTCGAGTACCTGGCGAACACGATCAGCTTCTCCCTCGACCCGACTCGCGTGTCGGGCTACTCCGTCTGGCTCAGGATCCTGGAGCCGTTCCACAGCTACGCTCTCATAACGATTCTGCAACACCTGGAGGGCCTGTCGGTCGGCGTCATGGTCTACGCGCTGGCCAGGCACCGCTTCGGGGCCAAGGCCTGGGTCGCCACGCTGGCGGCCGTCCCGGTGCTCTACGACGGGTTCGAGATCCAGCTCGAGCACCTGATCCTGTCCGACGTGCCGTTCCTGTTCCTGGTCATGCTGGCCACCACGCTCCTGCTCTGGAACCCGGCGGGGCCGTCCACCCGCATGTGCGCGGTCATCGGCCTGCTCCTCGGCGTGGGCGCGGTCCTGCGCTCGATCGGGCTGCCGCTGGTGGCGGTGTTCGCCGTGTACATGATCATCAGGCGGGTTAACTGGCGGAAGGTGGCCGCCACCATCGTGGTGTGCGCCGTCCCGGTCTTCGGGTACGCCGGGGTGTTCTACCTGCAGCACGGGCAGTTCGCGATGAGCGACGCCACCGGCGTGTTCCTGTACTCGCGGGTGATGTCGTTCGCCAACTGCTCGGTCATCCACCCGCCCGCCGATGAGCTCGAGCTGTGCCCCCCCGTTAACCACCCGGACTCGCTGGGGATCGCGCAGAACTACATCTGGACCCCGCCCACCCCGCTGGACTACTTCCCGTCGCCGAAGTTCACCTCGGTGCCCAATCAGCTCGGGGAGAACTTCGCGATCCGCGCCATCGAGGCGCAGCCGCTCGGCTACGTCGAGGCGGTCGTCCACGACACCGTGATGGCGTTCGGCTGGAAGCGGATCGTGTTCCCGCAGGCGGCGACCTACGACGAGTACCTGTTCGGCACGCGCTCGCTGCCGATCCCGGACTGGGATCGCGTCGACCTCGGGAAGTACCACACCTACGCGTCCTTCTACGTGCAGGGCAACCCGCTGACCCAGGTCGTCAACCCCTTCGCCACGATCATCCGGGTCTACCAGGAATACGTCTGGCTGCCCGGCACCATCTACTGCCTCATCCTGCTCGCCGGGCTCGGCGGGATCGTGCTGGCCTGGCGGCGGCTGGGCGGGGAGGCGCTGCTGCCCTGGGGCATCTCCTTCGCGATGATCCTCGTCCCGGCGGCGACCGCCGAGTTCGACTACCGGTACGTGCTGCCTGCCGTGCCCTTCGCCTGCCTGGCCGCGGTCATGGCCTTCAGCCGGGGCACGGAGGGCCGCGACGCGCTGGAGCAGCTAACCGGGCTGGGGCGGGCCCAGCGGGCCGTTGATACCTCCCGCGTCGCCATCGATGGAGCTGCGCCGCCGGCTTCGGCGGTCGACTCCGGCGACGACGAGCGTGATCTCGCCGCGGACGACGCCTGAGCCCTGATTCTTGGGCTCCTTGGGATCCTTCGGCGCCGCCCAGGCGGCGAGCTCGGCGAGCGTGCCGCGGACGATCTCCTCGTGGACCTTGGTGAGCTCACGGCACACCGCCGCCTGCCGGTCCGGGCCGTGGGAGGCCGCGAGTTCGGCGAGCGTGCTTGCGAGTCGGCGCCCTGACTCGAAGTAGACCTGGGTCCTGCTGTCGCCGGCCAGCTCGGCGAAGCGCCTGGCCCGCTCACCCGGACGCCGGGGCGGGAACCCCTCGAAGCAGAACCTGTCGGTAGGCAGCCCCGAGACGGCCAGCGCGGTGGTTACCGCGGACGGGCCGGGCAGCGCCGTGACGGTGATCCCGGCCGCCGCCGCGGCGGCCACCAGCCGGTACCCGGGATCGCTGATCCCCGGGGTTCCCGCGTCGGTGACCAGCAGGATGTCCTGGCCCGCCAGCAGGTCGGCGAGGAGCCCGGGGATGCGCCTGGCCTCTACCGCGTCGTAGAACGAGATCAGGCGCGCCCGCAGCTCGACGCCCAGGCTGGCCGCGAGCCAGCGCACGCGGCGCGTGTCCTCGGCCGCGATGACCGTGGCACTGGCCAGTTCCGCGGCCAGCCGGCGTGACGCGTCGTCGGCCCGGCCGATCGGGACCGCGGCCAGCGTCAGAACGCCCTGACTGTCCATGGGGAGCATTCTCTATTCTCCCGCTCGCCTCCGGGGCGCTTTTAGGTGCCGTCTTCCCTCGTCGCTCCTTCGTCGCTTCTCGGTCCAGACGGCACCGCGCCCCTTTGGCTCGCAGGGCAGTAGCATGTGGCCGGTGATGGGTACCGAGACTGAGCTCGCCGGGACGGCGGCCTCCGAGGAGGCCAGCCGGGTTTCGGCGCTGCGGGCGCGGCTGGCATCGCCGATGCCCGCCGACCGGCTGTGGGGCTGGCTCGGCCCGTTGCTCGTGACCGCGTTCGGCGCGTGGCTGCGCTTCGACCGCCTGCAGGTACCACGGGCCGTGGTCTTCGACGAGACGTACTACGCCAAGGACGCCTGGAGCATCCTGCAGCACGGGGTCGAGTGGAACTACGTCAGCAACGCCAACACGCTCATGCTGCAGGGCCACACGGCTAACCTCTTCGTGCCCTGCAGCGGGACCGGCTGCGGTGAGTACGTCGTGCAGCCGGAGCTGGGCAAGCTGATCATCGCCGTCGGCGAGGCGATGTTCGGGCTGGACTCGTACGGCTGGAGGTTCTTCAGCGCGGTGTTCGGCTCGCTGGCCATCCTCCTGATGTGCCGGATCGCCCGCCGGATGACCAGGTCTACTCTGCTCGGCTGCGTCGCCGGGCTGCTGATGTCGCTGGACGGCCTGGAGTTCGTGCTGTCGCGGACCGGCATCCTGGACATCTTCCTGATGTTCTTCGTCCTGGCCGCGTTCGGCTGCATGGTCAACGACAGGGACTACTTCCGCGAAAGGCTCGCCGTGGGCGTCGCGCGCGGCGAGGGCGGCGACGCGGGGCCGCGCTTGCGCATCAGCAAGTGGCGGGTGGCCGCCGGGCTGTTCCTGGGCCTGGCCGTGGCGACGAAATGGGACGCGGTCTGGTACATCATCGCGTTCGCCGCGCTCGGTACCGCCTGGGATATCGGCGCGCGTCGCGCGGCGGGCCTGAAGTCCTTCGTCCGCGGCGCCTTCCGCCACGACGCCCGCTGGCTGCCGCTGACGTTCCTCGTGATCCCGCTGGCCACCTACCTAGCGACCTGGACCAACTGGTTCGCCACCAGCACCGGCTACGACAGGAACTACGCCCAGCTGCACGGGGTCAACATCCCGGTGATCTCGGCCCTGTACTCGCTGTACGAGTACCACCTGCAGGCGATCACCTTCGGCCTCGGCCTGACCACGCGGCACCCGTACCAGTCGCAGCCCTGGGACTGGCTGCTCATGACCAGGCCGGTCGCGTTCTACTACAGCTGCTACACCGGGCCGGTGGCGAGCCCGCTGCACGCCTGCCCGTCGCCCTACAGCGGCCAGGAGTGGTCGCAGGAAGTTCTCGCGATCGGGACCCCGGCCCTCTGGTGGGGGTCGATCCTGGCCCTGCTGTTCTGCCTGGGCTGGTGGCTGCTGCACAGGGACTGGCGGGCCGGCGCGGTACTGCTCGGCGTGCTCGCCGGGTGGGGACCCTGGTTCCCGCTCGTGGGCAGGACCAAGTTCTACTACTACGCCCTGGAGTTCGAGCCGTTCCTCATCTTGTCGATCGTGCTGTGCCTGGGGTTGATTCTCGGGCCGGCCTCGGCTAGCGTGCTGCGGCGCTCGGTGGGGGCGGGCATCGTCGGCGCCTACGTGCTGTGCGTCCTGCTGATGTTCTGGTACTTCTACTCGATCCTGGCCGCCAAGGTCATCCCTTACCCCGACTGGCTGAGCCATATGTGGTACCGGGTGGGCAAGGGCTGGATCTGAGCATCGGGGGATAGCCCTGCCCTCCGCCAGATCTGTCTTCAGCTAGTTCTCAGGTCTCATCCAGCTTGCTGCCGGGATGCCTGGTGCACCATGATTTGCGGGGGCTCGGCAGTTCGGGGACGAGTGAGATGATTTTCCGTAACAGGGGTACGTTTTCGGCCATGTTTTGCGTCTATATACAGTGGGACGACGATCACGGGGTGAACGATGAGCCGAGCTGAGCATTCAAGCGAGGACCGGGAGAGATTCGAGCGCGATGTCATTCCGCAGCTCGGCCAGCTGTACCCGGCCGCGCTCCGCATGACGAGGAATCCCACCGACGCCGAAGACCTGGTCCAGGAAACGTCGGCGAAGGCCTACGCGGCGTTCGGGCAATTCACCCCGGGCACCAACCTGAGGGCCTGGCTGAACAGGATCCTGACCACCACGTTCATCAACGTCTACCGCAAGCGGCGGCGGGAGCCGCAGCAGGCGCTCGGGGGCGACCTGCAGGAGTGGCAGATGTCCGCGGACCGGCTGGCGCCGCCGGTGCCGTCCGCCGAGGCGGAGGCGCTGGACCGGACCACCGACTCCGACCTGCTGCGGGCCCTGCGTGAGCTGCCGGGCGAGTTCCGCACCGCGGTGTACCTGGCGGATATCGAGGGGTATCCCTACCGGGAGATCGCCGAGATCATGGGGACACCGGTCGGCACGGTGATGTCACGCCTGCACCGCGGGCGCAGGAAGATCAGGGAGCAGTTGCTGGCCGGCGGGTTCGGCGCCACGCCCGCAGAGTCAACGGGCGCCTGACCTGTTCGGTCAGGTCCCCCGGCCGGGAGCCCTCGCGCTCAGCCGACTACCGCAGGCTCCCAGCCGAGGGCGACCGGGTCGTAGACGCTCTCCACGTAGATCTGGTGCCACAGCGAGAACACGACGAGCAGCCAGACCTGCCGCCAGGTGACCTCGGGATCCCCGGCCCGGAAACGGCGCAGTAGGTCGACGGCGGCCGCCTTGTCCAGCCACTGCCCCGTCTGCGCCGTGCGCACCACCTGCTCGGCGAAGCCGTACATGCCACCGCTGAGCCAGTGCCCGAGCGGGACGGGAAAACCGAGCTTGGCCCGCTCCGCGGCGGCCTGCGGGAGCAGGTCGCCGATGGCCTCCCTGAGCGCGAACTTGGTCGTGCCTGCGGCGGTCTTCTCCGGCCTGGCCAGCCGCGCGGCCACCCCCAGCACCTCGCGGTCAAGGAACGGGGTGCGCAGCTCCAGGCCGTGAGCCATGGCCATCCGGTCCGCCTTGACCAGGATGTCACCCGGCAGCCAGGTGTTGACGTCAACCAGTTGCATGGTGGAGACGTCGTCGAGGCCCGCCTCGGCCGCCTGCCTGTAGACCGGGTCGGTCACGTCGAACGCGCTGCCGCTGGCGTGCCTGACCAGCATCTCCGCCTGGTCGGCGGGAAATACGTACGCGTTGCCGATGTACCTCCGGTGCAGCGGCGTCGAGGTCCGGTTGAGCAGGCCCTTCCCCTTGGCGCCGGCCGGCAGCTCGGCGGCGACCCGGCTGATCGTCGCGCGGCTCCACCCGGGCAGCGCCTTGCCCGCGCGGACCATGCCGGGCTGGTAGTAGACGCCGTACCCGCCGAAGAGCTCGTCGGCCCCCTCACCGGACAGCACCACCTTGACCTGCTTGCGCGCCTCGCGCGCCGCGAACCACAGCGGGACGGCGGCCGCGTCCGCCATCGGGTCATCGAGGTGCCAGACGATCCGGGGCAGGCAGGCGAGGAATTCCTCCGGGGTGATCACGTAAGACACCGGCTTCAGGCGGAGCGCCTCCGCCGTCTCGACGGCGAGGTCGATTTCGCTGTACCCCTCGCGCTCGAAACCGACCGTGAAGACCGGCAGGCCCGGACAGGATTCAGCGGCGAGCGCGCAGAGGGTGGCCGAGTCCACCCCGCCGGACAGGAACGCGCCCACCGGCGCGTCACCGCGCAGGTGAACCCGCACGGAATCGCGCAGCGCCGCCAGGATCTTCTCCGGGTTGCTCGACGAGGGCGACCTGGCCGGCCGGAATTCGGGGCGCCAGTACCTGAACACGTCGACCCGGCCGCCCGGCCGTGCGATCAGGACGTGCCCGGGCGGCAGGACCCGGGCCGGCGGCACCATGGTGGCCGGCGCGGGCACGTACTGGAACGACAGGTACCGCCGCAGCGCGTCCGGGTCGACCGTGGTCACCTCGCCGGAGTCGGCCAGCGCCTTGCGCTCGGAGGCGAACCTGAGCTGGGGATTGGGCCTGGATCCCGTGGCCCCCTTGGCCCCCGGATGGCGGTGACCTCCGGAGTTCAGCGCGTAGAAGAACGGCTTGATGCCGAAAGGATCGCGCGCGCAGAAGAGCTCCCGCGTCCGCCGGTCCCAGATGGCGAAGGCGTACATCCCCCTGAGCTGGCGGACGACGTCCTTGCCGAGCCACGCGTACATCTCGATCAGGACCTCGGAGCAGGACCTGCCCCGCAGCTGGACCCCGCGCGCGGCCAGCCGCTGGGTGAGCTCTGGGTAGTTGTAGATCTCGCCGTCGAAGACCATGACGTAGCGACCGTCGGCCGAATGCATCGGCTGGCGCCCGGCGGCGGACTCGTCGATGATGGCCAGCCGCCTGAACGCCAGGGCCACATCGGGGTCGGCGAAGAAGCCCTCGCCGTCGGGCCCGCGATGACCGATGCGCGCGACGGCGCGGCCCACCCACTCGGTGTCGGGTCCTGCTCCGTCTGCCAGCGCCAGGCAGCCGGTCATTCCACCCATGCGCGCCGCCATACGATCGCGAGACCGGAAACGTACCTCAACTGCCCGACCAGCCTACTTGGGCCAGCCCCCGATCCCCGCCATCTCGGGGCGGCGCCCCTGCCCTTCGTGGCCAGAGCGTATGCGCCGGGCTATGGTCGGAGACATGACGAAGCTGCGCGGAAACCCATGGGCGGTCCTGGTCGTGGTGTCGCTGGGTTTCTTCATGACGCTGCTTGACCTGACGATCGTGAACATCGCCATCCCCAATATGATCCTGAAGCTGCACGCCACCCTCGACGACGTGCTGTGGGTGCTCAACGCGTACGCGCTCGTGCTCGCGGTCCTGGTCATAACGGCCGGCCGGCTGGGCGACCTAGTCGGGCCGCGCACTATGTTCGTGGCGGGGATCATCGTGTTCACGGCCGCCTCCGCCGCCTGCGGATTCGCGCCTGGGCCCGGCTGGCTCATCGGCTTCCGCGCGGTCCAGGGGCTTGGGGCGGCCATGCTGATGCCGCAGACGCTGGCCATCGTGACCATGGTCTTCCCGCCGGAGCGGCGCGGCGCGGCGTTCGGCATCTGGGGGGCGGTGGCGGGGCTGGCCACCATCGCCGGGCCGACCCTCGGCGGCCTGCTCGTCACGGCGTTCGACTGGCGATGGATCTTCTTCGTGAACCTGCCGGTCGGGATCGCGGTCCTCGCCGTGACCTTCTACGTCATTCCCGATCTGCGCCCGGGCCGCAGCCACCGGCTGGACATCCGGGGCGTGGTCCTGGCCAGCCTGGGCTTGCTGGGCATCTGCTACGGGCTGGTCGAGGGCCAGCGCTACGACTGGGGGACGATCACCTCCTTCGTGTCCATCCCGCTGGTGATCGGGGCCGGCATCGTGCTGCTCGCCGTGTTCTTCCTGGTGCAGAAGCTCGGTCAGGATGGTGAGCCGCTGATCCCGTTCACGTTGTTCAGGGACAGGAACTTCACGCTGATGAACTGGGTATCTGGCACGCTGTCCGTCGGCATGCTCGGCATCTTCCTGCCGTTCACCATCTACCTGCAGGACGCGCTCGGCTTCTCCGCGCTGAAGGCCGGCCTGACCATGGCGCCGAGTTCGCTCGTCATGATCCTCATCGCCCCCTTCCTCGGCCGGCTGACCGACAAGATCGGCGGCAAGTACATCCTGATGAGCGGCCTGACCCTGTTCGGAGTGGGCATGGGCTGGGCGGTCCTGGTGGCCGAACCCAGCTCCTCGTGGCAGGATTTCCTGCCGCCCCTGATCGTCGCAGGCCTCGGCATGGGCGCCACGTTCGCGCCGATGACGACGACCGCCATGCGCAACGTGCAGCCGCAGATGGCCGGCGCGGCGTCCGGCGTGCTTAACACCGTCCGCCAGGTCGGCTCGGTGATCGGCACCGCGTCGGTCGGCGCCCTACTGGAGAACCGGCTGGTGACGTCCCTGACCAGTCAGGCCACCACCAGCTCGGCCGGGTTGCCCCCGCAGGTCCGCGCGACCTTCATCGACGGGTTCCGCCAGGCCGCCGCCAGCGGCCTGATCGGCGGCCCACAAGCCAACTCCGGTGCTCAGCGCGGCATCCCGAAGGCGCTCGCCGCCGAACTGCAGCGGCTCGGCGCCTACGTGTTCAGCCACGGCTACGTCCTCGCGATGCGCTGGACCATGGTCCTGCCCATCTCCGTGGTCGGGCTGGCCGCGGCGAGCTGTGTGCTGGTCAAGCGCGACGTGGGCCACGACCGCGCAGCGGTGCCAAGCGAGGAACCCGGTCAGATGGCGGGCACCATCAGCTCACCCGGCTCGTCAGGCCAGAATCCGGGCAGCTCATCGGGGACCGGCTCGTAGACCCCGGCGGGCTCGAAGGGGAACCTGGCTGCGAACACCGGCTCCAGGTCGGTGAGCCAGGTCGCGGTCGGGTCGAACCTGGCGAAGAACGGCGTCCCGACCAGGCCCTGGTCGCGCGCCTGGATCATGCGGAGCACGAAGACCCTGATCCCCGCCACCTCGGCCACCCCGTCGATGCACACCTTGCCCGGGGTGGCCGACATCGACGGGCCGCGGACCGTACGGCAGAGGCCGGAAACCCCCTGGTAGGCGTCGCGGAAGACCTCGTAGGCGCGGGCCAGCGGCACGGCGAAGTAGTCCTGGGGACCGGTATCCCGCTCCACGAACATGTAGTAAGGGACCATGCCCATGCGCACCTGCGCGCGCCACATGGCCCGCCACGCCGCGGGGTCGTCGTTGATGGACCTGATCAGCGGGGCCTGCGTGCGGATCACCGCCCCGGTACCGCGGATCCTGCGCACCGCCGCCTCGACCACCGCCGGCTCCAGCTCGCGCGGGTGGGAGAAGTGCGACATGAACGCGAGCGTCCGGCCCGAGGCGGTCACCTCGCCGAACAGGCGGAGCGTCGCGTCGGCGTCGGGGTCGGTGACGTACCGCTGTGGCCAGTATGCGAGCGACTTGGTGCCGATCCTGATCGACTCCAGGTGCTCTAGGCGCGGGTCAAGGAGCGGCTCGATATACCGTCGCAGGACCGCTTCGCCCATCACCATGGGATCGCCCCCGGTGATCAGCACGCTGGTCACCTCTGGGTGCTCGCCGAGGTAGGCGACGAGCGTGCCGATATCGTCGGCGGCCATCTTCAGGTCGGGTTCGTCCACGAACTGGGCCCACCTGAAGCAGTAGGTGCAGTACGCGTGGCAGGTCTGACCCTGGCGAGGGAAGAACAGCACGGTCTCCGGGTACTTGTGCTGCAGGCCGGCCAGCGGCCTGCCGTGCAGGCTCGGCGCGTTCAGCAGGAGCTGACCGGCCGGGTGCGGGTTCAGGCGCATCCGGATCTCGTGCGCGGCCGACCACAGGGCCGCTCCCGGCGCCCCGCCGCTGATCAGGCCGGCCAGCAGGCTTACGTCCGCCGCGGGGAGCATGTCCGGCTGGGGAAACACGAGCCGGTAGATCGGGTCGTCCGGGGCCGCGCCCCAGTCGATGAGGTTCTCGATGACATAGGAATTCGTACGGAACGGCAGTACCGTCGCTACCGCACGCACGGCCAGTTGTTCGGCAGGCGACAGACCTGCTCGCTGGGTGAGCATTTCCAGATGCCTCGCCGAGTAGGCACGAAACCCGCGCCCGGCTGAGGGGGCCGACGGGATCACCTGCTGGGCATCGATCATGCGCTTTCTCCCTCCGTGATGCGCGCCGCACGCGACATGCAGCACGCTGCGCGCGAAAAAAGCCTGATGACACCCGCTCCCCAGCGGTTCCCCCCCGGCCTGGCCGCGTTCCCCGTGACCCGCGGGCCAGAACTGCTTCCACGTTTATTTACGTTCTCGCAGTCTCGTCCGTTCCGATTCTCCATGCCCTTTTCTCCCGACGAGGGAAGTACCGTGGTTCGCAGGAACTATTCGCCTGGGTCACAGCAACTTCTAATCGCGGGCTTTGACATTCGCTCCATTGGCCGGCTTTCCCGCCGTTACAATCCGCGGGTTCCGGGGGGCCGCGCCAGCCCGGACCTCCGCCGGGGCCATAATGGGGCGCACCAGGTAGGCCCTCTTCGCCGAAGGACACGCAGGATGAGGCATCATCCCCGGCCGCATGCCCCGGTGCCCAGCTGAACGCGGCACCGGACAGCCCGGAGCGACCGTCAGCGCACCGAGACGCTCAGGGCACTGGCACGTTCGGCCCGCGGCCCGACCCGTCCCGGCCCGTGCTGGCCGTTGATGCCATGGGAGGCGACTACGCGCCCGATGAGATCGTCGCCGGCGCGCTGGCGGCCCATCGCGAGCACGGCATCCGCATCCTGCTGGCCGGCCCTCCCGGGCGCCTCCGGCAGGCACTGGCCGGACTGGGCGCGGACCCCAGGGCCGGGGAGGTCGGCATCGTTCCGGCCGAGGACACCTTGGCCATGGACGAGGGGGCGCTGGCCAGCCTGCGCCGCCCGCGGTCAAGCGTCGCGGTGGCGTGCCAGCTGGTCCGGCGCGGGGACGCGGCCGCGGTGGTGTCGGCCGGGTCCACCGGCGGCGTGGTGGCGACCGCGCGGCTGCGGCTGCGGTCGCTGCCCGGCGTGCTGCGCCCCGGGCTCGCCGTGGTGCTGCCGACCCGCCCCGGGCGCACGGTGCTCATCGACGCGGGCGCGACCGCGGACCCCAAGCCCGAGATGCTCGTCCAGTTCGGCCAGCTCGGGGTGGCCTACGCCCAGATCGCGCTGGGCGTCGCGGTACCGAGGGTCGGGCTGCTCACCATCGGGACGGAGCCGGGCAAGGGCAACAAGTTCACCAGGCGCGCCCACGAACTGCTGGCCGCCGACCCGCCCCACGGCGCTCTCCCGCTGACCTTCGCGGGCAACGTCGAGGGCGGTCACCTGCTCGCCGGCGAGCTCGACGTCATCGTGACCGACGGCTTTACCGGCAACGTCGCGCTGAAGACGCTCGAAGGCTCGATCAGGTTCGCCGCGGGCGAGCTACGGACCGCGGTCACCGGGACCAGGGCCGCCCGTCTCGGCGCGCTCCTGCAGCGCCGCGGCCTGCGCGAACTCGCCGCGCGGCTTGATGCGGAGAGCTACGGCGGTGCCGTCCTGCTCGGCCTGGGCGGGACCGTGGTCATCGCGCACGGCGCGAGCACGGCCCGCGCCATCACCTCGGCCTGCAGGCTCGCGGCCGACCTGGCCCGCGGCGAGATCACGGAGAAGATCACCCAGCGCCTCAGCCCGGGCCGGGGCGCCCCCCGCGGCGGCCATTTCCTCCGCCGTCCCTGAGCCGCCGCTGTCGCCCGCCGGGCTCGCGATCACCGATACCCTTACAGGCATGGCCGATCCACAGCAGGTGCTCGCGCAGCGGGTCCAGGCCGCCATCGTCGCGACGTTCGGCCCGGACTACCGCGACGCCGACCCGCTGATCCGGCCGTCGTCCTTCGCTGACTTCCAGGCCAACGTGGCGCTTCCGCTCGGCAAGCGGCTGGGCCGCCCGCCACGCGAGGCAGCCAGGGAGCTGGCCGGCCAGCTCGACGTGTCCGACATCTCCGAGCCGCCGGAGGTCAGCGGGCCGGGCTTCATTAACTTCCGCCTGCGCGACGACTGGATCACGGCCCAGGCCTCGCTGATGCTCGACGATCCGCGACTGGGGCTCGAGCCTGCGGCCAGCCCGCAGACCGTGGTGGTCGAGTACTCCTCCCCCAACATCGCCAAGGAGATGCACGTCGGCCACACGCGCACGACCATCGTCGGGGACGCCATCGCGCGCGTGCTTGAATTCGTCGGCCACCGGGTGATCAGGGACAACCACGTCGGCGACTGGGGCACCCAGTTCGGTATGGAGATCGAGTACCTGCTCGATGTCGGCGCGGACTCCCCGCAGGCGGCGCTGCTGCGCACCGACCCCAACGCCTTCTACCAGGCCGCCCGGCGAAAGTTCGATTCGGACCCTGAGTTCGCCGACCGCGCCAGGAAGCGGGTCGTGGACCTGCAGGGCGGTGATCCTGGCACGCTGGAGCTCTGGCAGGAGATCGTCGATCTCTCCTTGGACTACCTGCACCGCATCTACGGCCGCCTGGGCGTTACCCTGACCGACGCGGACATCAGGGGCGAGAGCTTCTACAACGACATGCTGGCCGACACGGTGGGCGCCCTGGAAGCTCGCGGCATCGCGGTCTACGACGACGGTGCGCTGTGCGCGTTCCCGCCCGGCTTCACCGGCCGTGAGGGCAGGCCACTGCCCCTTATCATCCGCAAGCGCGACGGGGGCTACAACTACGCCACCACCGACCTGGCTACCATCCGGTACCGGATCGACGAGCTAGATTGCGACCGCGCGATCTACGTGGTCGGCTCGGACCAGGCGTTGCACTTCCGGATGGTCTTCGCCGTGGCCGGGCAGGCGGGCTGGATACCCGAGGGCGCGGTATTCGAGCACGCCCAGATCGGCCTGGTCCTCGGCCCCGACGGCAACAGGCTGCGCACCAGGTCCGGCGATAACGTCCAGCTCAGCGACCTGCTCTCGGAAGCGGTCGAGCACGCCAGGGGCATCTTGGACGAAGTCGACGCCTCGGCCAGGTTCGACGCCTCCGAGCTGGACGATGCGGCCGAGGCGATCGGCATCGGGGCGGTGAAGTACGCCGACCTGTCGACCGCGCGCGACAGC
>JBOHCK010000046.1:0-25734 GCA_050698755.1 Streptosporangiaceae bacterium | reverse complement strand
GTATCGAGCGAACGCGCACCGGCCCGGCCCCCGCGGCTGCGGCAAGGTCGGCGATGACCTGCCGCTGGCTGCGCGGTTCGTTCGACGGCACGTGCCAGGCGCGTCCCCAAGCCCGGGAATCGGAGCCCGCGACGACCAGCATCCCGGCCACGTCCTCGGTGAACGACCAGGTGTGGGGTCGCTCGGCACTGCCCAGCACCGAGACGCTCTGGCCCCGGCGGACCCGCTGGACCACGCGCTCGCCCAGCGCGCTCACCGCGCCGGGCCCGACGAAATCGGACCCGCGGACCTCGGCCGCGCGGACGCGACCCGCCCGGTGAGCGTCGAGCGCGTCCTGCCAGACCCGCGCCCGTATCCGTCCCTTGCGCCCCGTCGCGGCCAGCGGGGTCGCCTCGGTCATCGGGTGGGCCTGGTCGTAGCCTGCGGTGCCGAGCGAGCGCGAGGCCGGCCCGTACCCGTACAGGTTGGACAGGGTGACCAGCACCGCGCCGCTGCGTTCCGCGGCCCCGAGCACGCTCGCCGCGATCGGCGGCCAATCCTCAGGCCAGCGGTGGTACGGAGGGTTGACGCAGTTGTAGATGACGGCCGCCCGCTCGGCCAGCCGCGCCATCGCCTCCGCGTCCGCCGCATCCGCCGCCACGCCTACCGTCTCCGCAGGCCCCGACCCGAGACGGCTGACCACCAGGACACGCTCCCCGCGCGCCGCGAGTAGCTGCGCCACCCGGCCGCCGATCACCCCCGCGCCCACGACCAGGTGCGACCCGCGCGCGGCTGGAAGTTCCGCCATCTGAGCCCTCCTCGTTACTATCGCTCCAAATAGAGAGCAGTGCTCTCAAAAAGAAGCATACGCTATCACTGACCCGCGTCAAGATCATCGCTCTCGTTTCTTGGCATCGCTCTCTAATCTGTGGAATGATCAAGAAGTGAAAAATTTGCCCGAACGAACGGTTGAGCCCTCCCGGGACGTGCACCCGCCCTCCGTGCCGCGCACGGCCCGCGAGCGGGCCAGGGCCGAGATCACGGCGGAGATCCTGGCCGCCGCGCGCGGGTACCTGGCGACGGACGGCGCCCCCGCGCTGAGCCTGCGGGCCATCGCCCGGGACCTGGGCATGGCGTCGTCGGCCCTTTACCGCTACTTCGGCAGCCGTGACGAGCTGCTGACCAGGCTCATCGTCGACGCGTACGACTCACTCGGGGCTGCCGCGGAAGCCAGCGAGGCCGCCGTGGACCGGGACGACCTGCCCGGCCGTTTCGCCGCCGTCTGCCGGGCGGTGCGGGCCTGGGCGCTGGCCAACCCGAACGAGTACGCGCTGATCTACGGCTCGCCAGTGCCCGGCTACGTCGCCCCGGCCGACACCGTAGGCCCCGCCACCCGGGTGTCGGTCCTGCTCCTGCAGATCCTCATCGACTCCGCCGCCCCAGGCCAGCCACTACCGGCCGAAAACCCCCAAGGAGCAAAGGCGCTCGCGCCCGTCCTCTCCCAGCTGCCCCCCGGCTTCCCGCCGGCCCTCGTCCAGCGCGGGGTGATGGCCTGGACCGGCCTGTTCGGCGCCGTCTCCTTCGAGCTCTACGGCCAGCTGCACCAGGTCGTAGCCGAAGACCCGGCCGACCGTGACGCCTTCTTCGCCGAGTGCGTCAGCCGCTGGATCACCTTCGTGGGCCTCACCTGAAACGACGAAGATCACGACCGGCCGATGACGGGCTCGGCGAACGGGAGCTGGTCAGGGGTCAGCGCCTGCAGGAAGTCGTAGTCACACCCTTCCGGCGCCTGGGTGACGTGCATGCGGTGCAGCACCGGCCAGCCCCGCACGTCGCGAACTTCAGGCAGGACCGGCTCGCGTCCGGAAAGATCAGCCGAGACCGAAAGCGACCCGGCGTCCGCATCCAGCGAAACCATGTCGCCGTCGCGGAGCCTGGACAGCGGGCCGCCGACCGCGCTTTCCGGTGCCACGTGGAGCACCACGGTGCCGAACCCCGTGCCGCTCATCCGCCCGTCGGTGATTCGCAGCATGTCGGTGACACCCTGGGCGAGCAGCCTGGCCGGGATCGGGATGTTGCCCCACTCCGGCATGGCCATCCCGGCGGGCCCGCACCCGGCCAGCACGAGCACGGAATCGGGGGTGACGTCGAGCAGCGGGTCATCGATCCTGCTGCGCATCTCGGCGTAGGAATGAAACACGATCGCCGGGCCGCGGTGGCGCAGCAGCGCGGGGCTGGCCGCCGCGGCCAGGTCCGGCATCAGCCCGGTCCCGATCGGAGCCACGTCCGCGATGACCGGCACCCGGGCGCTGACCTCGGCGAACTCCCGCAAAGGCAGCCGCAGGCCACGTCGCCCCGCCACCGCGCACAGGTGGATGATGGCGCTGGTCGAACCGCCCACGGCGGCCAGCACGGTCTGGGCGTTGGAGAACCCGGCCAGCGTAAGAAACGACGACGGCCGCACGCCGTCCGCGACCATCGCGACGATCCGCCGCCCGGCCTCTTCCGCGAGCTCCGCTTGCCGCGGGTCTCCCGACGCGTGCACCGCCGTCCCCGGCAGCGCCAGGCCCAGCGTCTCGGCCATGATCGCCATGGTCGAGGCGGTGCCCATCGTGTTGCAGGCCCCGAGCTCCTGCCCGAGGCAGGTCTCCAGCCGCGCCCACTCCGCAGCACCGAGCAAGCCCGCACGCCGCGCGTCGTACAGCCGCCACAGGGCGGTCCCGCTCCCGAGCCGCTCTCCGTCAAAGATCGCGGGCACCCTGAACCCGCCGGTGACGATCAGCGCCGGGATGTCCGCGCTGGCCAGCGCCATCAGGTAGGCCGGGACGGTCTTATCGCAATTGCCGAGGGCCACGATGCCGTCCAGCGGCTGGGACCTGATGGTCTCCTCGACCTCGATCGCCAGCAGGTTGCGGTAGAGCATGGCGGTCGGCTTGATCAGGTCCTCGCTGAGCGACATGACCGGGAACTGCAGCGCGAGCCCGCCTGCCGCCCGGACGCCGCGCCGGACGGCCCCGGCCAGCGCGGTCAGGCCGAGGTCGCACCGGTTCAGGTCGCTGGCCGTGCACGCGATCCCGATCAGCGGACGCCTGCGGGACCGCCCGCCCCGGGACCCGGCGGTCCGGGACCCCGTGGCCCGGCGGAGCCCGGCCGCCCGCAGCGCCGCGCGGTGGTTGAGCGCCACCTCGTCGTCGCCGCCTAGCCATGCGTCACTGCGCAATTCGGAGGAGACGGGCGGCGCGGGGGAGTCGCGACGCTCGTTCGGGCTAGACGTGGGCGTGCTTGGGCGCCTGGTCACCTTCGGTGTACCGCTCGCGACGCGTGGAGAAGAACGGCGCCCGGGTGATCGCCCAGGAGAGCAGGGCCAGCGGGATGCCGACCAGGAACAGGACGAGCGCCAGGATCAGCACCACACTCGGCGTGCCCTTCAGCGACTTGATGATCACGTAGACCAGCGTCCCGGCGCCGACCAGCGGCAACAGCAACCCCAGCACGAACTCCTTAACGTCGCGGAACAGCACGCTGCGGTAGTACCAGATGCTGTACAGCGAGATCACCACGTAGTAGCTGGCGAACAGCAGCCCGCCGGTGGAGTCGATATAGGCGATCGTCTTCTGCAGGCTGTTGCTGGCCAGGTAGAGGATGAGCGCGACGACCGGGATCACGCCCATCACGATCAGGCCGGCCACCGGCGTCCGGAACCGCGACACCTGGCGGAATGACTTCGGGACCGTGCGGTCCCATCCCGAACAGGATCCGGCTGCCGTCCACGATCTGCGACTGGATCGTCGTGGCGAACGAGGCGATGACCGCGAGCGCCACCAGGTCGACGAACGCCTTCGGGCCGAGCTTCCCGGCCAGGAACGGCAGCACGTTGCTGGCGTTGCTCGAGATCGCGCTGGACGGGGCCAGGCCCTGCAGGTAGATGAACAGGAACACGACCCACAGCGTGCAGAACGTGATCGAGATGAGCACGCTCCGCCCCGGGTCGCGCTGACGCTGCTGCTCGTCACCCAGGTAGATCGGCGAATCCCAGCCGCCGAGCAGGAACGTGGCGATGACCACGCCCGCGATCAGCCCGGTCGACCCGCCGGGGGAGTGGGAGGTGGTGAACCACGACCAGCTCGGATGCGTGATCCCCGCCGCGTGCGAGGTCAGCTCCGTAGGTGAGCGCCGTCATCAGCACCAAGATCCCGACCGCGAACCCGATGATCGGCGACGGCCCGCGCGCCACCCACTCCACCGGGGCGGACGCCGAGGCCTGCCAGCTGTTCAGCCGGTGGTAGGCCACCGCGCAGCACAGCATCGCCGCCCCGGCCACCAGCAGGGCGAGCGGCGAGGCCAGCCCGGAGGCGCCGATCAGCGCGGCCATGGTCAGCGTGGTGGCGGCGGTCGGGGCCACGTTGGTGATGGACGCGATCCAGTCACCGCGAAGTCCGACGGACCTCTGGGCCAACCCCTGGGATGAAGGCTCGGTAGT
This sequence comes from Streptosporangiaceae bacterium, assembly GCA_050698755.1. GTDB lineage: Bacteria > Actinomycetota > Actinomycetes > Streptosporangiales > Streptosporangiaceae > Palsa-504. The sequence goes on along the minus strand of JBOHCK010000046.1, from coordinate 21,275 downwards.
CATGACGCGGAACTTTCAGGCGCCTGGCGTCGGCCAGGATGATGACGAGGGCAGGCATTACGTGGACAAGATGGCAGGTCGGCTGGCCGGGCCGGCCACGGTCGGCCAGTCGGGGGTGTTGCTGATGGCGACGGCGGGGCCGTCGCCGCTGACGACGAACGTGTCCTCGGACTTCGCGCCGCGGACCGTCGGGTTCCAGGCGAAGGCGCTCCCGACCGTGATGAGCCCGGCGGCGTCCGGCCTTCCTGGCACCACGCCGAACTCACGGGACAGGTAGCCGCCCTGCACGTGCTCGCGCCACTCGCCGTCGAACCCCGCGTCGCGGTACGCGGCCTGCCCAGCGGCGAGGGCCTCTTCCCAGCTCCGGCCGGGCACGGTCGCGTGGATCAGGGCCGCCTCCACGGAACAGGCCGCCAGGTGCCTGGCCGCGAGCTCAGGGTCTGGGGCGCCCGCGCTGACGGTCCTTGAGCACGAGACGTTCAGGCCGCCGCGCACGCCGGTCACCACGGCCAGCGCGTCACGCCCGGTTATCGCGGTGGTTGGCACCGGATGCCTGAATGCCCGCCGGCGTTCGGCCCCGCCGACCAGGAGCACGGAGGGGAAGATGAGGCGTTCCTCGAGCGCGCCGGCGATCCGCGCGGCCAGGTCGCATTCCCGCTCGATGGGCTGCCAGCCGCGCAGTACCCCCTCCAGCGCCCGGGCGCAGTCCGCGCCGAGGGCCGCGAGCCGGTCCTGCTCCGCGGCGGTCAGCAGCATCCGCAGCGCGGCGGGGGCCTCGGCCAGCTTGAGCCCGCCGGCCAGGCGATCCGCCGCCAGCGCCAGGCCGCCCGGGCTGTACCAGGGCACCGCGTGCGGCTCGAGCTCGGTGCAGTCCTCCTCCGCGGCCAGCCGCGGCAGCTCGATGCTGGTCGTGATCAGGAACGCTCCGGTCCCGGTGACCAGGGCCCATACCAGCCCGGGCTCCTCGTTGCGGCACACGCGGTCCTCCAGCCCGGCGGTCACCCACGCCACGCTGGGCTGACTGGTGAACAGCGCGGCACCGTACCCGGACTCGTCCAGCCAGCCGCGGACCCTCGTCAGCTTCTCCGCGACCTCACTGGCGCTGGCCGCCCTGGCGGCCCTGGCGGCCCTGGCCGCTGCCTCCGCCGCCTGGGCCGCCGTCGCCCGGGCCTCGGCCGACGGCACCTGAGCCGCGAGAGACCTCCCCGGCCGGCGTCATGGAGCCGGGACTCCCAGCCCGGCCGCGCCCGGCTTGGACTGGACCATGCCGGGTGACAGCCGCTCGAGCCACTCCAGGGCCACCGCGGCGCGATGTACCTTCTCCGTGGCGTTCGCCTGGGCCACGGCGTCGAGGTGGTGCCCGCTCGGGTAGATCGCCTGGGCGTTCCGCAACCCGAACTTCGCGTACAGCGGCGCCCCGGTCCGCACCAGGTCGCCGAGCTCCTGCCCGCGGACCACGCCGCCGAGCGCATCGGGGGATTCCACGTACAGGTCGAGCGGGAGGCTGACCGCCGCCCGCATCTCGGCCAGCTCGTCCAGGGTCACATCGGCGGGGATGTTGACCGTGCTGGCGCCGAGCTCCTCGAGGATCTTGAGCGTCACCGGGTTGGTCGGCGACATGCTGGCGGAGACCTTCCACACCAGAGAGGCCGGCAGCGCGCCGCTGGCCTGGGCCCGCGTGACGGCGCGGAGCAGCCCCAGGTCGGCCACCAGGAAGCTGCGGATCCCGGCCTCGGTCGCCCGCAGCACGTCCTCGAGCGCGTAGGCCAGCTGGCGCAGCCCGCGGACCTGGTCACCGTGCGCGCGGCCGTCCGCGGACCTGGCGTGCGCGCCCACCCCGAACCGCTCGCGCGGCCCCACGAACAGGCACACCTCAAGGCCCGCGTCCCGCCCGGCCTGCGCCATGTCGCGCAGCTCGCTCACCCGCAGCAGCATCGCGCCGCTGCCCTGGGAGACCCGGTTGACCGTGATGCCCTCGGCCTCGGCGGCCCGCAGCACCGCCTCGAGCACGCGCGGCCCCTCGACGCTCGGGATCTCCACGCGGAACGCGGCCCCGTCGGGGAAGAAGGGTTCGTGGTCCTGGCCGGTGACACCAAGCCCGCCGAATACATCACCGACCCAACTCATCCGTCCGCTTCCCTTCTCTCTGGTTATGCCGAACAAAATTTGTCATTCGGCTCTGCCAAAAAGTATTCTCTGGAACCGAATTGTCGGTGCCCCTATGACACGGCAGCGTACGGTGATTTGTCAAGACTTCGCCGGTCAGCCGCATGGTATGGGTCTGAGCCGGTTGACGTGTTTAGCGGGGATAAGTGAGGCTATTCTGCTAAAGCGAACACTTCACGGTAGAAAGGAACAGGCTGTGGCCGAGCCGGCACCCATCGACTCTGCGGCGCCCGACCGCGATGCCCAGCGTTACCGGCTGTACGGCGTCGAGCGGGCGCTGGACACCCTTGAGCTGCTGGCCGCGGCCGGCCCGGGCGGCATGACGCTGACCGAGCTCGCCGAGCGGATTTCGGTGTCCAAGAGCAGTGCCTTCGCGCTCCTGCAGACGCTGATCGCGCGCGGCTTCGCGGCCGACTCCGGGACCCGGCTGAGCCGCAGGTACCGGCTGGGCATGGCCCTGGCCAAGCTGGGCGACGCGGCCGAGGTCCAGTCCCCGCTGGTCAGCCTGGCCCTGCCGGTCCTGCAGGCGCTCACCGACTCCACCGGCATGACCACCCGCCTGGTCGTCCCCGACGGGCCCTACGCCGTGGTCACCGCCCGGGTCGACGCGCCCGGCACGGTCAGGTTCGCCACGTACCTGGGCAAGCGGGAGTACCCGCACTGCACGTCGGCCGGGAAGGCGCTCCTGGCCGCGCTGCCGCGGCAGCAGGCCCGGGCCCTGGCCGTCGAGGCGGGCATGCCGGCCAGGACCGAGCGCACCATCACCGACCCCGACGCCCTGCTGCGCGACCTGGAGGTGAGCGCGGCCCGAGGCTACGCGATCGACGACGAGGAAGACTCCGAGGGAGTGTTCTGCGTCGGCGCCGCGATCTTCGACAGGAACGGCGAGCGCGTCGCCGTGATAAGCGGCACCGGGCTCAAGCTGAACCGGCCCACCTGGCGGATGGACGAGCTCGGCCTGACCATCCGCGAGGCAGCCGACCAGATCACCGTCGCCCTCGGCGGCCCGTCCTTCGCGCTCCGGTGCCCGGGGCTCTCGGGTTCGGGCCAGGGCCCGGGCCAGGGCCTCGGTCATGGCTGACCGGCGCGCCCTGGTCATCGCTTCCCCCGGCTCGATCGGCCTGGAGGACGCCCCCGAGCTGGTACCCGGTCCGGGCGAGGTCGTCGCCGGCCGGTCTACACCGGGATCTGCGGGACCGACCTGGAACTGCTGGCCGGCCTGGTCGATCCGGCCTACGTCCGGTATCCGCTGGTGCTCGGGCACGAGTGGTCGGGGGTCATCGAGGCCGTCGGCCCGGGCGTGGCCGGGCTCGAACCCGGGCAGCGCGTGATCGCGGAAGGGGTCATCCCGGACCGGGTCTGCGCCGAGTGCGTCCGGGGGAACACCAACCTGTGCGCCACCTACGACGAGATCGGGTTCACCCGGCCCGGGGCCGCGGCCGATCAGGTTCTCGTCCCGGCCCAGGTCGTGCACGTGCTCGGCGCGTCGGTGAGCCTGCTCGAGGCGGCCCTGACCGAGCCCGCCGCCGTGGCCTGGCGCGCGATACGGCGCGGCGAGCCGGTACCTGGCGAGCGCGTCGCGGTCGTCGGGGACGGCGCGGTAGCGCTGATCACCGCCCACCTGCTCGGCCTATACTCACCCGGCGAACTGGTCGTATGCGGTCAGCGCCCCTCCCAGGCGGAGCTGGCCGCCGAACTCGGCGCGACCGGGTTCTCTGTGGGCGATCCAGGCGGGCATTTCGACCTGGTCGTGGAGGCGGCGGGCACGGCGGGCGCGGTCGAGCGGGCGCTCGGCCTGGCCCGGCGCGGCGGCCGGGTGGTGCTCATAGGGCTGGCCGGGAACGGCGTCACGGCCCGTTTCCCCATCGACGACGTGGTCAACAACGACCTGCGGATCAGCGCGAGCTTCTCCTATACCTCCGCGGCCTGGGCCGAGGTCATCGCGCTGCTCGGCTCCGGGCGGGTCAGGCTCGCCCCGCTGGTCACCCACCGGTTCCCGCTCGACGCATACGAGGAGGCCTTCCAGGTGCTAAGGGAAAGCTCAGGTCCGAGGGGCAAGGTCATGCTGGACGTGAACCCGGAGGGCGCGTCATGACCCGGGTGATCGAGGCCGAGGTCGCCGTGCCGGGCGGGTTCGAGCTGGGCGAGGGCCCGGTCTGGGACGCAAGCCGGGGACGGCTGGTCTGGGTGGACATTCTCGCCGGATACGTCCACGCGCTCCATCCCGCCACCGGCGAGCGCACCTGGTTCGAGGCCGGCGACTCGATCGGCACGGTCGGACTGACCCGGAGCGGCCGGCTGGTGCTCGCCCTGGCGGACGGGTTCGCGCTGGCCGATCACGACGGCGAGCGGCTGACCCGCGTGCCCGGGTTCAGCGTCGACAGGAACGCGGTCAGGTTCAACGACGGCAAGCCGGACCCGTGGGGGAACTTCTGCGCGGGCACGATGGCGTGGGACGAGACGGGTAACCCGCCCGGGAACCTGTACCGGCTCGCCCCAGACGGCGCGGTCACCGAGCTGTTCGGGGACGTCGGCCTGTCCAACGGCCTGGACTGGACCGATGACCGGAGGCTGTTCTACTACGCCGACAGCAACAGCGGGCGGGTGGACCTGTTCGACACCGACCCGGATACCGGCGCGCTGAGCGGCCGCCGGGCCTTCGTGACCGTGCCGCAGGCCGACGGCGTCCCCGACGGCCTCACGCTCGACGCCGAAGGCTGCGTCTGGCTCGCCGTCTGGAACTCCGGCGAGCTGCGCCGTTACACGCCCGACGGCCGCCTCGACACCGTGGTCCGGCTGCCGGCCAGGCAGGTGACCTGCCCCGCGTTCGGGGGTCCCGACCTCGCCACCCTGTACATCACCACCGCCCGGGAGGGCTACACCGAGACCGACCTGACCGAGCAGCCGCACGCCGGCGACATCTTCGCCTGCACCCCCGGCGTCACCGGCCGGCTGCCGTTCCTCTTCGCCGACTGAGGGAGTACGGCCGGCACCGGTAGCATCGCCTGCTGTGACGTTTGTTTCGCCAGGGCCGGAGCTGGCCGCGCTCCTGGACGACTACCGGCCAGAAGGCGACGCTGAGACGGCCGACCTGCGGCGGACCCGGGCCCTGGCCGAGGCCGCCGAAGACCCGTGGCGGCGCGACCTCCCCCTGCACGTCACCGCGTCCGCGCTGATCGTGCACCCGCCGACTGGCCGGGTCCTGCTCCGCTGGCACCAACGGCAGCAGGCCTGGCTGCAGGTCGGCGGGCACGGCGACCCCGGCGAGAGCGACGCCCTGGCCATCGCCCTGCGCGAGGCGAGCGAGGAGACCGGGCTGGCCGATCTGGCGCCCTGGCCGGACGCGCGCCTGAAGCAGTTGGTCATCGTGGGCGTGCACGCCGGGAGAGGAGAACCATCGCACGAGCACGCGGACCTCAGGTTCTTCATGGCGACCGGGGCTCCGGAGGCCGTCCGCGCGGAGAATGAGCACGCCCCGCTGCGCTGGCTGTCCCTGGCGCAGGCGCGTGAAGCCAACTCCGAGGCCAACATCAGGGAAGCCCTCGCCCGCCTGGAGCGCCTGTTGCCCCCGGCTGATTCGGCGGCAGGCTAACACGCGGGGTTGATGTAGTTGGCCGCGTTGACCTGGTCGAAGTCGCCGTAGTTGTTCAGCACGCCGTCCCCGCCTGACCACTGCCACGCCAGGTCGCAGGCCGCCGGGGCGCTGGCGAACCAGCTCGGGCTCGAGCCGGAGGCGGTGAACCCGGCCGGGAAGCTGAGCTGGGACTGCTCGCTGGTGAAGGTCCACTCGGCGGCGCTAGTAATCGGCTCGTTGCCGAAGATGCCGCTCCACGAGCCGTATGACTGGCCACCGGCGGAATAGACCCCCGCCGAGTAGGGCGAGTTCTCGTTAATGTAGTTCGTAAAGCCCAGGTAGGTGGCGTAGTCGACGTTCGGGGCGACGTATTCGGCCTTGACCTCGTTACCGCACGGGCCATTCCAGACGGTATTCCATCCGTAATCATCCGGCGGAGTGCCATTGTTCTCGATGTCCATGAAGATGTAGCGGAATTCGAAGAATAGGCTGGACACCTGCGACATGGCCTGTTCGGCCTGCTCCTGGCCCCAGATCATGGCCTCCGATGTGGTGCCGTTGTAGTTCGGATCGCGGCCGGGACCGGCCGCGAACCAGTACCCGGCGGCGCCGATGCCCACGCCGTATTCCATGTTGTTGTCGTTCGCCGCGTTGTAGTTGCCCTGGACCCAGGCGAGGCCGCTGGTCGTGCAGCCCTGCCAGTTCTCGTAGGAGCCCAGTTCCCCTATGTACTCACCGTAAGGGCCGTCCGTGCTGCTGCAGTCGCCCTTGACCGGCTCGGTGTAGGGGCCGGTGCCGCACGCCGCGGGGGCGGAGCTGTCCGTTCCGTAGTAGAAGCCCGAGGTGTCGTTGACCGGCGTGGTCGCAGGCCGAGCCGCCCGGATCGCGCGCAGGGCCCCGCGCGCGATCGTCATGGCCGCGTTCGGACCGCTGGGCAGGAACGACAGGATCCGCGGCGCCGCGCAGATGCTCACCGGGGCGGTGACGGCCGCCTCGCGGCCCGTGCCCCGGGCGACGTCCGACGGGTAGACGGTCACCGAGGTCACTTTCTGGCAGGCCGGGCCCCGGGTCTTGGCTCCAGCTCGCTTGGCCAGGCGCGGCGCGAGCACCGCGATGGTCACCGCCCCGCCGTGCCGCAGAGTCAGTGCCGTGCTCTGCTTCGTCCCGCGCTCGTAGGTGGTCAGCAGGGACCTTTCCGCCTGCAGCGCCGCGCTATCGGCGAAGATCTTGGCTATTTCATGGGCGTCACCCGCCGATTGCACCTGCACCTGTACCGTCGGCCAGCTCGTCGAAAGCACGCAGGTGGGCCCGGTGTTCTCCAGGCGGACCTCGATGACGGAACCGTCGGCTTGCGACGAGGTGGAGGTGACCTGGGCTTGCAGGTCCGAGGTCGGGCACGTGGCCGGTTCCTGGGCTGTGCTCACCGTGAACGGCGGCGGAACCTTCGAGGTCGACAGCGCGGAAATGTCGCTGGTCAGCGTCTGCTCGGCGTAAAAGGGGGACAGCTGCACCCGCCCGCCCACGCACGGGACGAGCGATCCCGCCGGCTCGCCGACGGTCACCGGGCGATCGCTTCCTGGCAGGGTCAGCGCCAGCGTCCACTTGGTGACGCACCGGGCCTTTGAGACCGGGGTAATCGCCGACACGACGGACGTCTGGCCAGTTCGCAGCACGACCGGCGTGTCGGGGACGACCGCCAGATTGCTGGCCTGGACGTCGGTGACCGTGGTGGCCACGGTCTTCCCTTTGGTCGTGTGCACCGCGATACGCGGCCAGCCGCCTAGCGAGCAGGCCGTCCTAGACGTGTTGAGGAACAGCAGGTTCCAGTCTTGCTTGCCCATCCCCTGCGAGGGATCCCCCTTGATCGCCGCGGGCACGCTGATCCTCAGGTCACTGGCCTGGCACTGCGTCGCGCCGACATGCCGCCCGGCCAGCGGGAACGGGCGGGCCGACGCCGGACCCGCGGCCACGGCCAGCGCGACGACGGCTACCGTGGCGGTGATCGCCCACAGTGCCATTCGCGGCGGGGATGTGCTCGCGGCCATAGTCGGGAACCTCCGGTGGAACAGGTGATAATCGCAGACGGGCGGGGGCGGCTGCGGATGGCGGCCTTAGGGCGCTGGGCCGCGCGGCAAAGAGACGATGGAAGTCATCACTGCGCTATCCGGCTTCGTATGTGGGCCATGGAATTGTGCTCTGACGATTACGTAAAGTGCCGATCTTCAGATGATCCCGGATGATCCCACTTGTGTTGATCATCCCGAGTTGCTCCTGTTTTACCGGCGGATTACGGCCCCGTCGAGACGACACGCCGCGAGTTTGTCCGGAAAGTCACGTGAACGCGGCCCCTCGCCGGCTCACCCCTGGAGCCCCGCGAGCCGCCCCGCCCGCCGCGGGTCCCGCGCCGATCGGATAGCCGGGCTGGCGCATCAAAGCACCGGCGGAGCCTGTCCAGCCTGCGACAACGCGTGACAGCCGCATTACAAGGAAGGCGCACATTGCCGATCGCACCCATAACATGAGAAAGAAAGCCCATATCCCGAATGCGCCCGTATGAACTCGATCAGGCCAGACGGGAGTTATTCCGCGTGATGAATGAGCGATGCGGTAGACCCGCCCGGCTAACGCCAAAGGAATTCTGAGAACCTTCAACGACCCAACCGAATTGGCCCTCCAACCTCACCAGTCCCACCCGTCATGCCCTCATATAAGAAATCGCTCTCTCGCGCCGAACTGTTACATGATGGTGGCCAGCTTTGGCCAAATAGCGTCCGTTTCTGGCCATGATCATGGTCAACGCCCGAAATGTCTAAATTTGAGCTTGCCGCACACACGTCCCCCCGTCCCGGAGGCGGCGTTCCAACTGGGGCGCGTGTGCCACAGGCCCCGCGTATCGGGGCCAGGGTGCCACGTGCCCATACAGGCCCGCGAACGGAGCATCGGCGCGAACGGAGCACCGGCGCGCGAACGGAGCACCGGCGCGCGAACGGAGCGCCGCGAAACGGAGCACCGCGGAACGGAGCACCGGCGCGCGAACGGAGCACCGGCGCGCGAACGGAGCGCCGCGAAACGGAGCACCGGCCAGCCCGGCGGCCCCGCCGGGGCGCCGCCGACCTCAGGCGCTGTCCAGCTGTTCCCTCAGGCGGCGCAGGCGGTCGGGGCGCTCGGCGGCGAACCGCTCGAGCGCGACCAGGATGTGGGCCTCGTCGAGGTGCGCCTCTTCGATGACCTCGGCGACGGAGCCGCCCGTGCGCCACCGGTCGTCCCAGTCCGACGACAGCGAGTACTCCCTGACCAGGGGGCCGTCGGCCCAGTCCCGCATCAGCTTGAACGCGCCGTTGGTGATGACCATGGCGTCGAACGGCCCGGCCGGCCCGGTCACCGAACGCCGGTACTCCACGCTCTGCCGCGCGAAGAGCTGCGGGCTGATCGCCGCCACGATCCGCACGTTGATGCCCCGGGCGTCCAGTTGCGGCAGCACCTTGACCAGGTTCGCCGTCGGCAGCGTGCCGCGGATGAAGACGGTCCCGCCCTTCGGCTGGTCGGGCCGGTACTCGCGCATGACGTACGCGCCGCGCGCGGCGGCCAGGTGGGAGGGCATGCCGAGCGCCTCGCGGTCGGGTATCTCCACCGGCGGCCGGGTCAGGTGCAGGGCCACGACCGGGACGTCGAGCGCGAAGGCCGCGCCGAGCAGGACGGGCACCTCGTTGTACTCCCACGGGTGCAGGTCGATGACGTGCCCTTCCGGGAACAGCTGGGTGACCCCGATCGAGAAGATGCCGAAGTGCGTGCGGGAGTCCTCGGCCGTCTCGGGGCCCGAGTGGCCCGCGATCCACAGCACCTTGCCGACCTTGAGCTCGCAGTCCTGGGCCAGCTGGCTGAAGAGCCGGATCGGCCCGTACTTGAGGTAGGAGAACGAGCCGTAGGTGGAGCACGAGCCCCAGTACCCGTCGAAGTCGTTGAACGGGTCGGCGGCCAGGTTGACCGTGGCCAGGCCCACCATCATCCCGGCGTTGGTGAACTCGGTGATCTCGGTCGGCAGCAGGGCCCCGGTCGGGTTCTCAACCCGCTCGTACCAGCCCGTACCCGGCAGCCCCCCGTAGTCATGACCGAACCCGGCGATGTTGGTCGACTCGGCCAGGTCGGCGGAGGCCGCGATGAACAGCGGCCGGCCGTAGTCGGCCAGCGCGAGCGAGTTCACGTACGCGGCCCAGGAGGCCAAGCCCGCGCGGTTCGCCGCCTTCTCGCCCGGCTTCTTCCACATACTGTCCGGGTAGTTCGCCACGTCGAAGATCCGGCGGTCGGAGAACAGGCCGGTCGAGCCGAGCCGGAACCCTTCCACCGAGTCGGGCACCGTGTCCGCGATCGCCACCAGCCGATCGGACAGCCAGGTCACCAGGTCCTCATCGCGGCGCAGTACGCTCATCGCGATGCCCAGGTTCGCGGCGGCCTGCGCCTGCACGGCCGCCGGGTCGGCCGGCGCGGGGGAGTCCACGCCCTCGTAGGTCACGCCGTAGCGGGCCATGAACTGCTTCCGCACCGCCCAGAACTGCTCGGCGTTCATCGGCCAGGGCGTGCCATGGCTCGGCGCGCCCTCCTTGCCGTACCCGCGGCCCTTTACCGTGCGGAACCACGCCATGGTCGGCACCAAGGCATCGGAGCCAGTACCGGACCCGCAGGCGGCCTCGAGCACCGTCCGGGTGACCGCTCCCCACTCCATGCCGTGCTCGGTGCCCAGGACCCGCCAGCCGTACGGCGCGAACCAGTCCTCGGGCGTCCCGGCCACCACGCTGGAGGCGGGCCGGGGGTCGATACCGAAATCGTTCCAGTCGACCATGAAGATCAGGTTGTCCAGGCCCAGGCCCCACGCGCTGTTCTTGGTCTCGTGCGCCGAACCCGGGGTGAGCCCGCCCTCGCCCTCGAACACGAAGACCTTGACCTGGCCCGCGCCGGCCAGGTGGAGGCTGAGTGCCTCGCCGGCGGCCGGCGGCGTCCCGTGCCCGGAGGGACCGGTGTTGAACTTCAGGAACAGCGTCCGGCCTTCCATCTCCGCGTGCCCGGGCAGGCCGCCGTTCCGGCGCAGGCGGAGCAGCCATTCCCAGGTCAGGGCCCAGCGGCCGTCATCGGGGAAGGCGAATTCGGGCGCCCCGGTCCGCTCGTGCCGAGCCCGGACCGCCTCGTTGAGCACCGCGAGCGTCGCGTACACCAGGGGCACCGTGTGACCCGCGGACAGCACGAAGCGGTCGCCGAACCGGCGCCACGGCCGCAGCACGTCCCAGCGCATGGCGCCGGACAGCAGCAGCGCCAGCATCATGTGCACCTTGGACCGCGACCCGCCGGGGTGCCCGCTCTGGCGGTAGTTGAGGGACAGGTCGATGCACTCGTCGACGAGGTCCTTGACCACCTCGTACCGGGCGAAGTCGGCCTGCGCCGCCGCGAACAAATGCCCGACATCCAGCTCGCTGCCCGATCGTGCCGCGGGCCACGCCCCTGTAATGTCGGACATCCCAGCACCTCCTTGTGCTCTGCGGACACCAGACCGCGATACCAGACTGGCGGGTCCGCGGGCCTCAGGGCAAGGTCAGAACCCTCCTGACTCTTACCGCCAATCTGTCACAGTCTTATCATCGGGCCATGACTGACTTCCGGCTCGCAGACCGCATGTCCAGGCTCGGCACCGAATCCGCCTTCGAAGTACTCGCCCGCGCCAAGGCCCTGGAGGCCACCGGGAAGGCCATCATCCACCTGGAGATCGGCGAGCCCGACTTCCCGACCGCCGACCACATCGTCGAAGCGGCGATCGAGGCCCTGCGGGGCGGGCATACGCACTACGTGCCCGCGCCGGGCATCCCGCCGCTGCGCGAGACGGTCGCCAACTTCCTCGAGCGCACCGGCCGGATGAAGACCACTCCGGACCGCGTCGTGGTGACCCCGGGCGCCAAGCCGATCATGTTCTTCACGATCCTCGCCCTAGCCGGCGAGGGCGACGAGGTGCTCTACCCGGATCCCGGGTTCCCGATGTACGAGTCCATCACCGCGATGGCCGGCGCGACCCCCGTCCCGATCCCGCTGCGCGAGGCCAACAGCTTCCGCATCGACGTCGACGAACTCGCCGGGCTGATCACCGATCGGTCCAAGCTGCTCATCATCAACTCGCCGCACAACCCGTGCGGCAGCGCCCTGACCCGGCAGGACTGCGAGGCGATCGCCGAACTCGCGCAGCGGCACGACCTGACCGTGCTGACCGACGAGGTCTACTGGGCCATCCGCTACGGCCCGGAGCACGCCAGCGTGCTCGACGTGGACGGGATGGCCGAACGCACCATCCTGCTCGACGGCTGGTCCAAGACCTTCGCGATGACGGGCTGGCGGCTGGGCTTCGGTGTCTTCCCGGCGGCCCTGGTCGAGCCGGTCACCAGGCTGGCGATCAACTCGGTCTCGTGCACGTCGGCGTTCAGCCAGTACGCGGCGATGGCGGCCCTGGAGGGCCCGTGGGACGGGGTCGACCGGATGGTCGAGGAGTTCCGCCGGCGGCGCGACATCATCGTCTCGGGCCTGAACGACATCCCCGGCATCAGCTGCCTGGAGCCGCACGGCGCGTTCTACGTGTTCCCGAACGTCACAGGGACGGGCCTGACCTCCGCCGAACTCGCGGCCAGGCTCCTGGCCGACGGCGGCGTCGCGGCGCTGTCAGGTACCGCCTTCGGCCCGTGCGGCGAAGGCTACCTGCGCCTGTCCTACGCGAACTCGGTGGAGAACATCAAGGCCGCCCTGGACATCATCCGGGAGCAGCTGGCTTAGTGCGGAGTTCTTCCTCCAGCTCTTCAGGCGGCTCCTCCTGCGCGAGGAACTCCACGGCGGCCGCCGCCATCGACAGGTCGCCCGGCTCCAGTCCTGCGTGCGGACCGGGGTGGACGCCGTCCGGGTTGATCTTCACGAAGGGGGGCAGCGTCGGCTCGGACCATACGACCTTGCCGCGCCTGCCGGTGACCCAGCGTCTGATTCTGACCATGCCGCCTATCTACCCACCACGTCATCGTTAACCGCGGCGGGCCGCTCGGCTTGCTCCCGTACCGGCTGCTGGATGTCGTGGCGGGTCACGGCGAGGTAGCCGACCAGGATCGCGACGATGATCGTGGTGATGAGCGCGACCGTGGCGTCACCGTAATTGGCCCCGGACAGCGAGTGCGGCTTGCTGAAGTAATCGGCGAACGAGGCGCCCAGCGGGCGGGTGACCACGTAGGCGAACCAGAAGGCCACGACCGAGTTGAGCTTGAATCCCGACCAGGCGACCGCGGGGATCAAGATGATGAAGAAGAACATGATCCCGGACGCTAGGTAGCCCAGGTGCAGGGCCGTCGCCGTGTAGTCCCCGAGCGCGGTGCCCTCGGCGAACGTGGCGAACACGACGCACCAGTAGAAGATCTCCCGCCGCTGGGTGAAGATGCTGTGGATCGACAGCGTGCGCTCGCTGCGGTACCAGAGCCAGAAGACGGCGGCGAGCACGACAGCCCACAGCGCCGTGGTGCCCGAATAGGGGATCCCGATGAACAGGTGCATGGCGTCGGCCACGCCGGTACCGAAGATCGCGATGGCGTAGGCCAGGAACCAGTAAGCGAAGGCGGAGTAGCGCCTGGTCCGGAACTGGATGACGAGGGCGATGAGGAACAGGCCGGCCTCGATGACCCCGGCCTCCAGCCGGCTGCCGAGGTCCAGGGCCAGGTAGTCCGAGGTGGCCTCGCCGCCCGCCGTGGTCAGGATCTTGATCACCCAGAACAGGAAGGTGATCTCAGGCACCTTGGCCGCGAGGGGCTCAGGAAAGAAACCGCGCCGATGACTAGGCATTACACCCTCGTGTCTTGGAGGCGGAGACGGGAATCGAACCCGTATACAGGGCTTTGCAGGCCCTTGCCTAAGCCACTCGGCCACTCCGCCGCAAGGGCAAACAGACCCTCCGAGCGGACGACGGGATTCGAACCCGCGACCCTCACCTTGGCAAGGTGATGCTCTACCAACTGAGCCACGTCCGCGCACCTGGTGCGTTCAGAACTGTAGCCGATCCTGCCGCTCGCGCAAACTCCGGATCGTCAAAACCAGACCGCCGTCAACGCTTCGACGCTGGTCGAACAGTGGATCGACTACGTTCGGACCATGACCGTACCGGATTTCGTCCCGTACGACACCGACATCGCCGGGGCCGCCGCGCTGATCGCGGACCCGACCCGGGCCGTCATCCTCCGCGCGCTGCTCTCCGGCCGCCCGCTGGCCGCGGGGGAACTGGCCAGCCTGGCCGGCGTCAGCGCCGCGACGGCCAGCTTCCACCTGGCTAAGCTCCTGGACGGCGGCATGATCGACGTGGCGCGGCAGGGCCGCCACCGCTATTACCGCCTGGCCGGCCACGAGGTCGCGGCCGCGCTCGAGGCGATCGGCCTGATCAGCCCGCCGCTGCCGGTGCGCAGCCTGCGGCAGTCCCGTGAGGCTGCCGCGCTCGCCGAGGCGCGCACCTGCTACGACCACCTGGCGGGCCGGGCCGGAGTGGAACTCCTCGACGCCATGCTGGCCAGCGGTCTGCTCGCCAAAAACAAAGACCCTTTCAGCCGAACGAGCGGTGGAACACGCTTCGATGTAACCGGGGCCGGAGCGAGAACCCTAGCGGCGTTCGGCATCAATATCGGCGAGGTGCGACGCGCCCGGCGTCACTTTGCCGGGGAGTGCATCGACTGGACCCAGCGCCGCGGGCACCTGAACGGGGCGCTGGCCGCCGCGATCACCGCCCGGCTGTTCGAGGTCGGCTGGATCGAGCGGGGTCCCCGCCGCCGCAGCGTGCGCATCACCGCGGCGGGCGGGGTAGGCCTAGCCGACACCTTCGCATTCCGGGCCGCCTAGACCCCGCGCAAGAAGCCCAGCGGGTCCCGGCCGCCTAGACCCCGCGCAAGAAGCCCAGCGGGTCCCGGCCGGCTAGACCTCGCGTAAGAAGCCCGGCGCGTCCCGGATCGGCTAGACCTCGCGTAAGAAGCCCGGCCGGTTCCGGGCCGGCTAGACCTGGCGCATGAAGACCGGCTGGTCCCGGGCCGGCGAGACCTGGCGCAGGAAGACCGGCGGGTCCCGGGCCGGCGAGACCTTGCGCAGGAAGACCGGCGGGTCCCTAGTCGGCTAGACCTTGCGCAGGAAGGACCGGCGCTCGGCCAGGACGGCGCGGGCCTGCCTGACGAACGCCACGTTGGCCTGGGCGTCCGGGTCGGCGGCCAAGCGCGCGCGGTACTGCTCGTAGTCGGCCAGCGAGTCGAAGTCGAGCAGCGCCAGCGCGAAGTCGTTGGCACCCTCCTTGGGCAGGTAGAACCCGGTCAGCCGGCCGCCGCAGCGCTCGATGATGGGCGGCCAGGTAGTGGCGTACTTCTCGAAGTCCTCCACGGCGTGCGGATCGAGCGTGTACTGGATGACGCACGTGATCATGACGATCTCCTCTCCTGTTAGGGCACCCCGAGGCTAAGCCCGTAATACTTCAGCCACGGCCGAACCTTTCCCGCGCCCAGTCATGCCCGGCCCCAACCCTTCCCGCGGCCCCGCACCCCCCGCACCCCTGCCCCTCTAGCCTCATCACCCATATGAGTCCCACCGGGAGCCAGGGCGCAGCGGCATGGGTGGCCGAGCCCTCTCCCACGCCCGGCGTGGTCGGCCGAACCTTCACCCCTCCAGCCTCATCAACCGCATAAGTCCCACTGGACCTGAGCGCAGCGGCTTGGGCGGCCGAGCCCTCTCCCGCGCCCGGCGTGGTCGCCGAACCTGCGTCTCTCCAGCCTCATCACACACATTGAACCCACCGGTCGGCAAGGCGTAGCCCATGGTTGTGGCACCGTATCGAAAAGAATCGTTACGTTGTCACACCCATGGGTTTGCTACCGGCCCTTTCCGTGCCTTCTTCTGCGCCGCGTATGGGGTGGCTGTGCCCTCTCCCGCGCCTTCTCCTGCGCCGCGGCATGGGGAGCTGTGCCCTCTCCTGCGCCGCGGCATGGGGAGGCTGGACCCTTCCGGCTCCCGCCCTGGTCCCGGCATGGGTGGCTGTGTACCCCTTCCCGCTCCCTCCCGACCCCGGCATGGGAGGCTTTCGATCATGAGAGAAGTCGTGGTCGACGGTGGTCCGCTGACGGTCGAGGATGTCGTAGCGGTGGCGCGGGGCGAGGCGCAGGCCCGGCTGGGTCCCGACGTGCGCGACCGGATGGAAACCAGCCGACTGGTCGTGCTGGCGGCACTCAGCGGGAACGAGCCCGTGTACGGGGTCAACACTGGGTTCGGCGCGCTGGCCGACACCCCGGTGGGGGAGGCCGACCTGACCGCGCTGCAGCGCGCGATCGTGCGCTCGCACTCGGCCGCGACCGGCGCGCCCCTGGACGATCAGGTAGTCCGCGCGATGCTCCTGCTACGGGCCAGGACGCTCGCGGCGGGCTGGTCCGGGGTGCGGGTCGACCTGCCCGCGCGACTGCTCGACATGCTGTCGCTGGGCCTGCTTCCGGTGATCCCCGGCAAGGGCTCGGTCGGTGCCTCGGGCGACCTGGCCCAGCTCGCGCACCTGGCCCAGACGCTGATCGGCGAGGGGACGCTCCGCGGCCCGGCCGACCCGCCGGGCGGCGGCCGCCCGGCCGCCGAGGTGCTGCGCGAGCACGGGCTCGAGCCGCTGAACCTCGCGCCCAAGGAAGGACTGTCGCTGGTCAACGGGACCGAGCCGATGCAGGCCCTGCTCGCGTTCTCGGTGTACGACGCGGACATGCTGGTCCAGGCGGCGGACGTGGCCTGCGCGCTGTCGATCGAGGCGCTGCTCGGCACCGACCGCCCCTACGACGAGCGGGTCCAGGCGCTCCGGCCGCACCCCGGGCAGCTGGCCAGCGCGGCCAACCTGCGCGGGCTGCTGGCCGGGTCGCCGCTGCTGGCCAGCCACCGGCACAGCAGGCACGCCGTGCAGGACGCGTACTGCCTGCGCTGCGCGCCCCAGGTGCATGGGGCGGTGCGAGACGTGCTCACCTACGCCCGCCAGGTGATCACCATCGAGCTCGGCTCGGTGGTCGACAACCCGGTCATCGTCGCCGACGGCGAGGTCATGACCACGGGGAACTTCCACGGGGAGCCGCTCGCGTTCGCCGCCGACATGCTCGCGATGGCGCTGGCCGAGCTGGCCTCCATCAGTGAGCGCCGGGTGGACCGGATGCTCGACCCCGCGTTCTCCCGCGGCCTGCCGCCGTTCCTGGCTCCGGCGGCCGGGACCAACTCCGGCTTCATGCTCGCCCAGTACACCGCGGCCTCGCTGGTCAGCGAGAACAAGGTGCTGGCCCACCCGGCGAGCGTGGACACCATCCCGACGTCAGGCAAGCAGGAGGATCACGTCTCGATGGGCTGGACGGCAGTCCGCAAGCTGCGCGAAGTGGTCGCCAACGTGCGCACTTGCCTCGCTGTCGAGATCTGCTGCGCCACCCAGGGCATCGACCTGCGCGCGGACATCGCAGCGCCCAGCGTGCCGCTGGGCGCCGTGCATGACGTGGTTCGGGCGTCAGTCCCGCGGATGGACATCGACCGTGAGGTGGCCGGTCAGATCACGGCCGTGGACGAGTTGCTGCCGGAGATCTGCCGGGTGGCGACGCAGGCCTGCCCCTCGTTCAGGTAGTTCTTAGGCCTTCTTGAGCAGGTCGGTAAGCTCGCCCTCAATGTCGATAAAGGTGCTTTCCTTACCGGCCGGAACGACGCGATAGGTGCGCTGCAGAAATGCGGACATGGCCTGCGCCGGTGCCTCAAAGTGCGCCTGGCCGAATGGCGAAGAAAGCTCGATATTGAGCACGGCACCGTCGTCATCGGCGCCCCCGATGACGTCTAGGCCGTCGGCCATGGCGCACGACCGCGCCGAGGGCCATACGTGCACGTCGCCGTCGCCCTGGCGCGACTCGAGGCCCGCTGCCAGCAGGTCTCTGGCGAAGATCCACTCGACCGGTTCGTCGGTGCCGACGTGGAACGCCATACGGACCGCGTAGGGGTCGCCGCCGCTGTAGTACAGGCTGGCCACGAGCGGCACAATCGTTTGCTGCGGGACAACGAGTCTAAGGCCCATCTCGGCGGATATCGTGGTGCTGCTGCTTCTGTTCATCGCTACCCCACTCCTACCTAACCGGTCCCGGACAGCCGGGCTCTCCGCATGTCACGCGGGTCCCATGGGGACTGAGACGCACACGGAGGGTGAAGCTTTCCCAAGGGGTCAGCTTCCGATTTGCGCCTTTCGTGCCCCGCCGGGGAGAAGAGCCCTTGCCATTGCTTTGACCTGGACAAATATCGTCCAGCCCGGCGCAACGGCGTTGATGCAGTTTAGTGTTTCCTCACGCCGATTGCATAGCCGTTGGGCGTGATCTCATTCATTTATCTACACGTAGTTTCAATAACAATACTGAGCGTAATTAGCGTGGTTCAGATGCGCACGATTGCAGGTTTTCGTCATTACTCAGAGTCACCGGGTGCCAGGTCCGGGACGTGGCGCCTGCGGCATGCCGCGGACCGCCAACATGCGCTACCCTATGGGAGCGCCGGGACGAGGCTGTCGGCGGGGGCGTATGTGAGCCCCCGGGCGGAAGCCTGGGACCTGCGACGGGCGATTGGCTCAGCGGGAGAGCGCCTCGTTCACACCGAGGAGGTCACTGGTTCGATCCCAGTATCGCCCACGTTTCCGCAGGTCAAAGCCATGTTTTTGATCTCTTAACTTGATCTTTGACCTCCTGCCATTGCGTAGCCGCCACCCGATGGTGAGCCACTGCGCCTGCCGTGGAGTCCGTTCAGGTCACCCCGGATCTGACCAGACCAGGACACGGTCACGCCCGCCGGCAGCGCCCCTTTCGGGAGCCAAGCGGGGAGCAAACCGGTGAGACTGATCAAATCCTCCGGCCTCGCGCGGATGGCGCACAGGACCACAAACGCCCGGCGCAGCGGCCCTTTCCGACGCCCAGAGAACGAGCACGTTATCCTGCGGCGGGGCCAGCGACAGGGCGAATACGCGCGGGCGATGGATGGCCAGTTCGCCGCGGCCGAGCGGCACAGCGACGGCACCACGTCCAAGATCCGCGGCAGCGGCGGCACCAGCGCCAGCGTCCCGATCTGGGCCGCGCTGATCGCCCTGGCCGACCAGTACGCCGGGCGCCACCTGGGCTTCGTCAACCCGGCCATCTACCAGATCGCCCGCAGCCCCTCCTACCACCAGGCCTTCCACGACATCACACTGGGGAACAACACGTGTAGTTCCCGCCCAAGACGATCACCGGCGAGCTTCCCGAGCCCATGAGGGGCCTGGAGGTTCCTCCAGAGGTTTTGGAGGCACTCGTGGGGCACGCGGCCGGCAGTGACCATCACGATCAACGGACATTCATGGAAGAGCAGGGTGGCCATCATGCGTGGCCGATCACCCCTGACAGTTCGAGAGAATCACGCTTGCCATGGGGCGAGGTCGGGTACGGGTTGGCCGAAGTCGGCGTTTGGGGCCCTGATCGCCGCCGCCGGACTGACAGCCGGGCTCGCCGAAGCATGGCCTGCGCAGGTTAAAGGGGCCGGGCGGCGCGAACCGGGACGCCAGGGGTTCGTTACGGATCAAATGGGGGGAATTCAACTTCGATGATCAGGCCGCCCTCCGGTCGAGGCCGTGCGCGGACGGTGCCCTCGTGTGCGGCGACAGCGGAGCGGACGATGGACAGGCCCAGGCCCACGCCGCCGTTGTTGCTGGTGCGGTCGGCGCCGAGCCGGCGGAACGGCTCGAACAGCGACGTCACGTCCTCTGCCGGGATGTGCTGGCCGGTGTTGCGGACGGCGAGCGCGGGCTGGTCCGCGTCCGCTACTTCTACCTCTGCCCAGCCGCCCGGCTCGTTGTAGGCGATCGCGTTCGCCACCAGGTTCGCGATGAGCCGCTCCAGCAGGACGGGGTCACCGGGGACCGTGCGCTCGCTCAGCTTCCGGTGCAGCGTGACCGCGTGCCTGGCGGCCAGCTCTTCGTGCGCGCCGAGCACGGATTCCGCCAGCTCGTCCAGCCGCACCGGGATCTTGCCCGGCAGGCCACGGTCACTTTCCGCGAGCACCAGCAGTCCCTCGATCAGCCTCTCGTTCCGCTCGTTTGCGCGCAGTAGCTGGCCGCCGAGCCGGCGTAGATCATGGTCCGCGTCCGGATCCTCCATCGCCACTTCCGTCAGCACCCGCTGGACCGCCAGCGGGGTGCGCAGCTCGTGCGAGGCGTTCGACGCGAACCTGCGCTGGCCCTCATACCCGGCCGCCAGCCGGTCCAGCGCGCCGTCGAGCGCGTCGGCCAGTTCCTTCAGCGCGTCCGGCCTGGTGCGCAGCTGAATGCGCTGTCCCAGGTTCTGCGGGCCCACCCGGCGTACCGTCTCGGCGAGCGCGTGCAGCGGGCGCAGCGCCCAGCTAGCCGCCAGCCAGTTGGCCCACAGCAGCAGCGCCACCACGAGCAGCACCGCCAGGACGCTGACCACCCTGGCGCCGGCCGCGTAGCCGCACACAGGAAAATGTGTCGGCAGGAACGGTGTCAGGTCGCGGTCGCATCCCGCAGTGTAGTGGTGCGGGAGCCACATGTGGCCGATCGTGTCCCAGACGGCCGCGAGGACAAGGAAATCCACGATGGTCAAGATGGCCAAGGTCCGCGCGAGCCTGCTCTGCAGCGAAGGCCCGCGCGGCCCGGTCAGCCGCCGATCCGGTACCCGGCGCCGGGCACGGTCTGGATCACCGGCGGATCCCCGAGCTTGCGGCGCAGCGTCATCACCGCCACCCGGACGGCGTTCGTGAACGGATCCGCGTTCTCGTCCCATGCCTTCTCCAGTAGCTCCTCGGCGCTGACCACGATGCCGTCGGCGCGCATGAGCACGTCCAGGACGGCGAACTCCTTCGGCGAGAGGGACAGCAGCAGCCCGTCCCGCCAGGCACTGTGCCGCGGCCGGTCGAGCCTGATCCCCGCGCGCTCCAGGACCGGCGGCAGGGCGGGGCGCGCCCGGCGCCCGAGCGCGCCCACCCGGGCGGCCAGCTCGGCGAACGCGAACGGCTTGGTCAGGTAGTCATCCGCGCCAAGGTCCAGCCCGTCCACCCGGTCCCGGATCCCCGCCGCCGCGGTCAGCATCAGGACCCGGGTCTCGAGGCCCGCCGCGACAATCCGCTGGCAGACCTCATCGCCGTGCACCTTCGGCAGGTCCCGGTCCAGGATCACCACGTCGTAGCGGTTCACCGTTACGCGTTCCAGCGCGGCGTCCCCGTCGTAGCAGACATCGACGGCCATGGACCGGCGCCGGAGTCCCTCGGCGATCGCGTCCGCCATCAGCTGTTCATCCTCGGCCACCAGTACGCGCACCCGAGCCCCTTTCTCCTCTCCAGACAAGTATCCAGCGACCGCATAAGAACCAGATAAGCGCGGCGCTTACCAGGCCGCGACGGCCCGGTCCGTAGACCTGTCTGGTATGCGAATCCGCCTGCGCCTGGCCGCGGCGAACCTGGCCGCGCTCACGTTGATGTCCGGTCCGGGGGA
>JBOHCK010000045.1:0-26140 GCA_050698755.1 Streptosporangiaceae bacterium | reverse complement strand
GATGCTGGCCCGGTTCCCGGCCGCCGAGCAGGAAGAGCTGGCGGGTTACTTCCGGGACTACGGCGCCGACGCGGAGACGGCGGCCCGGATGGCGGCGGCGGTATCGGTCGACCCGGGATCGGCACTGCGACTTCATACCCGCGAGGAACTCGGCGTTGATCCAGGCGAGCTGCCGTCCCCCGTGCTGGCGGGCGTCGCGTCCCTGCTGGCGTTCTCCCTCGGTGCGCTGGTGCCGTTGCTGCCGTGGCTGGCCGGCCTGCACCTGCTCTGGGTGACGCTGGCGCTCACGGCGGGGGCGCTGGTGACCGGCGGGATGGTGGTCGGCCGTCTGACCGGGCGGCACGTCGTTGGCTCGGGTTTGCGTCAGGTGCTACTGGGCGGCGTGGCGATCGCGGTGACCTACGGCGTTGGGCACCTGATCGGCGCCCACGCCTGACGGCGACCCGCGTACCCTGACCGCGATCCTGCCTGCCAGCAGCAGGGACGCTGGTGAACCTGCGGGCTCGACTACCCGTTCCAGCTAATATGGCGGGTCCGTTACAGGCGGCCTGATGGTCGTCTTCCAGCAACTTTCCACCCGGGCCGTGCATCCTCTGGCGGCCCGCGATCGTGCGTGCCCGCAATTCCGCGGCGGGCCCGCCTCGGAGGCGCCCAACGGTGGCCGCCATTGTTACGTCGTTCGGCTGAAATGGTTACCGGCGAAGTTCCGTGCGCCCAGATACGCACGGAGCTTGGGGTGTATCTGCTTGGCGCCATCGAGCCCGCCCGGCGTCCCGTGGCGGAGGGCCATCTGGCGGCCTGCCAAAGCTGCCGCGCGGAACTTACCGGCCTGGCCGGATTGCCGTCCTTGCTCAGGCGGGTACCCGCCGACGTGATCCGGCGCCTGGCGGCCGACGACCCGGAGCAGGTGATACCGGAACCGCCGCTGAACGCGCCGCTGGCGCGGATAGGTGCCATCCGGCGCCGCAGGAGCCTGCTCGCCGCCGCGGTCGCGGTCGCCGCCGCGATCGCAGCGGCCTCGGCGGTCCAGGTGCTGCACGATGCCACAGCCCAGCCGCCCGCGAGCGTGGCGCTGGCGCGGACCGTCACCGTCCAGGCGACCAACCCGGAAACGGGCACCTGGGCGACCGTCCGCTACACCGCCCAGCCGTGGGGTACCGAGCTAGAGGTCAGCATCAGCGGGATTGACGTCGGCGCCCGGTGCCAGTTGCTGGTTACCGGACCGCAGGGACAGGTGATCAACGCCGGCGGCTGGGAGTACGCCGCAGGCGCCCAGGCGACGTGGTACCCGGCGTCGGTGCCGATCCCGGCCGCCAGCCTGCGGCGCTTTACGATCGTCGCCGACGGCAAGACCGTCGTGACCATCCAGGCCCGGTGACCTGGCCTCGTCCTGGTTGCGAGGTCAGGCTGGAGCCGCTCGGCTGGCGCCACGTTGACCCCGGCCGCGTGTATCCGCCGTGGGCGCGGAAAGCTTCCCAGCAGCCTGGCGTGGGGAGGGCCGCGGGGTTAGGTTCAGCGCATGCGCTTCGGGATCATCGACCATAACGACGACACGGGACGGCCGCACGTCCGGCAGGTCGCCGAGCGGCTGGAGCTAATCGAGGCCTACGACCGGCTGGGCTTCTACGCCTACCACCTGACCGAGCACCACGGGACGCCGCTGTCCGTCACGCCGTCGCCGCACCTGATGCTGGCCGCGGCCGCGCAGCGAACCTCGCGGCTGCGGCTCGGGACGCTCATCACGATCTTGTCGCTGTACCACCCGATGCGCGTCATCGAGGAGGCAGTGACGCTGGACCAGTTGTCCAACGGGCGGCTCGACCTGGGCGTGGGCCGGGGCGTCTCGCCCGCCGAGCTGGCGTTCCACGGCGTGTCGGGCCCGGAGGAGGCGCAAGGCCGGTTCGACGAGGCCTTCGCGATACTGCGGCAGGGGTTGACGTCCGACAGCGTGACCTTCGACGGGAAGTACTACAAGCTGGTCGACGCGCCGGTCACCTCACGCCCAGTACAGCAGCCGCGCCCGCCGCTGTGGTACGGCACCCGGACACCGGCGAAGGCACAATGGTGCGCGCGGCTCGGCATGCCGATGATGGCGCTCGTCCCGTCGGAGGCCGTCCGGTCGCTGACCGACACCTACAAGGCCGAGTGGGCGTCGCTCGGGCGCTCTGCCGACGACCTGCCGCCGCTGGGCATCTCCCGGAACATGGTGCTCGCGCCGACCAGCGAGGAGGCGATGAAGATCGCCAGCCGGGCCTTCGAGCGGTTCAAGGACAGCCTCTACTACCTCTGGAACAAATACGACATCCCGATACCGCCGGTCTTCCCGGCCGAGACGTTCGAGGGCATCCACGCGATCGGCCACTTCTACGCCGGCGACCCGGCGGGCGCCCGCGAGTGGGTCGCCCGCCATCGCGACATCAGCGGGATCAACTACATGGCACTGGAAACGTGCTTCGGCGACATGACCAAGGACGAGGCACTGCAGTCAGCCGAACTCCTCGCCACCGAGGTGATGCCGCACTTCGCCTGACACCGCGCCCGGCCGCCGCTGCGGGCCACCGGGAGTGGCCCGCAGCGGCGGCACTGGGACGCTACTTCTCGACGTAGAAGAGGCGCTTGTTGACGAATTCGTCGATGCCGAGGGGGCCCAGCTCGCGGCCAAAGCCGGAGCGCTTGGTCCCGCCGAACGGCAGGTCCGCGCCCTCTCCCGCCGGGGTGTTCACGTTGGCCATGCCGACCTCCAACTGCTCGGCAACATTGATGGCCCGCTCCTCGTCGGTCGACCAGACCGCGCCGCCCAGGCCGAAGTCCACCACGTTGGCGAGCTTGACCGCCTCGTCGTCGGTGCTGACCTTGTAAACGACGGCGACCGGGCCGAACAATTCCTCACGGTAGGCCCGCATGTCCGGGGTCACGCCGGTGAGCACGGCCGGGGCGAAGTAAGCACCTTTGCCCTCGTCGAGGGTGCCGCCGACGTGCAGCGTGGCGCCCTTCGATACCGCGTCCTGCACCTGGGCGAGGAGGTTCTCCGCTGCCTTGCGGGAGACCATCGGGCTGTAGGAGAGCGGGGAGTCATCGCCCGGCTGGCGCGGTGACATCGCGGTGGCCCGCCTGACCAGGGCGGCCACGAAGTCGTCGTAGATGTCATCCATGACGATCATCCGCTTGTTGGAGTTGCAGGCCTGGCCGACGTTCTCCATCCGGGTAACCCAGGCGGTCTTGGCTGCGTCCTCGACGTCGTCGGTGTCGAGGACGATGTACGGGTCGGAGCCGCCAAGCTCAAGGACGACCTTCTTCAGGTTGCGGCCGGCCGTCTCGGCGACCACGGCTCCGGCCCGCTCGGAGCCGGTCAGCGACACGCCATGCAGCTGCGGGTCGGCGATCATCGCGGCGATCTGCTCGTGGGTCGCGAAGAGGTTGACGTACGCGCCGTCCGGCACGCCCGCGTCCTTCATGATCTGCGCGATCGCCAGGGCCGAGGTAGGGCAGTTCTCTGCGTGCTTGAGTATGACGGTGTTGCCGACGATCAGGTTGGGCGCGGCGAACCTGGCCACCTGGTAATACGGATAGTTCCACGGCATCACGCCCAGTACTGGGCCGACGGGCCGGTACTCGATGCGCGCGGTGTCATGGCCGGGCAGTGGCTTGTCGGCGGTGAGCCCGGGGCCGTTGTCGGCGTAGTAGTTGAAGATGTCGGTGCAGAACTGGGCCTCGCCGACGGCCTGCGCGGGCCGCTTGCCCATCTCCTTGGTGATCAGCGCGGCCAGGTCGTCGGCGCGCTCGGTGAAAAGGTCGGCGATCCGCTTCACGACCGCGGCGCGCTCAGCGACCGGGCGCAGCCTCCAGGCCGCGAACGCCTCGGTCGCGGCGGCGAGCGCCTCTGCTACCTCCGCGTCCGTGGCGAAGGCGAAAGTCTCGGTCACCTCGCCGGTCGCCGGGTCGGTTACCTGATAAGGCGGGGTCTGCGTCATGCCTGCTCCCGATGTCACTGCGGTATAGGTCTAATGAGACAACGCTACGGGAGCAAGGTAACCAGCCCAAGACCCCATCCCCCTCAAGGGCCGGGACCCGGCCGGCTGGCCGACCGAAGGGTCCCCGGCCAGGGCGGCGAAGCGATCAGGCCGCACCGATCAACGACCGCGCCTCGACGAGGCCGACTACTAGGCCGTGAAGATCGCCGCCCACCTCGAGCCGACTCGACTGTTCCACCCCGCCGACCTTCACCGGCTCGAAGCCGGCCGCCCGGATCAGCCGCTCGACTTCCTGGCCGGCACGGTCGTCGTCGGTCACGTAGAACAGGACCGCCGGCTCCGGTGACCGGTGGCTAGCGGACTCGAAGAGGTCGGCCGGCAGGCTTCCAAACGCCATGGCCAAACGCGCCCCGGCCGGCAACCATCCGGCTACGACCTTCCCAGAGGATTGCCCTTCCGGCAGCACACGTGACACGTTACCTTGCGCGTCGGCGGTGACCGGGTTGCTCGGAACCACCACGAGCTTGCCGGTTAGCGCGTCGGCGATCTCGTCTATGACGCCCTTCAGCACGGTAAACCGCAGCGCGAGGACGATGGCATCGGCGCCCTGCAACGCGTCGCGGTTGCCGGCGGCGACGACCGCAGCGCTACCGATGTGCGCCGCCAGCGTTCGCGCCGACTCATGATCCGCGCTTGCGAGCCGCAGGGTCTCGCCGCCTGAGGCGAGGTGGCGGGCGATGACCGATCCGAGCCCGCCCGTGCCGATGATCGCGGTGGTCATGACCGAAACCTCCTCAGCGTGGCAGTACTAAATAGTGGCAGTACTAAATAGCAGCGATCCGGAGCATCGGATCCACGATCGCCCCTGGGTCATGCGCCCGCGCCCGTGAACCACCCTGGCCGGACCCTGGTCCGTCGGTCACGACCGTTGGCCCAGTCCCAGATCTTCCCGCACACCCGCACCTCGACCAGGACCTCATCCAGCCGCAGTCCGCGGGGCCCGGGCAACTCCAAGACCTCCACCACACCACCGAACCGGCGCACCCCCACAGCCCTCACCATCCGCTCCTTCCCGCCAGCTCAGCTAGGCCTGACCGCGGTCGGGCAGCGCCCGCTCGAGCTGGCGGCGGGAGCTGATATCGAGCTTGGTGAAGATCTTGCCCAGGTGCCATTCGACCGTCCGCGCGGACAGGAACAGCTGGGCGGCGATCTGCGGGTTCGACAAGCCTGACCGGGCCAGGCGGGCGATCTGCGTTTCCTGGTTCGTGAGATCGTGCAGCCTCTGCGTGGTCTGTCTCCGGACTTTCTCCCCGGTGGCCGTCAGTTCGCGTCGCGCGCGCTCGGAAAACACATCCATGCCCATGTCGGTGAACATCTCGAACGCCCGGAGCAGTTCGCGGCGTGCGTCCTCGCGCCGGCTCCCCCGGCGCAGCCACTCGCCGTACACCAGGTGCGCACGTGCCAGCTGAGGGCGGATGCGGGTCCGGGCGAGCCGCTCGATCGCCTCGCGGTAGCGGACCTCGGCCTCGTTATCTCCGCCGAGCAGCGCCTGCGAACGGGCACGCAGCCCGGCTGCCCAGTCGGTATCGCTGACGCGGGTCATCTCCTCCAGCCGCCCCATCGCGTCGGCCGCACGCTCAGGAACCCCGGCGCCCACCGCTGCCTCGATGAGCTCGACGAGCCCCTGGGTGCAGATGGTGAGCCCCTCGGCCTCGAGGGCGTCGGTCGCCGTGGCCGCGGCGAGCGCGTCCTCGTAGCGGCCGAGGCCGTTAAACAGAACCGCGCGCGCGTAGTCGGCGAAGGCCAGCACCGCGCCCTCGCCGCTCACGGTGAACTCCCGGACCGCCGTGTCGATCACCGCCGAGGCCGCCTCCTCCCGCCCGCGCCAGGCGGAGACGAACACGGGACCGTAGGCCGGAGCCGGGAGCCCGATGACGCCGGCGAGCGCTCGCAGCTCGTCGATCAGTTCCTCGGCGGCGGCGAACTGACCGAAGAATGCCGATGCGACGATCCGGGTGGTCAGTGCGGTCGGCAGCACCGCGAGCACCCCTGCCTCACGGCCGATCTCGATGTGCCGAGCGGACAGCACCTCGTAGGACTGGTCGTCCCACAGGGCCATCGCGACGTGGGCGGCGGGCCACAGCCAGCGCAGCTGTTCCTCTTGGGTCGCACCGGGACCGCGGAACTCGCGCACGGCCTGTTTGAGCGTCGGCGCGCTCGCCGAGTACCCGTCGGTCAGCGCGATCGCCAGTCCGTCAAGCAGCAGATCGGAGGCCGTGGAGGGCCCGGCGGCGTGGGGCACGCGCCGCGCCGCCCCGGCCGCCTCGCGGAGGCCGCCAGGTGCGAGGCGGCCTGCGAAATGGCCGGCCAAGACCGTGTCGAGATAAGTCTGCCTGGCCATGCGCAAGTCGAGAGGCTCGAGTCGGCGAGCGGCGCGGAGCAGCAGCGCCGGCGCATCGTTGCCGCGATTGACCGCGTAGGCGATCTGGGCGCGGATCATGTCCACCTGGACGCGCCCGAGCTCGGCGAGCGGCCCTGCCTCGGCCGCCGACAGCAGCGCGCGGGCGGCGTCGGGAGCGCCCGCGAGGTACTTGGCCTGGGCCGCGGCCAAGGCGCGACGCGCCCGTGGCTCAGGGTCCAGGCTGAGCCGGACCGCCCACTCCAGGAACGCCGCGGCGGCGGCCAGCCCGCCTCGCGCCTGGGCGCGGGACGCCGACCGCTCGAGTTCGGCCGCGACCTCCTCGTCAGGGCCGGTGACCGCCTGCGCCAGGTGCCAGGCACGGCGATCGGGATCGACGTCGGGATCGGTCACCACCGCGAGGGCTTCATGGACCTTGCGGCGGTCGCCTGGCGACGAAGCCCCGTAAATCGCGGAGCGGACGAGCGGATGGCGAAAGACAACGTGCGCGCCGATCTTGAGCAGCCCCTCCGTCTCGGCCGAGTCCACGGCGTCGCCGGAGATCCCGAGCCGGGTCGCAGCGCGCCACACGAGCGCAGGGTCGCCCACGGGCTCGGCCGCCGCGATCAGCAGCACGAGCCACGTCGCCTCCGGCAGCGCCTGCACCCGCCGGAGAAAACTCTCCTCTATCCGGCCCGGCAGCGACGCCTCGTCCGGCAGGCCGAACCCGCCCGCCAGCTGCGCCGGGCTCAGTCCGTGCGGCAGCTCGAGCAGGGCCAGCGGGTTTCCCCTGGTTTCGGCCAGGATCCGCTCCCGGACCCGCTCATCGACCGGCCACCGCACAACCGAGCGCAGCAGGGTGCGGGCATCGTGGTCCTTCAGGCCCGGCACTTCCAGGTCAGGGAGCCTGCGGAACTGTTCGCCGGGCTCGCGGGTGGCGAAAATCAGCCCAACCGGCTCGGCCATCAGCCGCCGCGCGACGAACGCCAGCGCCTGCGCCGACGCTCCGTCCAGCCACTGCGCGTCATCGACGACACACAGCAGCGGCCGCTCCTCAGCGGCCTCCGACAGCAGGGTCAGCACCGCGAGGGCGACCAGGAACCTGTCCGGCGCACTCCCCTCACGCAGGCCGAACGCGACCTCCAGCGCGCTGCGCTGCGGAGCCGGCAGCCGCTCCAGCCCGTCCAGCATCGGCGTGCACAGCTGGTGCAGACTGGCGAACGCCAGCTCCATCTCCGATTGCACCCCTGCCACCCGGACTATCCGCATGCCCGTCGCCGACCCGGCCACGTACTCCAGCAGCGCCGACTTGCCCATCCCGGCCTCACCACGCACCACCAGTGCGCACCCGCGCCCGGAACGCAGATCCGCCACGAGGTCATCGAGCGTCCTGCGCTCTCGCTCACGGTCTAGCAGCTCCGGCGTCAGCCCGGATCGCGTCCGCATCCTCATCTCCGCCCGTACGTTCAGCGCCACCACTCCGACAACTGCAGCACCAGCCCGCCGGCGTGACGAAGTCAACAGCTGACACGTCAGGACGACCGCTATCTCCAAGCCAACTGATAGGCGGATCCACCTGTCAAGAAGGAAGATCTAACTACGTACCGTGACGGAGCGGGCGGAAGCCCTGGGCGCTGGGTCAACTCTGGCGCCGGGGCCATTGTGGCTGCCGGGATACCGGCCTATGAATGAGTGGGTTGACAGCGACCGTCGCTCGGCTTGTGCATTCGATTCAGTGGGAGGAGCGAGTCCCATGATCACTGCTGCGGTCCGCAGGCCGGGTCGGCTGATTCTGTCTCTGGTATTCGCTGCGGCGTGCCTCGTCTGCGCCGATCCGGCAAGTTCGATGGCGCAAGGCCTTGTCGATCCGGCCTGCCCAGGCGGGACCGGGACGGTCATTTCGGTGCCGCAGTCATGGCTCGCCGGGGCGGCTTTCGTGGTTTCCGAAATGCTGCCTGGTGGGATCACCCTGGTAGTCGCGTCCGCCGGTTACCCGACTGCCTCTTTCGCCGTGGCGGACGCCTTCACTTCGGACTGTTCCCCCGACCGCGCCTTCGGCAGTCGTGGAGTCGAGCGGCTGGTATTGGGAGGTCAGGCCTTCAGCATTGCCGCGGCCGTTCCGGCGCCGAGCGGTGGCACGATTCTCGCGGGCAGCACGGCCAAGGGATGGCTGGTCGCGCGCCTCGACGCGCGCGGACACCTCGACCCGACGTTCGGGTCGGGCGGTTGGACGGTCGTGTCCTGGCCGGGCAGCGTGTCCGCCATCGCCGTGACGCCATCGGGCGACATCGTGCTCGGTGGCAGTCAAGGGGGAGGCTGCTGTGTCAGGGAATGGGTCGGAGAGCTGAACGCCGGCGGTGGCGTAATCAGTCAGTTCGGCTCAGGCGGACGGACGCCCGTTCCCGTATACGGAGACGACTCCGGTATCACACGGATCTGGGTCGAACCAGACGGGGACATCTTCGCTCTCACCTCGGGCGGGAACATGGGGTGCTGGGGGATATCCATCTCCGCGCTCACGAGCTCGGGTTCGCCTGTCCCTTCCTTCCGGTCGAACTTCACCGCGGCCATGCGACGCGTCTCGCCGTCAGGGATCTTCGTCGGCGACGTGATCGCCCGGTCCACCGACTTCCTCCTCCTCGGCACCGAGCAGAGCACCTGCGTCACGAGCCTTTCCAGCCGCACCGCGCAGGGTCGCGTCGCCGCATTCCAGCTCAATGGCAAGCTAGAGCCGCGCTTCGCCGCCAACGGCGTGGCCAGCTTCAACTCGCCGATGGCGCAGCCCGTGTGGGCCCTGGCCCGCAACAACGGCGGATTCGTGATGGCAGCCGCCCCGGTCTCCATTCAGTTCAACCCTCACGTGAGGGCGGACCTGAGCTTTTTTGACTTCTCCGCCGACGGCAGAATCGGTCGCGCCTTCGGGAAGGATGGCGTCGCGGACGTCCGACTGCCCTATCTGAGCCAGTCGCTCCCGGCCTCAGCCGTGCCGATCGCCCTCGCGACCAACGGTGAGATGAGTGCCCTAGTCACCAGCACAGCCAGCGGGCGAGCGCTTAGGCTCATACAACTTCCTTATTAAGCTGAACGGCGTTTGCCGGGGCTCTGGGGCGGGTGGCCCGCGGACGCCACGTACCGTCGAGCGGGATGCCGGCTGCCGCCGCGACCCGGTTACACGATTCGAAGAGTCGAGCCCTGAGAGCCCGCAGGTCCACGTCCACGAGCACGCCGTCGCGCTTGAGGTCCATCACGACGACCCGGCATTCGGTTACCAGTTCATTGCCGACGAACTGCACGCCCGCGGGACGCAAAGCGAGCCCGCAGGATCTGTTAGCCCGGTAGCTACTCGGGTTTGAGCTTGAGGCCGATCGTGGGCACGAAGAGTGACGCGACGTATTGGGGCCAGAGGATCGCCCCGTTGCAGCGGAAGCGGATGTTCGTACCGTCAGCGGCGTCGAATGACCGGGCGTGGCTTGAGTATCGGCCGGTTCTGACTTGAAGCGTGTGCGGGCCGGGCTCGACTGGTAGCTCGACGGTCTGATTCCGCTCGATCGATCCGGCTGGGCTGCCGTCCAGAATAATTCGAAACGGCTTGCGGCGAAGCTCCGCGATGCCGACGGTCTCTCGTTCCAGTTTGACGGTGGCTGACATTCCGGTCTCCGTATTCTTGTTGGACTAGGGGCTAAAGCTCGGCGGCGGCGTTAAGTGCGTGTTCCGGTGATGAGTCGTTCGCGGTTGAACATCGCCGCTACCGCCCGCCATGCAAAGAGGTCGATTACCAGCAGCGCGACGGCTGCGGTGTCGTGGACGTCTCCAAGGGTGGGCACCTCGCGATGCCCCGGTCGGCTAGGTGCCAGGTGGGACATCGTCGCGTCGTCGTCCACCAAGCTCGTCGCTGATAGCGGACGCTCCGGGCGAGCTCTGTAGCGCACATAGCTCGACGATAGCAGGGTCCTGAACGATCGTGCTAATCTCTTGACATGCGTCCAGGGCCTCGGGAAACGCGCAAGCCGCGCACGTTCACCGAGGCCGCCCGACGAGCTCAGATCATCGAAGCGGCGATCGAAACCATCGCCGAAGTCGGCTTCGGAAGGGCTTCCCTGGCCCGCATCTGCGAGCGGATCGGGATCAGCAAGGGCCTCATCGGTTACCACTTCGCGGGCAAGGACGACCTGATCGAGCAGGTCGTGCTCGAGATCCTCGAGCAAGGGAAGGCCTATATGCGGCCGCGCATCGTCGACGCCATGTCAACCGGTCCCGGGTTCTTGCGCGCCTACATCGAGTCCAACCTCGCCTTCATGCAGGAGCAACGCAACTACATGGTGGCCATCGTCGAGATCGAACGCAGTGGTCTCACCGCTGACGGCCGGGAGCGGTTCCACGGTCACGCAGATGCAATCGACGAAGCCGTGCAGGTCCTCGGACAACACCTGACGCACTACCAAGCCGTTGGCGACCTACGTCCCGACTTCGACCCGAACGTCATGGCAGTCGCCATCCGGGCAGCCACCGACGCAGTGCTACATCGATACGCCCGTGACCCCGAGCTCGACGTCGACAACTACGCCACCGAGATCGCCAGCTTGTTCGAGCTAGCGACGCGCCCCGAGTCAACGACATGAGCTTCGAGCCCGTGCAATCACCGGACCGGGGGCGGCATAACTCAAAGGACGACGTGACCCGGCCATCCTGCGCCACGAGGGCGTCGGCCGCGCGCTGTTGGGCGACCCGTGCGGGTCGCCTGCGGCGAACAGATCATCCGCCCGGCCGGTGGAGCGATCTTCGAGACCCGCTGCATGCAGCGAGCGCAGAAGCGACGACGGGCGGACGGCGAGCGCGGGCAAAGTGGGCGCGAGAGGGAATCATGCGGGCAGCGCAGAATATGGGACATCTGTCCGCATTGATGAGCGCGAAGTTCCCAGCCTTTCAGAATCTCATCTTTCATATAACAATGCAAGTTTGTTACGCTTTCGAAAGCTTGCTATTCCCTTCCCGTTACGTAAAACAGTTTCACTGCCCTCGTGATCGGGACTACGACGGGCGCAGCCGGGTCGTCCGAGACTGGACAGGCAGGAGGAAGCAAGCGAGCTAAGCGAGCCCGACACCGGCGTGCGCGGGACTTCCGCCACACGAAGAAGGGCTGGCTCTACTCCGGCCCGGCGGTCCTGATCTTCAGTGCCTTCGTCATCCTTCCGACGTTCTACACGTTCTACGTGTCGCTGTGGAACTGGAACGTGCTGAACCCGAGCCTGTCGGTCTACAAGGGCCTGGGCAACTACAAGGAACTGCTCACCGCAATCGACCCCGGCTTCCTGCAGACGCTGTGGAACTCGCTGTACTTCACCGCGGCGATGGTCATCGCCGGGACGGCGATCGCGCTGTGCCTGGCCCTGCTGCTGCAGCGCGGCGGTACCATCATGAACGCCTCCCGGGTGGCCATCTACCTGCCGGTCGCCACCCCGCTTATCGCCACGTCGCTCATCTGGGCGTGGATATACAACCCGCAGTTCGGCCTGGCCAACTGGGTGCTGCACAGCCTCCACCTGCCGACCTCGCCCTGGGTTGAGGGGCAGGCGACCTCGATGCCGGCCGTGATCTTGTTCAGCCTGTGGCATGAGGTCGGCTTCGCCACGATCATCTTCCTCGGCGGCCTCACGATCCTCAACGATGAATACGGCGAGGCCGCCCGCGTCGACGGCGCGGGGCCGTGGCAGGAGTTCTGGTACATCACCTGGCCGCAACTCCGGCCGGTGACCTCCTTCGTGATCGTCATCACCACGATTTTGTCCCTGCAGTCCTTCACGCAGTTCTACCAGCTGAGCGGCGGCGGCCCGAATAACGCGACGACGACGCTCAGCTATCTCGTCTACGAAGAATCGCAAGTTCTCCAGAACACCGGGTACGCGGCGGCTCTCGCCGTCGTCCTGTTCCTGGTAACCGTCTTCTTCACCTTCGTCCGGTGGCGCACAACAGCCCCGAACATCAGCGCTACCTCATGAAAGAAGGGTCAGCCGTGCACTCACGCTACAGAAGAGCAGCGGCGATGGTATCTGCCGCTGCCGTCATCGTGTTCACCGCCTCGGCCTGCGCCGGCGGCGGATCCTCGAGCTCAAGCACGAGTTCCAGCGCTTCCTCCTCGGCTAACGCGGCCGCGATCACCAAACCAGTCACGATCACCTTCGACGAGGTCGAGGCCGCCGGGTCGCTCAAGGCCGCAATGCAGAGCGCGGTCACCGCGTTCGAGAAGGCCAACCCGATGATCACCGTCAGCCTCACCGCCTACTCCACCTACGGCCCTCTGCTCACCGCGGAGACCGCGCAGGTCGCGGCGGGGAAGGCCCCGACGATTGGCCAGGCCTACGAGAGCTGGGCGGAGAAGTTCGCCACCAGCAAGGTGATCGTCCCGATCAGCTCCCTGCCGGGCGCCGCCAGCACCATGGCTACCGACCTTGCCACCTTCTACACCGGCGTGCAGAGCGACCTCAAGCTCCCGGACGGCCAGGTCTGGATGTGGCCGTTCAGCAAGAGCCTGCAGGTGCTGTTCTACAACGCGGACCTGCTGAAGGCCGGCGGCATCACCAGCACGCCCACCACGTGGACCCAGTTCGCGACTGACCTCAAGACCGCCTCGAAAAACGGCGTGGTCGGCATCACGATCGACCCGGGTAACGCGACCGAGGGTGTGACCTCCGGTGAGGAGTGGCTGGAGGAACTGGCCGCGTCCAACGGCACCCAGGTATACGCCAGCGATGGAACCCCGCAGTTCACCAGCCCGGCCGTGGTCTCGGCGCTCGAGTATCTGGTGAACCTGAAGAAGGAGGGCGCTCTCGCCACCGGCACCAACTACCCGGGCGAGACCGCGCTCGGCGCAAAGAAGGGCCTGGTCGACCTTTCTTCCTCGGCCGGCTACTACTACGAGCAGCAGACCGTCGGCGGCAAGTTCCCCCTGACCACCACCGTGCTGCCGTCCGGCAGTTCCGGCATTGCCGATGAGATGGCGGGCGCGAACCTGGTGGTCTTCGCCTCGGCCACCACCGAGCAGAAGGCCGCCGCCTGGAAGTTCCTGCAGTACCTGTCCGGTCCGGTCGAGCAGGCCGCCTGGGCGTCCGCCACCGGCTACTACCCGGTTACCAGCCAGGCCCTGACCGAGCCGGCGATGGCCAGCTACCTGAAGCAGAACCCGTGGGTGAGCACCACGATCACCGGGCTCAACAACGCCATCATCGATCCGCCCTACTCCTGGGTCACCCAGTGCGGAATCAACCTGTCCACCGCGATCTCCGCAGCGCTGTCCGGCACGAGCGCCAGCTCGGCCCTGTCCACCGCGCAGAGCGCCTGCACCACCGCGAAGGCCAACGCGTGACGGTCCGCACCGTGGCGATGCCCCGCTGGCCGGCCAGCCGGCGGGGCATCGCCCCACGCCAGCGCAAGACCGCGTGGCGGTGGCTGCGCCGTATCGTCGCACTGGCGATCGGCGTGGCGTTCGTTTTCCCCTTCTACTGGACGTTCGTCATCTCGACCGACCGGCCGGGCCAGTTCGACAGCTTCCCGCCCGTTCTCCTGCCGCAGTGGGACTGGGCGAACTGGTCCCGCGCCTGGGCGCTCGCCCCCTGGCCGCGGCTGTTTCTCAACACGATCTTCATCGCGTCCTGCACGGTGATCCTCTGCCTGATCACCTCCACGCTGGCCGGCTTCGCCTTCGGCGTGCTGCGGTTCCCCGGCCGCAGGGCCCTGATGGCTCTCACCTTGTCCGTGCTGATGATGCCGCAGACCGTGCTGATCATCCCGGACTACGTCCTGGCCACCGACATCCACTGGGTCGATACGTACTGGATCCAGATCGTGCCGTGGGGCGCGAGCGTGTTCGGCATTTTCCTGGTCCGCCAGTTCTTCCTCACCATGCCCCGGGAGATCCTTGACGCCGCCACGGTGGACGGCGCAGGAAGGCTGCAGATGCTGTGGCGCATCGGCGTGCCGGCGGTCCGGCCTGCGCTGGTGATCATCGCGATCAACGTCTTCCTGGCCAGCTGGAACAGCTTCCTATGGCCGCTGGTGATGACCAGGAGCGAGTCGATCCAGCCGATCGAGGTGGGCCTGTCCTCATTCGCCGGCGCCAACGGAACCGACATCCCGGGGCTCGCCGCAGCCGCGACGTTCACCACGCTGCCACTGATCATCTTCTTCCTGGCGCTGCAGCGGCAGTTCGTCCGCGGCGCGCTGTCCGCGGCTGGGTCGATCCGGTGAGGCAGTTGCTGCTGGTCGTCGACTTCGACGGCACCGTGTACCGCGGCGACGCGCCCGTCCGCCACTACGCCGGCCTGATCGCCGACACGCTGGAGCCGGCCCAGGCGAAGGGCTACCTGAATGCGATGGAGCGGTACATCGAGTCCGGTCCCGCCGCGGCGGCCGGCAGCGAGGACACCGTGGAGGCGGCCGCGCTACGCGAGGCGGTCGACCCCTGGGGCGCGGCGGTCGGCCTAGCCGCCCGCCGCTACGCGGTCCCTGAGGACGTCATCGACTTCGCCTTCGCCCGCAGTCGGCTGTGGATGGCCAAGCCCGAGTGCGAGGTCGAGCTGGTGGAACTCCTCCTGCAAACCCTGGCCGACCTGAGGTCATGTGCGAGGATCATTCTTCTAACGAATAGTGGTTACCCGGGCCTTCAGCCTCTTCTCGCCCGGCTGGGCATCGGCACGTGTTTCGACGTGATCGTCGCCGAAGCCGGCAAGCCGGACGGCCTGCGCCGGCTGCTGCAGCAGAACCTCGGCACCGACCTGCGGGAACGGCCCTGGCGGGCGTTCTCAATCGGCGACCACTATCGCAACGACATCGAGCCCGCCGCGGAGATCGGGGCGGGCTGCGGCTACATCGACCGGTACGGACGGGCCGACGGTCCCGCCACGGCGACCGCGGCAACGGCGGAAGACCTGCTGCCAGCGCTGCGGGCCTGGGCCGCGGATCCCGTGGCGGCGACGCGGGGAGGGACGTAGCCGTGGCCTACCTGGAGTTCTGGGGCGGTGTCGGGGTCATCGGGTCGAGCAAGGTGCTCATCGGTGACGGCGGCCACCGGGCGCTGCTCGACCTGGGCCTGGACATCCCGCGGGAAGCCGACCTGTTCCGCGACCCGGTCCGGCTCCGGCCCGAGGAGGAGCTGTCCGCGCGGCTGCGAGCCGGTGCCGCGGCGGCGATCCCGGGAATCTATGACCCGGCCGGGCTTGGCTCGGGTGACCCGCTGTGCGATCGTCTGGCGGAGCCGGGCGAGCCGACCGCGGTGTTCGTCAGCCACCCGCACATCGACCACGTCGGCCTGGCCGGCTTCGTCCGTCCGGACATCGGGCTGCACGCGGCGCCGGAGACGATCGCGCTGCTCGGCGCCCTGGCCGCGGGCGGCGACATGCTGCCCGGCCCGCGCGACTTCACCGCGCCGCGGACCGCGTGGGTGCCGACCGAGACTGGCGCGAAGGTGCGCGTCGGGCCGATGACCGTGGAACGGTTCGACCTGGACCACGACGTGCCCGGCGCGAGCGGCTACCGTGTCACGACCAGCGACGGCGTGCTGGCGTACACCGGCGACATCAGGTTCCACGGCCACCACCCGGAGCGGTCATGGGCGTTCGCCGCCGACGTGGCCGACTGCGACGTCCTGGTCACCGAAGGCACCTCGCTCAGCTTCGACCAGGCATACCCGCTGCGTACCGAGGCGGACGTCGCCCGCGACTATGCCGCGGCGCTAGCGGTCAGCCCTGACCTGATGCTCCAG
The DNA here is from genome assembly GCA_050698755.1 of Streptosporangiaceae bacterium. Lineage (GTDB taxonomy): Bacteria > Actinomycetota > Actinomycetes > Streptosporangiales > Streptosporangiaceae > Palsa-504. The sequence continues at coordinate 10,017 of JBOHCK010000045.1, read as the reverse complement.
GCCGTCTATGCGCGCGATCTGGACCGGGTCCGTACCCTCAGCGCAATCGCCGCCCAGCTTGGCCGGGTCATCCTCTGGCCGGAACGGACCGCCGCATTCCTCCGCGCCGCCGGGATCGAGGCGGCAAGCGCCGATCTCGCCGCGATCCGGGAAAGTCCTGGCACCTACGTCGTCCAGGTCGACTCCAGCGACCTGCCGTCCCTGCTCAACCTCCCGCTCGGCGCAGGCAGCGCGGTGCTGCACGCCAACGGTGAGCCGCTCGGCCCCTTCGACCCCCGGTGGAAGCTGTTCACCGACTGGATGACCCACTGCGGCCTGCTGCTCCGCCTGATCGGCTGCTCCGGTCACGCCTATCCCGACCACCTGCACGAGATGGTGTACCGGATCCGCCCGAAGATCGTCGTGCCGATCCATACCCGCAGCCCGCACCGCCTGCACCCAGTCGGCGGCCCCGCCCGTGTCGTGGTCGGCTACAGACAGCGCTACGACTTCACCGGCTGCCCCCTACCCAACCCCTTATCCTGACCCACCTTTGCCCTTCGCCCTATCCTGTTACTGTACGTAACACCGCCAGGAGCGCCCGGCGTAATCCGTGCAGCGGCCCCGGCCAGGCTCATCGACGTGTGGCTTGGCCTGGCGGAATCGACGACGGGGTGAGTAGTACCTGCCGGATGATTTCCAGCGGATGCCGGGCCGGGCGCCCCGTCCCGTGCACTATCTGCTGTCGTTCATGCAGCGGTCGGCGGCGCCGCGCATGCCACCGGGAACATCGAACCTGAGCCGGGTCGCGAGCGCCGGCGGGGCGGGCTGCGTCACATCGCGGAGGTGGTCTGTCATCGCGGGCGCGTCCACGATCTTCCCGGGGTTCATCCGGTTCTCCGGGTCGAAGAGCCGCTTGGTCTCCTGCATGGCCGCGTACAACGCGTCGCCGAACACGCGGCGGTTGAATTCGCTGCGCGCGAGCCCGTCGCCATGCTCGCTCGAGTTAACCCCGCCGTACTCCAGGACCAGGTCGCGCACCACTTCCTCCGCTACCGCGCGCATCAGCTCCGGCTGCCCGGGTGCGGACAGGTCGATGAACGGGCGGATGTGCAGGCATCCGACCGAGCAGTGACCGTAGAAGCCGGCCTTCAGGCCGCGGGAGTCCAGGATCTGCCGGAACCGGCCCGCATAGGACGCCAGCTTGGCCGGTTCCACGGCGGTGTCCTCGACAAAGGCCAGCGGCCTGCGGGCACCGGTGCTCGCGGCCATGAGCAGGCCCAGCCCAGCCTCGCGGACCTTCAGCAGCGCGGCCTGCGCCGATGCATCGACGGCCCGGAGCGTGTGGTAGCCGCGGCCGTGTGCCTGCCAGAGCTCGTCCAGGCGGTCGAGCCCGGCGACCGCCTCGGCCGCGGTGTCACCGAAGAACGTCACGAACAGCAGGGCCTCTGGATCGCCGTGCAGGATCGATCCGAGCGATCGGTACTCGATCTTCCGGCGGGACAGCTCGATGATGGCGCGGTCGAGCAGCTCGACGGCGGCAGGCTGGCAGGCCAGCGCGTCCTCGGTGGCCTCGATGGCCGCCTGCACGGAGGTGAAATGGCCCACGGCGATAACCCGGTGCCGTGGCGCGGGAACCAGCTTGACCGTCGCTTCCACGACGGTGAGCAGGGTGCCCTCCGAGCCCACCACGAACTTCGCCAGGTCGAGCCCAACGGACCGGGCATCGGGATCCAGCCGGTCCAAGCGGTAGCCACCGGATTGCCGCCAGAACGGCGGGAAGCCGGTGGCGATGGCCTCCCGGTGGCGCTCGACGAGGCGGGGCAGGTCCCGGCAGATCGCCCCGTCGAGCGTCGGAGCGTCGGCGCGGCTGGCCAGTTCGCCGGGCGTCAGCGGGCCGAACGTGGCCTGGCTTGCGTCGGACAACACCACGTCGAGGGCGAGCACGTGGTCGATCGTCTGGCCATACCGCACCGACTGGCTGCCTGCCGAGTTGTTGCCGATCATCCCGCCGAGCGTCGCCCGGTTCCTGGTGGAGGTGTCCGGGCCGAAGACCAGGCCGTGCCGGCCGGCCGCCAGGTTCAGTTGCTCCTGCACCACCCCTGGCTGCACCCGCGCCACCTGTCGCTCGGCGTCGATCTCGATGATCCTGCTCATATGCCGGGACAGGTCCATGACGATCGCGCGCCCCACTGTCTGGCCGGCCAGGCTGGTCCCGGCGCCCCGGGGCAGCATCGGCACGCCGAAGTCGCGGGCCGTGGTCACTACCGCGGCCACGTCGGCCGCGTCACGAGGGAAGACCACCCCGATCGGCTCGATCGCATACATGCTCGCGTCGCGCGAGAACAGGTGTCTGGTGTAAGAGTCGAACCGGACCTCACCACCGACCACGCGGCCTAGCGCTTCCGCCAGTTCCACCTGGCGGTCAGCGGCTGGAAGAAAGGACATAGATATGGCGTACCAGAGCGGCCGGCACTTCCTCCAGGTCCCAGGGCCGACGAATGTCCCCGACCGGGTGCTGAGGGCGATGGCGGCGCCCACCATCGATCACCGCGGTCCTGAGTTCGCTGACCTGGCCCGTCACGTGCTCGCCGGCCTGGGGCGGTTGTGCGGCAGCACGGGGCCCGTTGCCCTGTATCCCTCGTCGGGCACGGGTGCCTGGGAGGCCGCGCTCGTCAACACCCTGTCGCCGGGCGACCGCGTGCTGGCCTTCGAAACCGGGCAGTTCGCCGCGCTGTGGGCTCAGATGGCCAGGAAGTTCGGCCTGGATGTCGACCTGGTCCCAGGTGACTGGCGCCGGGGCGTCCAGGCCAGCCAGGTCGGCGAGAAGCTCGCCGCTGACCCTGGCCACCAGATCAAGGCGGTCACCATCGTCCAGAACGAGACGTCCACCGGGTGTGCCAGCCGGATCCCGCTGATCCGGGCGGCGATGGACGGCGCCCGCCATCCCGCCTTGCTGATCGTCGACGCGATCTCATCGCTCGGGTCGGTCGATTACCGCCACGACGAGTGGGGCGTCGACGTCACCATCTGGGGCTCGCAGAAAGGAATGATGCTGCCCCCGGGCCTGGGCCTCAACGCGATCAGCGAGAAGGCGCTGGCCGCGGCGCAGCGAGCAGGCCTGCCGCGCAGCTACTGGGACTGGCCGCCGGTGCTCGCGGCCGCCGAGACCGGGCTGTTCCCCTACACGCCCGCCACCAACCTGCTGTTCGGCCTGCGCGAGGCGCTGGCCATGTTTGATGAGGAGGGCCTGCCCGCGGTCTTCGCGCGGCACAATCGCCATGCGGAAGCGACCCGCCGGGCGGTCCGCGGCTGGGGGCTTGAGATCGTGTGCCAGAACCCAGACGACTACTCGAGCACGGTCACCGCCGTCATGCCGCCCGACGGGTACGACGCGGACCAGGTGCGCCAGCTGATTCTGAATCGCTACAACATGTCACTCGGCGCCGGGCTCGGGCGGCTGGCCGGGCGGGTGTTCCGCATCGGCCACCTCGGGGACCTCAGCGACCTCTGGCTGGCCGGCGCCCTGTGCGGGGTGGAGATGGGGTTGACCCGGGCGGGAGTACCGATCGCCCGCGACGGCGTCCGCGCGGCGCTTGATTACCTCGGGTCAGCCGCCTGACCGGCGATACTGGCGGGCGGCCCGATGATGCCCCGGACGATTCCGCGGCTCACCAGCTCGGTCGGGGTAAGCCGCAGCCAGGTGGCCACCCGCGGGATGTCGCGGGCGCCGAGCTTGAGTATCGACACCGCAAGCTCCGGTGCTGTCACGGCGAGATAGCTGTCCCGTGAGATCCACAGGTCGCTTGGTGACGCCAGCGCATCCCAGGTTGCATGATGCGGTGATGTGTACGGTTTAGCCATGGCTGTCAAAGGGCCGTCCGGCTGGATGGTCCCGTCCGCTCGGCTGTGGCGGATGCGGCTGACCCAGGTGGCCACGCCTGGGCTGATCCTCGTCGTGATCGCGGGCGTCGCGACCGGAATCTGGGCGGGAGCGGGGGCCGGGGCTGGCGCCGCGGCAGCTGCGGCCGTGGCCGTCGGCTTCGTTTTGGGGGTGGAACGCCGCCGCTACCTGGCCTGGGCTTACCGCGAACGGGAATAGGACTTGATCGTGTCGCGCGGCGTCCTCGTCCGCCGGGTTTCCGTAGTGCCGTACGGGCGGATGCAGTTCGTCGAGGTCACAGCGGGACCGTTCGAGCGTGTCTTCCGGCTGGCCACGGTGCAGCTGCATACGGCGGCTGCCGCGAACGACGCCCGGATACCTGGTCTCGAGCGGGATGAAGCCGCGCGACTGCGGGACCGCCTCGCCATGCTCGGCGAGGCAAGGGCAGCCGACCTGTGACTGAGGATCCCGAGCACGCGAAAAGCACCGAGAACACGGAAAGTGCCGGGGCGGCAGTCGGCGCCGGCTGGCATCGCCTGCACCCGCTGTCTCCTCTGATTCGGGCGGGCGGCCTGGTGTCAGGCCTGCTCGGTCTCCTTGTCTTGAGCCTGGTGACGGCCGACAGCTACAAGGACTACCTTTACCAGGTGATCGTGGCCGCCGGGCTTCTGGTCACTGGTTTCATCCGGTGGCTCGTCACCCGATGGAAACTGGACGGCACTACGCTGCGCATCGAGACCGGCCTGCTGCGCCGGGATTCCCGGCAGCTCCCGATGACCAGGATCCAGGCGGTCGACGTGGTGCGGCCGCTCCTGGCGCGCATGCTTGGCCTGGCGGCTCTGCGGATCAGGCTGGCCGACGCCGGGCACGGGGGCGCCCGGCTGGCGTACCTGACCGTCAGCGAGGCCGCCAGGCTGCGGGCCACGCTGCTGGCCGGCCAGAACGGTCCTGTCCCAGTCACCCCCGAGGCCGCCGAGCTCCCGGTGATCACTGTCCCGACGGGCCGGGTGATCGGCGCCACGTTGCTGCGGGCGGCGCCCAGGTTCCTGCCCCTGGCGGTGATCGCCGGGGTCGCCGCCACGGCTGCTCCCCGTATCTTCCTCGCAGCGGAGTCCACCCTCGGCCTGATCGCACTCGGGCTCGTGACCAGGACATGGCGGCAGATGACGGGCCGCTACGGCTTTACGGTCGCCATCTCAACCGACGGAATACGGATCCGCCGTGGGCTGCTGAGCACGGTGGCCGAGACCATCCTTATCCGCCGGGTCCAGGCGGTGCGCCTCATACAGCCGATGTTGTGGCGCCCGTTCGGCTGGTGCCGACTGGTAGTTCACGTGGCGGGCGTTGCTGGCCGGGACTCTGGGCCTAAGACCGGAGGCCTCACTAAGGCCCTGCTCCCGGTGGGCTACATGAACGACGCGCAGCACCTGGCCGGGCTGGTCCTCGGTCATGACATGCCGGAACTGACTAGGCCCCCGAAACGAGCGCGCGTCAAGGCACCGCTGAGCTACCACTTCCTCGCCGCCGGGCATAACCAGGTGATGGCCGTAACAGTCACCGGGCGAGTGTGCAAGAAGACCGTCTACATGAGACTGGAAAAACTGCAGAGCGTCCGGTTGACTCAAGGGCCGGTGCAGCGCATGCTGTCGCTCGCCTCGGTGCACGGCGATGCCGCCGGGCGGTGGGCGCACGCTGTCTTCTCCGATCGCCAGGCGGATCAGGCCAGGGGACTCCTCGACGAGCTCGCTGAGCTCAGCCGAAGTGCTCGCAGCGCGGAAAGTTCCAGCTGAGAGCTAAATCGCCGACCGCGGCACCGAGCCGTTGGCTCTATCGTCGAGCCCCTATCTGCGCCAACTCTTGCGCTGAGCCATGCCTGGAACTGCGTCAGGTGGGGCGGGTGGGGCTCGAACCCACGACCGGCGGATTATGAGAAGTCCGACCTGGCGCTGCGGACGCGCTGCCTGCACGGATACCACGGAGGCCCGCCGCTGGTGGCGTTGATTGCACTGTTTGCACGGATGGCTCGGTCTACGAACCGGTCCACGACTTACTACGGCCGTTGACCGATTCCGACTATTGGTCCCGCGGCCGCCCGAGGTTGTTGCGCTCGCCATTAGTATATGCGGCCACCTGCCGTTGGCACGGCCCACGGCGAGGCTGTCCCTCGCGGTCAGAGCTGCGGGACGCGTTCATGACTTCTGATCAAGGAACTTGGCTGCGGCGACGGGGTCCATGATGTTGGACCAGATCTGTTCCTCGGGCGCTACGGCTCGTTCGGGCATGGCGTAGTCGGACATCCACGCGTCGAGCTCGCAGCCGGGTATGAGGCTGAGGACGGTGGCGACAAGTCGTCTGGGAACTGATCCGATGATCCGGATCGCGACGTACGTCTCGTGTCCCTGCTTGGCGAGAACCTGGACGCCGAGGGCGGCGCCATCGAACATGGCGGCATGCTCATGACCGTCAAGCAGCGACCGGCGGACCAGGTCGTGCACGACTGCCCTGAGCCGCCGCTCGCTCCGTACTGCTGTCTCTGCTCGCCATCGCAGTTCGTCGTCGTGGCCGGGCAGCAGGTCGGCAACGTAGGTCGTGCTAGTCAGCGGCGGGGAGTGCTCGGCGTTGTAGCGCGCTCTTGCCGTTTTGCCGCGGGCTGCCAGGGAGGCGTAGAAGTCGTCGGGTGATCCCTCTTCCCGCAACCCGGCGGCAACCAGCCATGGGATCCCGGCATCGACCCAGATGGCACCTCGCCAGCGCTGGGCTTTGACCTTGAACAGCACCTCGTCGTCAATCGCCGCGATCCGTTCGTGCGGCGTCTGGTCGTCGGCGAAGCGCTCGGTGGCCTTGGCCAGGAGCGGGTGGCTGATTTCCTCCAGCGGGGTGTCGGCGCGCGGGACGGTCAGCGCCAGGTCCTCACGCAGGCAGCGCAGGATGGGTCTGGCAAGCCCCGCCATCGTCAAGCGTCTTCCTCTACGCCGCCTACGGAGTCGAGTTCCTCGAGGGTCATTCCGGCCAGCATGGCGATCCGCGCCGCGCGGCTGCCGTCGAGCGTGCCGAGCAGCTCGCGCATCCCTGCCTGCATTTCCTCGCGCCGGGCGTCCAGGTAGAAGGCCACCGCGGCCTCCACAAGATCCTTCTTGGTCATGCGCAGGTAATGCGCACCACTGGTGATCAGCCTGTCGCCCTCAGGGGAGACTTTGACAGCGACCTGCCGGGGCGCTTGCTCCATCATCGCCATCGCCGCACGTCCTCTCCGGGAGACACTCGCTTGATGGTGCCTCCAGTACCTCTAGTGTAGCCCAGGGAAGCCTCGAGGCTCCGGTCCGGGCTAGGGCCATATGGGCCCACTGTTCGATGAACACCAGCCGCAGCGGGTTCTCGACGTCGCGGTAAACCGCGTGCGAGATACAGCCAGGCTCCCCGCGGGACCGCCGGACATGCTCCAGGCTGGCCGCCACCAGTTCGCCGATGGTATCCGGCCTGCCGGTAATGCTGCCCGTGATGATGATCCGGCGTGACTCCCGGGCGCGAGGAACTGGCCGAGCGTGGCACGCACGCCGCGACGCTTTGCGGCAGACGCCGCATAGATACACCCGCTCAGGTCCCTGCCATCCGGCACCAGGTAACTCTAGCTCTCGGCCGCCGCACGTCGTGGGCTGCCGCGGACATCAATAGCCGTTCGGAGCGGTTAGCGGCACCTCGGTGATCACCCGTCGAGGTGTGCAGAACGGGCTTATATCTCAGACCTTGCCGACGGCCGGGGGCCTTGGGGGATACCGCGCGCGGATGAACCCGTGATGGTATGCATGCGGGACTGCGGCCGGACTGCGGCCGCCGCGCATACTGGAGCTGGCAGGACCGGCCTGAGCAGATCAGGCTCGGCCGGGATGGGCGAGCGAGGGGTTAGCGGAATGGCCTGGCCACGGGGTGAGCCGCCCGGCACGCGGGTGTCTTGCCCATGAGACCGGCCGGGCCGCTGCGGCCGTTCGTTTCGAGCTACGCAGGCTTCGACATGGCCGGCTGGCCGCCAGGCCGTCACCGTGGCCTGCCGGACGGAACCCTCGCGCTTGTGGTCAGCGTCGGTACGCCGCCGATCGTGCGTCACGCTGGCCAGGCAGGCCTTCAGGCTGCTGCCACTGTGGCTGGGCTGCGGTCCAGCCCGGTCGATATCATCCACGACGGCACCCAGCGCGGTGTCGAGGTCGCGCTGACCCCGCACGGCGCCCGGGCCCTGCTCGGAGTGCCGGCGGCGGCGCTCGCTCACGGTGTGTGGACGCTGGAGGAGGTCATCGGGCGCCGCACGCACGAACTGGCCGACCGGCTCGCAAACGCATGCCGCCCGGCCGGGCAAGCCCGGGTTCTGGACGCCGTTCTGGCCGGGTGGGCCGTCGACGCCGGCTACCCGGCAGCGGTCGACGCCTTCTGGCGCCGGCTTACCGGCTGCGCCGGCTTACCGGCTGCGCCGGCTGTGTCCCGGTCACCGGCATCGCCGGCGAGATCGGGCTCGGCCGCCGCCAGATGAGCCAGCTCGTGCGCGCCGAACTCGGCCTGACCCCCAAGATGGCCGCCCGGATCGTGCGGTTCGGCCAGGCCCGCAGGTACCTGCGCACCGGCCGGACGGACAGCCTGGCTGAGACCGCCGTGATGTGCGGCTACTTCGACCAGGCTCACCTGACCAACGACTGGAAACAGCTCGGCGGCTGCACACCGGGTGAGTGGATGTCGCAGGAACTCCCATTTCTCCAAGACCAGCGCCCGGCCCGCAGCCGAGGCTAAGGACATGACACACGCCTATGCCGCTGTGACCACCGCGGTCACGCCCACTTCCGCTGACCGGCCTCCGACCATCTGGCCCGGCGTCCCCTATCCCGACCCGCAGGCAGCCATTGATTTCCTGGTCGCGACCTTCGGCTTCGAGCCGACTGGCCTGATCCCCGGTGATGAGCCAGGCAGCTATGCCGAGATCGAACTGCGCTGGCCGCACGGCAGCGGCGGCATCATCATCCGCCAATGGGACCGCCCGGCGCCGACCTGGCTCTACGCTGTCACCCCGGACCCCGATGGCCTCTACCAGCGGGCCAAGGCGGCCGGCCTGGAGATCACCCGGGAACTCCAGGACACCGACTACGGCAACCGCACCTTCACCGTTGTGGACCCGTGGTCGGTCAGCTGGAGCTTCGGGACCTACCCCGGCAGCTGACAGGTACCGTCACCCCATGGCACCCACACCGATGATCATCTCACCCCAGGCCGCTGACAGCGCTGGCCAGGCCGTCAAGGGAACGACCCTGGTGATCGGCGACTGGCCGGCGGACGGGATACAGCGCGACGTCGCGCCGCTGCACGTCCACCACACAGATGACGAAGCCTGGCACGTCGTGTCCGGGGCACTTCGGTTCCGGTTCGGGAACCGGGAACTCATCGCCCAGGCTGGCTCCACCGTTCTCGTGCCCGCAGGCGTTCCGCACACCTTCGGCAACGCCGGACCTGAACCGTCACGATTCATCATCATCCTGTCCCCGCGGCTCGACGAGCTGATCAACCAGCTCCACGCGTCCGATCCGGCGCAGCACCCGGATATATACCGCCGGTATCAATCCGAGCTCCTGGAATGACCACCGGTTCACCACCCGCACAACGACGACTTGGATGATCCGGGTGCCGTCCGCCAGCCTGAACGGAAAACACCACCGGGCGCTCCAACTCGGCGATCGAAACCGGCGACCCGGTGCGTCTACACACGTAACGTAATTGGCGCTCGATATAGATACCGCACGCCGACCCGCCGATATGGCGCATGTACCTGCCGATCGGCGTAGCAGAATCGAGCGCACGGATTGGGGTGTTCTGCGCGGCTGGCCATTCGGCTTCGCCGCGCATGGACCCGACGGCCGCTCACACGGCCGCGGCGCCTGTGAGAATGACGGAGCAGAGGAGTAACCTCGCGGTAGCTTCCCCGGGGCGGCCCAGCCCGATCACCGCTGCGGGCAGCAGCAGGCCCGCGGCCACGTTGAGGGTGTTGCTGTTCAGAGCCGTGCTCAACGTCGCGGCACCCCGGCCGCGGGCCGCGAGGTATACCGCGGCGACGGCGTTCGGCAGGCTGGTCACCGCCGCCAGCACCAGGCCGCCGATCACGATCTCCGGGACCGCGTACCGGC
>JBOHCK010000044.1:0-26407 GCA_050698755.1 Streptosporangiaceae bacterium | reverse complement strand
CCCCCCTACACCCCGGCCGGACGGCGCCACCGCAGACATGGCCCGGCACCCTGCCACCTGAAGCCAACCAGGATCACCGCCCTGGCGATATCCCCGAGTCCGGGGTACTGCCGGGCGGCCAGAATCGGGCCTAGACTGACCAGACCGCGCCGCTGCGCGAGGTCAAAGGGGTAGAAAGCAATGTCGGGCCAGATCCGCCGGGGAGTGCCATGCCGGTGAGCGCGCAGGTGAGTACGGCCGCGGGTCACACGGTGCTCATCGCGGAGGGGAACCAGATCGTCTTCGGCCGCGGGCCGGAGGTGGACCTGGCCATCTCGGTCGGCCGCGGGCTGTCCCGGCGGGCCGGCGTCGTGACCGCGATGGCCGCGGGCGCCTGGATCGTCAACATCAGCCGCACCCACGCGCTGTACGTGGAGGGCGAAGGGTACCGGATCAGGCTGCCGCGGCTGGAGGACGATTGCGAGCCGGCCGGGGGCTGGCTGCTGCACAGCGGCACGGCCCTGGTCGGGTCGCGCGCGATGCTCGACGACGATCTGCCGCTGGCGGTGTCTGTGACCAGCGAGCAGCACGCCGACGGGAGCCACGCGTCGGTGCCGACCCAGCCGGACGGCGAGGGCACCGTGCTGCCTTTCTACCTGGATCCGATGACCAAGCTGTTCCTGGTCGCCCTGATCTGGTGCCGGCCGTGGCTGGTCGATCCCGGCGCCACCACCCCGTTGCCGCGCACGCCGGAGATCGCCAGGGGCGCCCTGGAGGTGACCGGCGCGTACCACGAGCTTGAGCGGTTCGATGCCGACCAGGAGTTCCGCGACCTGCTGTCGGCGCGCGTGGCCGAGCACATCAAGGTGCTGCGCAGGAAGATAGCCGACCACGGGCTGGCCGCGCGCGGGGCCCGGGGTTCGAGGGTCGAGGGCGACGTGCGGCTGTCCGATGAGGTCGCGGTGCGGATCCTCATCGAGCACGGCATCATCACCTTGGCCGACCTCGGCCTGCTGACCGACCCGGTGTGGCGGTCAAGACAGGAAGACCTGTGGTGGACCCAGGGGTGAGGGGTCGGCGGAGCCGTGCGGCCCCGGAGGGTGACGGCTGAGGGTCCGGCCTTACGGGACGCCCGGCGGTAGCACCATGAATTCGGTGCTGGCCCGGTGACCGTTGGATTCCCGCACGTCGACGGTGAATATCCCCAGCTTGAGCCCGCCGTGATAGACCCGGCTGACCGGGAAGCTGAACGTCCCGCCCGGGCCGACCACGGGCCTGGTGCCTGAGACGACGTCCAGGATCGGGTTATTCTGCGGGTCCAGCCCGGTCAGCGTCACGGTCAGGGCCGCGCCTGGATCGAAGCCACTCCCCCTGATCTCGAACGCGGCGTTCGCGGCGCCCGCGCTGAAGCTCACCATGCACAGGGCAGGCCCGGGCTGCGTCTTAGCCTTGCCGCAGACCGTCTGCGGCGGGGGCGGCGGATTCAGCGGCGGCGCCCCCAAGGACTGCGCCGAGTTCGACGACGTGTGCGGCGCGGAGGAACCCCCGAGCGAGACGCCGATGACGACGCCCACCGCGACCAGCGCCGCTCCCCCGACAGCCCAGCCCAGCCAGGCCAGATGAGCCGCGACCCAGCGGCGCACGCCAGCCGGGAGCCACTTAGGCCCGCGGGCGTCGACGGCGCGAGATCTGGGCTTGGGCCGGTACGAGGCCGGAAGGTCGGTCTGGGAGGGGGAGGTGTCCTCGCGGTCCTCGCCGGGCAGCGCACCGCCCGCGGGCAGCGGGCTCCGCTGGTACTCCCTGATCAGGTCCATCGCCGCTTCGGGCAGGTAGGAATGCTCGGTGAAGTCGCCGAGCGTGGCCAGCACCCCCGAGGAGGTGGGGCGCATCCGCGGCACGCGCGCCATGCAGGCGGTGACCAGCTCGGTGAGGGCGTCGGGCAGGCCGGACAGGTCGGGAGGCTCGGTGGCCAGGCGGGCCAGCACGTCCATGGCCGTATCACCCTGGTACGGCGCGTGCCCGGTCGCCGCGTAGGTCAGCGTCGCGCCCAGGGCGTACACGTCGCTGGCTACCGACGCCTGCTTGGTGTCCCTGGCCTGCTCCGGCGCCATGTAGGCGGGCGTGCCGACGGCGCCCTGCGCGGCGGTCTGCTCGATCCGCTCGGCCGCCCTGGCCACGCCGAAGTCGATCACGCGCGGGCCGTCCGGCGCTACGAGGACGTTCGACGGCTTCAGGTCCCTGTGCACCAGGCCGGCGTTGTGGATCGACACCAGCGCCTCCGCGCACCCGGCCGCGAGCCACCTGACCGTCGCGGTCGGCAGCGGGCCGCAGGCCCGCACCAGCCGGCTCAGGGAGGGAGCCGGGACGTAGGCCGTGGCCAGCCAGGGCACGTCGGCCTCCGGGTCGGCCTCGACGACCGAGGCGGTGAACACGCCGCTCACCTTGCGGGCGGCCGCGACCTCCTGCGCGAAGCGGGTGCGGAACCCGGCTTCCTCGGCCAGCTCCACCTTGATCGTCTTGACCGCGACCAGCCGGCCGGCCGGCGAGCGGCCCAGGTAGACCAGGCCCATCGCGCCCGCGCCGAGGCGGTCCAGTATCACGTAGGGCCCGATCCGGTCCGGGTCCCACCGGCGCAGCGCCTCACGTCCTGACTGCGACACCATCATCAGGCCGACCCGGCCGTCCTCTCACAGGCGATGTTCACGGTCCATCATGCCGAATCCTGCCACGCAATTGCATCACACACTCGCTGACCTGTGACGACTGGGAACAGAGAGGCACCAGTGCCGTTCTCGCGGCGCTCTGCGTGGCGGGGGGCGGTCTGCGGGTGGAGAGCAGTCTGCGGGGCGGGCACCAACGTTCGTTCGGTATCAGGATTGTTGAATTTTAACCCGGATGACGCGCGCCGAGCAGGCCCACCGGCACCACGGCGTCGCTCATCGCCCGCGCGGTCGCGAAGCCCGGCTTGATGACCGTGTTGATCAGGCGCAGGCGCTCGTCGAAGCCGGCGAACGCGCTCTTCATCGCGTTGACGGTCAGCCATTCGACGTCCGACCAGCCGTAGCCGTACTCCTGCACCAGCTTGTGGAACTCCGAGCTGAGCGAGACCTGGCTCATCAGGCGGTTGTCGGTGTTCACCGTCACGCGGAACTGGAGCTGACGCAGGATGCGCAGCGGGTGCTGCGCGATCGACACAGCGGCCCCGGTCTGGACGTTCGAGGTCGGGCACATCTCGAGCGGGATCCGGCGGTCCCTGACGTACGCGGCCAGGCGGCCCAGGTGGACGCTGCCCTCCGGGCCGATCTCGATGTCGTCCACGATGCGGACGCCGTGGCCCAGGCGCTCGGTGCCGCACCACTGCACCGCCTCCCAGATCGAAGGCAGCCCGAACCCCTCACCCGCGTGGATCGTGATGTGGAAGTTCTCCCGCTTGATGTACTGGAACGCGTCCAGGTGCCGGCTCGGCGGCCAGCCCGCCTCGGCGCCCGCGATGTCGAAGCCGACCACGCCGTGGTCGCGGTGACGGACCGCCAGCTCGGCGATCTCCAGGGACCTGGCGGCCGTGCGCATCGCCGTGAGCAGCGCGTACACCGTGATCCCGCGGCCTTCGCTACCGGCGCGGAACCCGTCGAGGACCGCCTCGACCACCTCATCCAGGCTCAGCCCGCGCTCGGTGTGCTGCTCGGGGGCGAAGCGGACTTCGGCGTAGACGACTCCGTCGGCGGCCAGGTCCTCGGCGCACTCGGCCGCGACCCGGCGCAGCGCGTCCGGCGTCTGCATGACCGCGATCGTGTGCCGGAACGCGTCGAGGTACACCTCCAGGTGACCACGGTGCGCGCCCGCGGTCAGCGCACGGGTCAGGTCCTCGACGTTGTCGCCGGGCAAGTCGGCATAGCCGAGCTCGCGGGCCAGCTCAAGGACGGTCTGCGGGCGCAGGCCGCCGTCCAGGTGGTCGTGCAGCAAGACCTTCGGGGCGGACCGGATTTCCTCTAGTGTCGGCATCCCAATATTGTGCACGCCCCGTGCACGCCCTCAGCCGATGACCTCGATGACGGCCGGGACGGGCGGCGGGGGCTCGTGCTCGCTGACCTCGACGGCATGGTCTAGGGCGGCCAGGGCCGCGGCGAACCGGTCCTCATCGCCGGCGCGGAGCTCGAGCAGCGGCTGGCCCTCGCGCACCCGGTCGCCGGGCTTGGCCAGGCAGATGATCCCGGCGGCCGCGCTCACCGCGTCTTCTTTCCTGGCCCGGCCCGCGCCGAGCCGCCACGCCGCCGTGCCCACCGCCAGGGCGTCCAGGCGGGTGAGCCAGCCGGTCGCGGGCGCGGGCAGCGCCGGCCTTACGTGCGGGGCCAGCGGGAGCAGCGCGTCCGGGTCGCCGCCCTGCGCGCGGATCATCGTCCGGTAGGCCGCCAGGGCCCGCCCGTCCGCGATGGCGGCGGCGGGGTCGGCGTCGATGCCGGTCAGGTCCAGCATTTGGGCGGCGAGCGCGAGCGTGACCTCCATCAGGTCTTCCGGTCCTGCGCCGCGCAGGGCGGCCACGGACTCCTCCACCTCGACCGCGTTACCGACCGCGCGGCCCAGCGGGGTGTCCATCGGCGTGAGCAGGGCCCTGGTCCGCACCCCGTGCTCCTCGCCGAGGGCGACCATCGTCTGCGCGAGCTCGCGAGCCCGGTCGTGGGTCTTCATGAACGCGCCGGTGCCCACCTTGACGTCCAGGACGAGCGCCCCGGTCCCCTCGGCGATCTTCTTGCTCATGATCGAGCTGGAGATCAGCGGGATGGACTCCACCGTTCCCGTGACGTCGCGCAGCGCGTACAGCCTGCGGTCGGCCGGGGCCAGGCCGCTGCCTGCCGCGCAGATGACGCACCCGGCGCTGGCCAGGACGGCTATGGTTTCCTCCGGGCTCAGCGATGCGCGGAAGCCGGGGATCGACTCGAGCTTGTCCAGGGTTCCTCCGGTGTGGCCCAGACCCCGCCCGGACAGCTGAGGGACGGCGGCGCCGCAGCTCGCGACCAGCGGCGCGAGGATCAGGCTGACCTTGTCCCCGACCCCGCCCGTCGAGTGCTTGTCGACGGTCGGCCTGGTCAGCGAGCTCAGGTCCAGCCGGTCGCCGGACGCGATCATCGCCGCGGTCCACGTGCGCAGTTCGGCGCGGTCCAGCCCGCGGAAGAAGATGGCCATCAGCAGCGCGGACATCTGCTCGTCGGCGACCTCGCCCGTGGCGTACGCGTCGAACAGCCACCTGATGTCGTCGTCGGCCAGCCGGTGCCCGTCCCGTTTGGCGGTGATCAGCGAGACCGCGTCGGTCACCGGGCCTCCCTTCGGCCGGCCAGGTCGGTGCCGGTGAAGGCGGCCGGGAGCAAGTGGTCCAGCTCGACCGGGCCCTCTTCGGTGTCGACGAGCAGGGTAGCGCCGCCGGCTTCGAGCAGCAGCTGGCGGCAGCGGCCGCACGGGAGCAGCGGGGCTCCGTCACCGGCGACGACGGCGACCGCCACGAGCGCCGGCGGATCGGCTGCCGTGGCAGGGGCCGGGGCCGCGGCCGGGGCCGCGGGCGGATCGGGCGTCGCGGCGCCCGATCCGTGGAGGGCGGAGACCAGGCCGCACTCGGCGCACAGGGTCAGGCC
The DNA here is from genome assembly GCA_050698755.1 of Streptosporangiaceae bacterium. Lineage (GTDB taxonomy): Bacteria > Actinomycetota > Actinomycetes > Streptosporangiales > Streptosporangiaceae > Palsa-504. Next base: position 20,804 of record JBOHCK010000044.1, on the reverse strand, counting down.
GTAGGAGGCGTTCTCCACGTTGCACCCGGAGATGATCCGCCCGTCGGAGGTCAGGCCCGCCGCGCCCACCCGCAGTCCTGAATAGGGCGCGTAGGCCCGGTCGGCCGCCGTGGTGGCAGCCGCGCGCAAAAGCGGCCAGTCGATGCTCACGCAGGCAGTCTAGAAGGAGGTAGCGTTAATGGTGAGACCCCGGAGTTCCGGGGTCCGCGTGGGTAGGGCTGCAGGGTTGCCCCGTCCACGCGGACCCTTCCAAGGCATCGGCGCGACCGCGGCAGGGAGGCGGGCCACGCCAGAGCAAGGAACTCTGGTAAACAGAATGCCTGGACACTTCTTAAGGACCCAACCTGGAAGTTGTTCGGCTTTGGTTAAGATATTTGCCTGTTTGGGTTCTGGCAGGTTTCGTCTAAAGCGTGGAGGACGTGAACGCTCGTCTTGGCCGGGTTCTCGTCGTAGAAGACGACCCTGGTATCGCCGAAGGTCTGGTTCGGGGGCTGACCCGGGCCGGTTACGAGACGGGCAGCGTCACTACCGGCAAGGCGGCCCTCGACTGGCCCGTGCCCGACGTGGTCCTGCTTGACCTCGGGCTGCCCGACATCGACGGCGTGGAGGTGTGCCGCAGGCTCCGCCAGGCCGGCGACGCGGCGATCATCGTGGTGACCGCGCGCGGCGAGCAATCCGACCGGGTGCTGGCCCTGGACGAGGGCGCCGACGACTACCTGGTCAAGCCGTTCGGGCTGGAGGAACTCCTGGCCAGGATCAGGGCCGTGCTGCGCCGCAGCCGCCAGCTCGCGACGGTCCAGGTGCTGCAGCACGGCCCGCTGACCGTCGACCTGCGCACGCACAAGGTCACCATGTCCGGGCACCCCGTCGCGGTAACGCCCAAGGAGTTCGCCATCCTGGAGTGCCTGGCCAGCGATCCGGGACGGGTGGTCAGCCGGCAGGAGATGCTCGAACGCGCGTGGGATGAGCACTGGTACGGCCCGACCAAGGTGCTTGACGTGCATATGGCCGCGCTGCGGCGCAAGCTCGGCGACCCGAACCTCATCGAGACGGTCTACGGACACGGCTTCAGGCTGGCCGACCTCGAGGGCCAGCCATGACCACGAGGATCGTGCTGGCCCTGGTCGCATTCACCGCCGCGGTGCTCGTCGGCGCCGTGGTCCCGCTCACGCTCAACGCGACCGGGCACGACCGGACCTCGTTCGTCCAGGCCACCGCGGCCACCGCCCGCACGGACGCGGCCCTGGCCCAGACCCGGCTGGACTTCCTCGCCCAGCAGCAGTACAGCGGCCATCTTCCTTCACCGGCCACCGGTCGGGCCAACCTCGTGCAATGGAACCAGGTCTTCGCCGTGCTGCAGAACACGCGGCAATCGGGTGACGGCCTGCTTATCCTGACCAACACCCTGCGGACGGTGGTCCAGCTGGGCATGCCGGCGGGGAACTTCAGCGGTCTCGCGGAGGAGGCCGCCGCGCGGGCCCAGCCCGAGATCAAGGCGGGCCAGGTCGTGCAGGCGGTCACCGAGACCACGGGATCGCAGGTCATCGCGGTGGTGCCCGTCTTCGGCCAGGGCGCGCAGATCGCGCCGGTGGTAGGCACGGTGATCGTGGCCCGGCCGACCAAGACGCTGGAGAGCAACATCGTGGCCCTGTGGGTCATCCTCGGGACGATCAGCGCCCTGGCCATGATCGCCGCCGCCGTGCTGGCCTTCGGGCTGGCCCGGTGGGTCAGCAGTCCGCTGAAGGGTCTGGACGCCGCGGCGCGCAGGCTCGCCGACGGCGACCTGGCGATCAGGACCGTGGTCAGCTCGGGACCGCCGGAGCTGCGCCGGCTGGGGACGACGTTCAACACGATGGCCGGCCGGCTCGAGGCCCTGGTCCACGGGAACCGGGCCGTCATCGCCGACGTGTCGCACCAGCTACGCACCCCGCTGGCCGCCCTGCGGCTGCGGCTCGACCTGCTCGCCGCCGACGCCGCCCAATCGGACCCCGCCACCAGCCACGAGCTCGCCGGGGCGCTCGACGAGCTGGCCAGGCTGTCCCGGCTCGTCGACGGCCTGCTGGCGGTGGCGCGGGCGGAGAACGTCGTACCGGTGCCCGCGGCCGTGGACATCGCCGAGGTGGCCAGGGAACGCGTCGTGGCGTGGCACCCAGTGGCCGACGACCGCAGCATCGTGCTGACCGCCACCTCGGCGGGCGGAGTCGGCGCCCCGGACGCGTCGGTGCTGGCCTGGATCGGCGAGGGGCACCTCGAGCAGATCCTCGACAACCTGATCGCCAACGCCCTGGAGGCGCTGAGCCCGGGCCAGCGGGTCACCGTCATCTCGGCGACCACCCCGACCGGCGCCCGGATCACCGTCCGCGACCACGGACCCGGCATGAGCGCCGAGGACCGCGAGCGCGCCTTCTTGCGGTTCGGCGTCTCGAGTCCGAACGGCACCGGGCTGGGCCTGGCCATCGTCCACCGGCTGACCACGTCCAACGGCGGCACCGCCAGCCTGGCCCAGACGCCGGGGGGCGGCCTGACGGTCACGCTGGACTTCCCCGGGGTCCCCGCGCCGAACGGCGGTGCCCCGCATAACGGCACGTGGGATTACCGGCTTTCCCCCTCCGCCCCCTCCGGCAGGCCGGATAACGCGATCGCACCGGCCGGCTCCAGCATGTAGGAGAGTATTCAGCGCGGCGTTCGGCGATCGTCGTTTTCGCCCTGTAGGAAAGCACCAAGTCCCCAGGCGGCGGGCCGGGCGTTATGTCCGGCAAGCCAGGAATGCCATCATGATCGGATTCCGATTCGGCAACGAGCAGGCCCGATCGTCGTGTGTCCCCTTCCCAGGCGAGGTAACCAGGCATAGCCTGCGGGACAACCCAGGACGAATGCGAGGTCAGGTGCTGTAAGTGCCTGGCCCAGTGGAGGTAAGCGTGAAACACAGCGCATGGGCCACGATGGCGCTGGCCGTGTCAACAGCGCTGGCCCTCGCCGGGTGCGGCAGCAGCAGCAGCAGCAGCCCGGCCTCGACCAGCTCATCCAGTGCGCCTGCCAGCTCGACCTCGGCGGCCACGACGGCCAAGTTCCTCGGCTGCATGGTCACCGACACCGGCGGCATCGACGACAGGTCTTTCAACGCCTCATCGTGGGCGGGCATGCAGGCCGCCGCGGCGGCCGACCCGAACGTCACCGTCAAGTACCTGCAGTCGACGACGCAGAGCGACTACACCCTGAACATCAACACGTTCCTCGGCCAGAAGTGCGGCATTATCGTAGCCGTCGGCTTCCTGATGGCCGCCGCGACCGAGACCGCGGCCAAGGCCAATCCGACTCAGAAGTTCGCGATCGTGGACTGCTCGTACGCCTCGGACTGCCTGACCGGCACGAAGGAAACCAACATCGACCAGCTCGTGTTCAACACCGTGCAGGACGGCTTCCTCGGCGGATACCTGGCCGCGGGCATGACCAAGACCGGCAAGGTGGCCACGTTCGGCGGTGAAGACTTCGGGACCGTGACCATCTACATGGACGGCTTCTGGGACGGCGTGCAGTACTACAATACCCAGCACCACACGAGCGTGCAGGTGCTCGGCTGGAACGAGAAGACCCAGAAGGGCTCGTTCACCGGTGACTTCACCAACCAGACCAAGGGCCAGACGCTGACCCAGACGTTCATCAGCGAGGGCGCGGACATCATCTTCCCGGTCGCGGGTAACGTCGGGCTCGGCGCGGCCAAGGCCGTCCAGCAGGCCGACCAGGCGGCCGGCAGCGACAAGGTGAACATGTTCTGGGTGGACACCGACGGCTGCGTCAGCGCGGCCCAGTACTGCTCCTACTTCATCACGAGCGTGACCAAGGGCATCGTGCCCGCGGTGAAGACCGCGGTGCTCGCGGCGGCCAACGGCACGTTCGCCGGCGGCACCTACATCGGCACGCTGTCCAACGGCGGCGCCGTGCTCTCCCCGTACCACGACTTCGCCAGCAAGGTCCCGCAGACGCTGCAGACCGAGCTCAACCAGATTGCCATGGGCATCGAGAGCGGTTCGATCCAGACGCCGACCAAGAGCCCGGTGTAAGGGGTTTAGCAGCAGGGCACGACCGATGTGGCAGCGGTGCGCGAGCGTCATGCACCGCTGCCACATCGGCATGCGACACCTGACGTGAAGGGCCGACGTGGAACTTGAGCTGAAGGGCATCACCAAGCGGTTCGGCTCGCTGGTGGCCAACGACCGCATCGACCTGTCGGTAGCCCCGGGACAGGTCCACGCCCTGCTCGGCGAGAACGGCGCGGGCAAGTCCACCCTGATGAACGTGCTGTACGGCCTGCTGCAGCCGGACGAAGGCGAGATCCTGCTTGACGGCAAGCCGACCAAGTTCCGCTCGCCGAACGACGCCATCGCCGCGGGCATCGGGATGGTGCACCAGCACTTCATGCTGGTGCCGGTGTTCACCGTCGCGGAGAACGTGACCCTCGGCATCGAGGAGACCGGGCTGTCCGGCCTGCGCGACACGCGCCTGGGGCGCTCCGCCCCCGCCTTCGCCGATTTCCTCGCTTCGTTCACCAAGCTGAGCGGCATGCTCGACCGGCGCAGGACGCGCCGGGACGTCGGCGAGCTATCCCGCCGTTACGGGCTTGAGCTGGACCCCGACGCCCTGGTCGAGGATCTGCCGGTCGGCATCCAGCAGCGGGTCGAGATCGTCAAGGCGCTGGTCAGGAACGCGACCGTGCTGATCCTGGACGAGCCGACCGCGGTGCTTACCCCGGCCGAGACCGAGGACCTGTTCCGGATCGTCAAGCAACTCAAGGACGGCGGGACTTCGGTCGTCTTCATCTCGCACAAGCTCAAGGAAGTCCAGGCCATCGCCGACACGATCACGGTGCTGCGGCGGGGCGCGGTGGTCGGCGAGCGGCCCCCGTCGGCCACCGAGGACGAGCTGGCCGCGCTGATGGTCGGCCGGAACGTGCAGCTGCGGGTGAGCAAGGAGGCGGCCAAGCCCGGCGACGTGGTGCTCGACGTCTCCGACATGACCGTGGCCGACCAGACCGGCCGGGTCTGGGTGAACGATCTGTCGTTCCAGGTCCGGGCCGGGGAGATCCTGGGCGTGGCCGGGGTGCAGGGCAACGGGCAGACGGAACTGTGCGAGGCGCTGATGGGCCTGCGGCCCACGGCCTCGGGCCACGTCAGGCTCGACGGACATGACCTGACGCACGCCACGCCCTCGCAGCGGCTGGAGGCGGGCCTGGCGTACGTCCCCGAAGACCGGCAGGAAGACGGGCTGGTCGGCGACTTCTCCGTGGCCGACAACATGGTGCTCGACCAGTACTACCGGCCGCCGTTCGCCTCCGGCATCAAGCTCCACCTCGGCGCGATCGCCGAGAACGCGGCCGAGCTGGTCAAGGAATTCGACGTCAGGACCTCCTCGGCGCAGACGCCGGTGGGCACGCTGTCCGGCGGGAACCAGCAGAAGGTGATCCTGGCCAGGGAGCTGGGACGCGATCACAAGGTACTCGTGGCCAGCCAGCCCACCCGCGGGCTCGACGTGGGGTCGATCGAGTTCGTGCACAAGCGCATCGTCGAGCAGCGCGATCACGGCGTGGCGGTGCTCATCGTCTCCGCCGAACTGGACGAGATCTACGCGCTCGCGGACCGGATCGCCGTCATATACGAAGGCAAGATCACCGGTTTCCGGCCGCCGACCGTGCCAGCCGAGGAACTCGGGCTGCTGATGGCGGGGGGCAGCGATGAGTTCGCCCGCCCGGTCACCGGCCAGTCGGAGGCCCAGACCGCCATCCCGGCACCGGGAGCGGGAACTTCAGGAGCCGGCCAATGAGCGGGCAGCCGCCCCCGCCGGGCCCGGGCCCGGCTGCCCCCGACCCCGACCCCGGTGCTCAGGATCCCGTAGTCGAGAGTCCCGTGGTCGAGGCTCCCTTCGCTGACACCCCGGAACCGGCCGCGGCGCTGGCCGAGGTGGCCGCGTCATCCCCGCCCGACCCGGATATCCCGGAGAACCTGAGCGGCCGGGGCCGGTTCATCCTCCAGGCGATCACCGAGGGCAACTCGTTCACCGTCACCGTCCTGGCCTTCTTCAGCGCGCTGGTCGTGGGCGGCCTGATCAACGCGTTCAGCAACACGACCGTGCTGCACGCCTGGAGCACCCCGTTCTCGGGCCACGCGTTGGCCGAGCTCTGGGACACCGCGACCGGAGCGTACGTGGCCCTGTTCGAGGGCTCGATCTTCAACCCGCACACGGTCGCGGCGCTCTTCCAGCAGGCCTCGCTCAGCACGGCGGTGCACAACGGCTACCTGAGCGCGGTGTTCATGCCGCTGTCCGAGACGTGCGTGGCGGCCACGCCGCTGATCCTGGCCGGGCTGGCCGTCGCGCTGCCCTTCCAGGCGGGCCTGTTCAACATCGGCGGGCAGAGCCAGTTCATCGGCGGCGCCATCGTGGCCACGTACCTCGGCTACGGCGTAAGCATGCCGGTGGTCGTCCACGTGGTCGTCTGCGTGATCGGCGGGTTCGTGGGCGGGGCCGCGATCGGGTGGCTGACCGGCGAGCTCAAGGCGCGGACCGGGGCGCACGAGGTCATCGTCACGATCATGCTCAACTACATCATGGCGTACTTCCTGACCTACCTGCTCTCCTACCACTACCTGATGCAGGCGTCCGGCAACGCCAACCCGATCAGCGCGGCCATCGCCAGTGACGCACACCTGCCGCTGCTGTTCGGCTCGCACCTGCGGATCAACACCGGCTTCCTGATCGCGCTGGCCTGCGCCGTAGCAATCGGGTGGCTGCTGACCCGCACCACCACCGGGTTCGAGTTCCGCAGCATCGGCAAGAACGCCAGCGCATCGCGGGTGGCGGGGATGAACGTGGAGCGGAACTGGGTCCTGGTCATGCTGATCGCGGGCGGCCTGGCCGGGCTGGCCGGGTCGGCGGTCATCCAGGGCACCGACTTCACCCTCAACAACCAGAGTTTCGGTACCTACGGGATCGACGCCATCACGGTCGCGCTGCTCGGCCGGGGTAAGCCGGTCGGCGTCGTGTGGGCGGCCCTGCTGTTCGGGGCGCTGCGCGCCGGGGCCCCGCTCATGCAGGCGGCGACCGGGACTCAGGTGGACATGGTGGACGTGCTGCAGGCGGTCATCGTCTTGTTCGTCGCGGCGCCGCCGCTGGTCCGGTCCATATACCGGCTGCGCACGCCCCGGGCCGGCGGGGGCGGGCTGACGTTCTCCAAGGGGTGGAACTCATGACGATCTCCGAGCGCGTCGTCACGCTGCTGGAGCCCGGGGTCGCTCCCGTCAGCGCGTTCCGGCGGTGGCTGGCCCCGGCGACCTTCCTGGTATTCGGGCTCGTCGACGCGTTCATCCTGGGGGCGTACTCGCACAAGGGAGACGCGGTCTTCGCGTTCTCCCAGACGTTCGCCAAGGTCACCGTGCCGAACCTGTCGCTGCCCGCCGCCGCGACCTGCTACGTGTGCGGCGGGATCTCGATCGCGCTCGCCGCGGCGAGCGCGTTTACGCCGATGAGCAAGGTGTGGCGGCGGGTGGCGCTGGGACTGGTCTGTTTCCTGCTCGTCATCGCACTGCTGTGCTGGGCCGACGCCGGGCAGAGCAGCGCGTTCAACATCGTGAACCTGTTGTCTGGCACCCTGGCCGGGTCGATCCCGATCATGCTCGGCGCGCTGACCGGCGTCATCTGCTCCAGGTCCGGGGTGATCAACATCGCCATCGAGGGCCAGTTGCTGCTCGGCGCGTTCACCGCCGCGATCGTGGCCAGCGGCACCGGCTCGCTCTGGCTGGGGCTGCTCAGCGGCGCCCTGGCCGGCATGCTGGTGGGGGCGCTGCTCGCCGCCTTTGCCATCGGCTACCGGGTGGACCAGGTGGTGCTCGGCGTGGTGATCAACCTGCTGATCCTGGGCCTGACCGGGTTCCTGTACGACTCCCTCCTGGTGCCTTACCAGAACACGCTGAACTCGCCGAACACGTTCGGCGCCTTCAAGATCCCGCTGCTCGGCGACATCCCGATCCTCGGGCCGGTCTTCTTCGACGCGAACATCTTCCTGTACCTCACCTACATCGCGCTGGCCGGAGTCCAGGTCGGCCTGTTCTCCACCCGGTGGGGGCTGCGGACCCGCGCCATCGGCGAGCTCCCCATCGCGGCCGAGACCGTGGGCATCCGGGTCATCGCGATGAGGTACCGCAACGTGATCGCGGCCGGGCTGATCGCCGGAGTCGGCGGCTCCTACTTCACGCTCGGCTCGGTCGGCGCGTTCGGCAAGGACATGTCCTCCGGCGAGGGTTACATCGCGCTGGCCGCGATGATCTTCGGCCGGTACACCCCGTTGGGCGCCATCGGCGCGGCGCTGCTGTTCGGGTTCGCGACCCAGCTGCAGTCGGTCCTGTCCACGCTCAACACGCCGATCCAGTCCAACCTGCTGCTGATGGCCCCGTACATCGTCACGATCATCGTGCTGGCCGGCCTGGTGGGCAAGGTCCGCGGGCCCAAGGCCGAGGGCATCCCCTACGTCAAGTCCTAAGACCCTTTATGCCGAACGAGCGGTGGTGCGCGCCCCGACTTTGGCTGCACGCTCACGCCCTGAGGTCTCCTGCAGCTACATGGCCCAGGCAGCTCGGCCGCCAGTTCGACTTGGCGGCTAGCTTTGTGGTTGATTAGGGCTTCGTGGTGGATTAGGGGTCTATGGTGCACCCAATCAACCACGGAACCCGGATCGACCACAGTCTTTCTGGGCTGCGTGCACCAAGAAGCGCTTGCGCACCACTGCGCACGTACGCACCATTTTTCGGGGAGGATCCGGGCTTGCGGGAGGATCCGGGGGCCTATAGTGCACCAAATCCTCCCGGAAGCCCGAATCTTCCAAGATCTTTTAGGGCCGGGTAACGGGAGTAATTCACGTGGCAACTGAGGCTGAGCTCCGGGGCGTGGTCGAGGCCTGGATCGCGGACGACCCCGACGCGGGGGACCGCGCCGAACTGCGGACGCTGCTCAAGCGGGCCTTCGGGGAGCCGGGAGCAGGCGCCGTCCCGGGGGGCAGCCCGACGGCCCCCGAGGCGGCTGAGGGTGCGCTGGCGGAGCTGCGGGACCGGTTCGCGGGACGGCTGGAGTTCGGGACGGCGGGGCTGCGGGGTGTCGTCGCCGCGGGGTCGAACCGGATGAACCGCGCCGTGGTCAGGGCGGCCACCGCCGCGGTGGCGGGGTGGTTGCTCGGCACGGGGCCGGGGGACGCGCGTGGCTCGGGGTGGCTACCTGAATCCGCTGGTTCGGGGGGGCTGCCGGAAGGATCGGCTGGTTCGGGCGGGCTGCCGGAAGGGTCCGCCGGCTCGGGGGTCACCGTGGTGGTCGGGTGCGACGCGCGGCACCGGTCGGCAGACTTCGCGGCGGAGGCGGCCGGGGTACTGGCCGGCGCGGGCATCACGGTACACGTGCTCCCGCTGCCGTGCCCGACTCCGCTGCTCGCCTTCGCGGTCCGCCATCTCTCGGCGTCGGCCGGGGTGATGGTCACCGCGAGCCATAACCCGGCCGCCGACAACGGGTACAAGCTGTATCTGAGCGACGGCGCCCAGGTCATCCCGCCCGTCGACGCGCGGATCGAGGAACGGATCGCCAGCCTCGGGCCGCTGGCCCAGATCCCGGTCGCGGACGCGGACAGCCCGCTGATCACCCGCCATGGCGACGAGGTGGCTCGGGCCTACTTGGATGCCGTCGTGGCCATGGCGGCGGGTGCGGCTACGGGGCCTGCCGTCGACCTGACGGTCGTCTACACCGCGATGCACGGGGTGGCCGGGACGCTCATGCTGCGCGCCATGGCCCAGGCGGGCTTCCCGGTGCCGCACGTCGTGGCGAAGCAGGCGGATCCCGACCCGGACTTCCCGACCGTCGCGTTCCCCAACCCCGAGGAGCCGGGCGCTCTCGATCTGGCCCTGGCCGACGCGCGGCGGCTCGATGCGGACCTGGTGATCGCCAGCGACCCGGACGGAGACCGGCTGGCCGTCGCCGTGCCGGAACCGGCGGGCGGCTGGCGCGTGCTCACCGGTGATCAGCTCGGTGCCCTGCTCGGGGCCAGCTTGCTGGAGCGGACGGCCGCCGATCCGGCGCCGCAGGACCGGCTGGTGGCCACCACGATCGTGTCCTCGACGCTGCTGTCGAAGATCGCAGCCGCGGCCGGGGCTCGCTACGCCGAGACCCTGACCGGGTTCAAGTGGATCACCAGGGCGGGCGACGGGATGCCCGGAACGCGTTTCCTGTTCGGCTACGAGGAGGCGCTCGGCTACGCGGTCGGCGACGTGGTGCGGGACAAGGACGGCATCGGGGCCGCCCTGGCCATGCTCCGGCTCGCATTGGAAGCTGGGGCAGTCGGGCGTTCCGTGCTCGACCGGTACGACGAGCTGGAGACGGCCCACGGCGTGCACCTGACCTCGCAGGTCACCCTGCGGACTACTGACCAAGCGCAGGTCATGCGTCGCCTGCGGGCGGCACCTCCGTCGGCCCTCGGCGGCGAGCCGGTATCCAGCATGACCGACCTCGGAGACGGCGCGAGCGATCGGGGCGGGCTCCCGCCCGCGGACGTGCTGATCTTCCGCCTGCCCGGCGCCCGCGTGGTACTCCGCCCGAGCGGCACCGAGCCGAAGATCAAGTGCTACATCGAGATTTCCGAGCCGCTGGCCGGGCGGTCTCTCCCGGCCGCCCGCGAGGCCGCGGCCCGGCGCCTGGTCCCGCTGCGGAACTCGCTCGAGGCGGTCCTCGGGGACGCCTAACAGACGGCTCCGGGCCGCCCCGCTCAGCCCCCCACCGAGCTTGAGCGGGGCGGGGTCCCAGCGCGTCCCTGCGGTCAGTCAGGCAGGCCGAAGCCCAGCGTGAACGGCAGCACGTATGCAGTCATGTTTCCGCCCTGCGACTCGAGGCCGAGGATGGCGTCCGCCTGGTGGCCGTTGACCGAGGTCACGTACCCGTAGTTGCTGGTCCCGGAGTTGGTGATCCCGACCCAGGCCCAGAGCTGGTACCCGGCGAAGTCCGTGCGGATCTGAGCGGCGGTCAAGGTCTGCCCGTTGTACGCGTCCTTCTTGCCGGTCATGTACCAGCCGTCCGGCCCGCCCAGGCCGTAGTCGAAGTTCGCGGCGGAGGCCAGCGCGTGGGTTCCTGGAACGGTCGCCTCGCTGCCGTCGGTGACCCAGATGTTCTCGTTCAGGTTAAGGCTGCCCGTAAGGTGCACGCCGGTGAAGTCCGCGGCCGGGCCGAGGTACACGACCACGCCGGCATCGGCGTAGCCCGCGTCGGTTCCGGTGCTGCTGACCCGCCCTCCGGCACTGGTGTGGTCGGCGAGGGTCCAGGTGGTCCCGTTGTCCACCTCGTACGCGAGTCCGGGATGCAGGCCGAAGCCGCGCGAGGCTGAGTGAGACAGGGCCGGGCTCGGTTCGCGGTTACGCGAAGTGACCGCTTCGGGATCAAACGGACCTGGATTACGGCGGTGTGATCCGGGGCGGCCGTGCCGCGTCGGCGGTTTGTGAAACAGGACAACGACAACACGGCGGCGGTGGCCAGGATAGAGGCCGTCGCCGATTGCGCGGCGAGAGCAGATGCCCAGGTCAGGTCTGTCCTGTGGCGGGTGATGGCGCGACGGCGCAGCGCGGCGGTGGCGTCCGATTACGTGGCGGGGCTGTCGCCGGGGACGAAGGCGAACTGCTGGTCGATCGCGGAATCTGCTGGTCATGTGGGGTGGGGCCGGATGTGATCCTCCGACGACGTCGGCCCTACGGCTCGAGGGGTAGGTCATCGCGAGCTGCCCCTCGGACGCCATCCATGCGCCGCGCCCTGGCCTGGCTTGTGCGGCGGCGGACCCTGGCATCGGGGTCGTCAGAGCCCGCGGGGCGGCCGTCAGGGCTGCTGGCTGCTGGTGTCCGGGGTCGGCTAATCCCGCGGACGCCGGCCCTGCGTTGAACAAGTGTGGGAACCAGACGCCTCGACTTCGCGGAGTTCTATCGCGCCTCCAGGGATGACTGCCTCCGCACGGTTGTGGTCATCATCGGCGATCAGGACACGGCGCAAGAGGTTGTTGCTGAGGCCTTTGCGCGGGCCTGTGTCTCATGGCGCACCGTCAGCAGGCACCCGGCGCCCGCGGCGTGGGTGGTCCGCACCGCCCTGAATGCGAACATCTCCCGGTGGCGGCGGCGCCGCAGGGAAATACCGGTACCGGACCCGGGCATGGTGGCCGATCTGCCCGCGGGCGCTATGGGTGCCGACAGTCCGGTCGATCCGCAGATTATGGCGGCACTGATGCGGTTGCCTGCACGGCAACGCCAGGTCGTCGCCCTGCGGCTGCTGCTCGACCTGGATACCAGCCGTACCGCGGACGTGCTCGGCATCACGCCGAATACGGTCATGGCGCACATGGCCCGTGCCCTCGCCGCGCTGCGCAGCGACCTTGTTCCGCAACTACAACAGGAGAAGTGAGCCATGAACGACCAAGAGCTGATCACCGCGGTGAAGCAGTCCGTCAGCGGAGTGCAGATGCGCGTCCCGGCGGAGCAGATTGTGCGCCGCAGCCGCGCCATCCGTTCCCGGCGGAAGATCCCCGCGGTGGTCGGGGTGCTGGCCGTGGCGGCCGGGGCGGCGCTGGCCGCGACCGGCGCCCTGGTGCCGTCCGGCCAGGTCAGCCATCAGCCAACCGCCCAGCTAGCGGCCTGGACGGTGACCAGGCAGGCTAACGGCGACATCAAGGTCACCATCCGCGAGCTGACGGATCCGGCCGGGCTCCAAGCCACGCTGCGCGCCGATGGCGTCCCGGCCAGCGTCACGTTCGCGGGCCAGCAGAATCCGGCCTGCCAGGGTTACTCCGGAGGCGGTAGCCAGAGCCAGCGACGGCAGTTGCTGGGCAGCGTGGCGACGGGGCCCACTGGAGGACCTTACGTCCTGATCATCCACCCCTCGGCGATACCGTCCGGCGCTGGCGTGGAGATCTGGAGCGGCTTCGGGAACAACATCCCGGCTAGCGCTCAGGGGTTGTCTGTGGAACTGGTGCAGGCCAGCTCGCAGTGCACGGGCAGCTGAGCCTTCCCGGCGCCCCGGCAAGACGGGGGACCGCAGCGATGGGCCGCGCGCGTTACCGCGCGGCCCATCGCCTCATGCGCCAAGCCCGTTGCGGGGCTGCGGCCACTCCGTCGAGGGCGCCCGTGATAAGCGACAGTGACCGCGGCGGCGCGCTGGCGGGCTTGCAGGCGGCTGCGGTAAAGCACAGGGCGGCGATGGCGAACCCGGGGAAGGGCAGGCCGGCCGGGTGCTGGAAGGCCACGAAGGTGCTCGTGGGCTGGGTCAGCGCCAGGATCGCGACCGCGGCGGTGTGTCCGGTGAAGGCCAGGCCGCGTCGGCGGTTTGTGAAACAGGACAACGACAACACGGCGGCGGTGGCCAGGATAGAGGCCGTCGCCGATTGCGCGGCGAGAGCAGATGCCCAGGTCAGGTCTGTCCTGCGGCGGGTGATGGCGCGACGGCGCAGCGCGGCGGTGGCGTCCGATTACGTGGCGGGGCTGTCGCCGGAGACGAAGGCGAACCGCTGGTCCGGTGGCCAGGATCGATCTGCCCAGGCGCGCCGCGCTCGACGCGGCGCTGGACGGGCTGGACCGGCCCTGGCCCGGCGGGCCCTACTGCGAGCCAGCGCGCGAGCTACTCATCCGGCCCGCTGGCCAGGTCCGCAGCCTGCTGGCGAGGTTTGACCAGTTGGCTGAGCACGTGGCGGCACGGGCAGCGGTCATCACCCACGGCGAGCCGCACGGCGCGAACTTCATGCGGGCCGGCGCCGACACGATGCTGATCGACTGGGACACCACCGGGCTCGCCCCGCCGGAACGGGACCTGTGGATGATCGCCAGCGACACCGGCGAGGAACTCCGCCACTACACTGCCGTCACCGGCCGGGCCATCGACCCGGCCGCGCTCACCTTCTACCGGCTGCGCTGGGCCCTGGACGACATGTCGGCCTTCCTAGCGCGGCTCCGCGCCGCCCGTCAGCGCACCGCCGACACCGAACACGCCTGGCGTGCCCTCCAGGAAACCATCGCCCACGCCAGCAGCTGAGCGCTACGTGGCACGTGAAGCCGTCGGGTCGTAATGGTCGAGAACCTTCTGCATATCGTCGATGTACACGGCCGGCCAGGGCCCGCCGGCGCGGAGGACGGCGAATATCTTGTCCGCGATCTCCTGCTGGCGGAGCTGATTGCCGGTTGTGTCACGAGCTTCGATCATGGCCGGGAACTTGCTACGGAGCGGGATTACCGGCCCTTCGGGCCAGGCGATGTCATCGTCGTCGAACTCGTGTCCGCCGCCAATCGTGGGCTGGTGTTGTCGCCGGGACGGTCAGCATCGCTGCGTTGAGGATGCCCATCCGGACTTTGATCAGATTCATCCGAGCCGCTATGAGGCTTATCGACACCCACGACTATGTTCCGCTGCGACCCGGCGATTACTTTGAGTAGATTACTGCTTCCTGTCCGTAAGATTATCAGGTTGTCCAGGGCGGGGAGCCGGCAGCTATCGGGAGAGGATCTGCGCGAGTGCCGTGTAGCATCGGCGCGGGGGGTTTGACGAGCTCACGCCCAGGCCTAAGGCCATTCTGAACGTAATGGCTGTTCATCCCGCTGGCCTGCGGGGTACGCGACACCATGACCCCTGCGAACGGCTCATCATGGGCCGACATACCGAAGGCAGGGGCATGAGAAAAGCTCTGATCGCGATTGCGATCGCCATTATCACCACGGCCGTCCTGGCGGCATGCGGCTCATCACCGTCGACCACCCAGGCTTCGGACACCACGGCCGCGGCTGCCACGGCTCCGGCCAGCCAGGCTGCGGTTACCACAGCTCCGGCCAGCCAGACCGCTACTACGGCTGCGGCCACCCAGGCTCCGGCTACCACGGCTCCGGCTACTACGGGGGCGGCCACCCAGGCCGCAGCTACGACTGCGGCTACTGCGATAGCGGTCACCGTACCGGCGTGGTGCATCAATCCCCGGCCGGTTACCCCGCCCGGGACGCTAGCGGAATGGCTGTCCGCCGGGGGTGGCTACGGTTACGCCCAGTATGTCCAGGATGACCTGGTCAAGCTGCTGGGGCCCTTCAGCACCGCCGCCACCGAAGTCGCCGTGAACCGTGGGTTCTGCCAGGCCATCGGGTTCGCCAAGTACGCACCGCCGCCCGTGGACGTGGCCGGTTACACCGTTGCTCTCGACGATTCGATAAGGGCGTCGATGGTCGTTGACAACGGCCCCAACACTGTCAACCAAGGAGAAGGCGAAGCGCCAGCTCTGGCGGCCGCCCGCCCGTATCTGGAGGCTGCAGAAACGGCGTTCAAGGCGTTCCTCGCCGCGGTCGGCCACCCGGTCGCCTAAGGTAGCGGGACTCCTGGCCCGCTAGTGGCCGACGTGGGCCGAGGCTAGCCAGGGGCCGATGCGGCTGAGGGTGGCCAGGCCGAGGAGGGCGCCGGCGACGAGGCTGGCGGCGATCAGCCATTGGCGGGTTCCGGCACCGCTGACGTCGCGGCGCGGGCGGCGCAGCCAGTCGCGCGGGCCTACGCGGGCCACCTCGGCCAGGTGGCCGAGCACGTGGACGGTCATGGCGAAGAACCACAGGACGAAGCTGGCTTTATGCACGAACAGCAGCTCGTGCGACCAGGCGGGACCGGCCAAGAGCAGCGCGACGCCGCTGGCCAGGAGCACGAGCGTCAGGATCACTATGACGGGCCCGAGCAGGCGGAGGAGCAGGGGCGGCGGGCCCTTGCGGCGGTAGGCAGGTGCCCCGCGGTAGTAGCGGACGAAACGGTAGCCGGTGCTCCCGATCTTGAGCAGTACCGGCGGTATGAGGACCATGCCGAGGAAGACGTGGGGTGAGATGAGCTGGCGGACGCGAAGAATCGTGGCGCCCTCGGCGGCCAGGAGCGCGAGGAGCACGGCCGCGTTCGTCGCGGTCAGGCGGGCGTTCGCTGCCACGCCGTGGTCGGCCCGGCGCTGCACCCGGCTCCGCTCGTCAGGCGGCCTGGCCTCGTTGCTTACCTGCATACGGCGACGTTACGGGGTGAACCTTACGCCAGCATGAAGCAGGCCCGGCCGACGTCTACGCGCATCTGGGCGACCAGGGCCTCGACGGAGTCGAAGCGTTCGGTGCCGCGCAGACGCGCGGTGAAGTCGATGGCGGCGTGGACGCCGTACAGGTCCAGGTCGTCACGGTCCAGCGCGTACGCCTCGACGGTGCGCTCGCCTTCGCCGAACGTCGGATTGGTGCCGACCGAGATCGCGGCCGGCCAGCGGCTGGTTTCGCTCCCGTTCAGGTCCAGGCTGGTCAGCCAGCCGGCGTAGACACCGTCGGCGGGGGTGGCGGCGTGCTGCCCCGTCTCCAGGTTCGCGGTCGGGAAGCCGAGCGCCCGGCCCCGCAGGTGACCGCGGACGACCACGCCTTCCACGCGGTGCGGCCGGCCGAGCGCGGCGGCGGCTCCCTCGACGTCCCCCGCGGCCAGCCGCTCCCTGATGTAGGTCGAGGAAATGGTCACGCCGTCGACCACGAGCAGCGGTACCCCCTCGGCGATGAAGTCGTACTTCTCGCCCAGCTGGGCCAGCAGCGGCACGTCGCCCGCGGCCCGGTGCCCGAAGCGGAAGTTCTCCCCCACCACGACGGCGCTCGCGTGCAGTCGCTCGGACAGCACGACCCGGACGAACTCGTCCGGGCTCAGCCGGGAGAATTCCAGGCTGAACGGAAGGGTACAGCTGGCGTCGGCGCCGAGGGCGGCCAGGAGTTCGGCTTGCCGTCGCGCGGAGGTCAGGATCGGGGGATGCGAGCCCGGCCTTATGACCTCGTCCGGGTGCGGGTCGAAGGTGAGCACCACCAGCGGCAGATTACGGCCCCGGGCGATCTCGGCCGCCCGGTTCACGATCCGCTGGTGGCCTAGGTGCACGCCGTCGAACACGCCGATCGTGGCCACGCACCCACCCCAGTCGGCGGGCACGTCGTCCAATCCGTGCCAGCGGTACACGATCCCCGGTCCTCCTTCGTCGACGGCGAGCACCAGCCTAGCCTTCGGCGAAGACGACGAGCGGGCGCGCCTCGCCCGACTCCTCGGTGACCAGGGCGATGAGCGTGCCGTCGGGGGCGTAGGCGGCGGTGGGGCCAGGGTGGGCGTCGCTGGCGGCGGCCGGGGCGAGGCGGCCGCCGTGAGCCAGGCGGCGGGCCTCGTCCTCGGACAGGTCCCGGCGGGGAAACGCCGCCTGAGCGGCCCGAGCCAGCGGTACGACGTCGAACCGCTCGGCCAGCTGCTCCAGGGTCCGCGCGTCTTCGATGCGGTAAGGGCCGACTCTGGTCCGGCGCAGGCGGGTGAGGTGCCCGCCGACACCGAGCTGCCGACCCATATCGCGGGCCAGGGCCCTGATGTAGGTGCCGCTCGAGCAGCGGACGATCGCGTCAAGGTCGAGGGCGTCGCCATTACGTCGTTCGGCCAAAATTTTGAACTCGTAGACGGTTACCGGCCTGGCGGCCAGTTCCGGTGCGGCGCCGGCCCGGGTCAATCGGTAGGCTCGCTGGCCTGCGACCTTGATCGCGCTGACCGCGGGCGGCACCTGCATGATCTCCCCGGTGAGGCTGGCCGCGGCCTTGGCCAGCGTTTCCGCGGAAACGTCCGCGGGCGGAGCGCCGCCGGTGATCTCGCCTTCCGCGTCGTCGGTGCTGGTCGACTGGCCGAGCCTGATCGTGGCGTGGTATTCCTTCTCGGTCGCGGTCAGGTAGCCGAGCAGGCGGGTCGCCTTCTCGACGCCGACCACCAGGACGCCGGTCGCCATGGGGTCCAGGGTGCCCGCGTGCCCGACCCGCCTGGTCCCGGCTAGCCGGCGGATCCGCGCCACCACGTCGTGAGAGGTCATGCCGCCCGGCTTGTCCACGATGACCAGAAAGTGCTTGCTCTTCGCCTCCGGGGCGCCTTGAAGGCAACCCCTTCCCTCGTCGCTCGTGCCTCGCTCCTCAGTCCAGGCGTTGCCGCGCCCCTTTGGCGGGGTCATCCGTCCTGGTCATCCTCGTCGGCTTCGGCGGGCTTGCGGTAGGGGTCGGGATCGCCGGCGTACTGAGCGCCCTGGCGGCTGCGGGCCAGCTCGGCGTCGGCGTGCTTGGCCTGGGTGACCAGGTCCTCGACCCGCTGGGCCGTGTCGGGCAGCGCGTCGGCGACGAACTCAAGCGAGGGGGTGTGACGGAGGCCGATCTGCCTGCCGACCTCGGACCTGATGATGCCGGTCGCGCTGGCCAGGGCCATCGCCGTGTCGGCACGCTCCTGATCGGACCCGTACACGGTGTAGAACACGGTGGCCTCGCGCAGGTCGTTGGTCAGCCGGGCTTCGGTGACGGTGACGAAACCGAGCCTGGGGTCCTTGATCCGCCGCTCCAGCATTTCCGCGACGATCTGGCTGATCCGGTCGGCGAGCTTGCGCGCCCTGGCGGCGTCCATGTCCGTCACTCCTCCTCGTTGAACAGCCGCTGCCTGGCCGACAGCAGCTCGATCTCAGGGTGCCTGGCCACCATGCGCTCGCACTCGGTGAGCACACTCAGCGCGTTCGCGGCGGTGGCGGACACCACGGCCACGCCGATCTCGGCCCGGCGGTGCAGTTCCAGGTGGCCGGTCTCGGCGACCGCGACACCCGGGTAGGAGCGGCGCAGCTCGGCGACGAGCGGCCGGACGACAGCCCGCTTGGCCTTCAGCGAGTGCACGTCGCCCAGCAGCACGTCCAGCGTCAGCGCAGCGACGTACACAGCGTCGCTCCTACCCCGGGGGCCCGGCGCTCGGATCGTCAGGCCCTTGGCTTCTCCCTCATCTCGAAGGTCTCGATCGTGTCGCCGATCCTGACATCGTTGTAGCCGATGCCGATGCCGCATTCGAAGCCCTCGCGGACCTCGGTCGCGTCCTCCTTGAACCTGCGCAGCGACTCCACCGACAGGTTGTCGGAGATGACCACGCTGTCCCGGATCAGCCGCGCCTTGCTGTTGCGGTGGATCGAGCCGCTGCGCACGATGCAGCCGGCGACGTTGCCGACCCGCGGCACCCGGAAGACCTCCCTGACCTCCGCCGTGCCGAGCTGCACCTCTTCGAATATGGGCTTGAGCATGCCCTTGAGCGCGGCCTCGACCTCCTCGATCGCCTGGTAGATGATCGAGTAGTAGCGGATGTCCACACCCTCGCGCTGGGCCAGCTCGCCGGCCCGGCCGGCCGGCCGGACGTTGAAGCCGATGATCACCGCTTCCGACGCGATGGCCAGGTTGACGTCGTCCTGCGTAATGGCGCCGACGCCGCGGCCGATCACCCGGAGGCTGACCTCCTCGCCGACATCCAGCTGGAGCAGCGCGTCCTCGAGGGCTTCCACGGAACCCGACACGTCGCCCTTGATGATGAGCAGCAGTTCCTCGCGCTCGCCGGCCTTGAACGCCGACTCCAGGTCCTCGAGAGTGACCCGGCGCCGACCCTGGGCGAACTGGGCGATACGCTCGCGGGCCTCGCGGCGCTCGGCGATCTGCCTGGCCATCCGGTCGTCGGAGACGACCAGGAAGTTGTCCCCGGCGTCGGGGACGGAGGTCAGGCCGAGCACCAGCACCGGCCGTGACGGCGCCGCTTCGGGAATGGTCTCGCCGTTCTCGTCGAGCATGGCCCGCACCCGGCCGAAGGCCCCACCGGCGACGATCGAGTCGCCGACGTGCAGCGTGCCGCGCTGCACGAGCACGGTGGCCACCGGGCCACGGCCCTTGTCCAGGTGCGCCTCGATGGCCACGCCCTGGGCGTCCTGGTCCGGGTTCGCGCGCAGGTCAAGCGAGGCGTCCGCGGTCAGGACGATCGCCTCGAGGAGTTCGGTGATGCCGATCCGCTGGGTGGCGGACACGTCCACGAACTGCGTGTCGCCGCCGAACTCCTCGGCCACCAGGCCGTACTCGGTCATCTGCGCCCGCACCCGCTGCGGGTCAGCGCCCTCCTTGTCCACCTTGTTGACGGCCACCACGATCGGCACCCCGGCCGCCTGCGCGTGGTTGAGGGCCTCGGTGGTCTGCGGCTTCACGCCGTCGTCGGCCGCCACCACCAGGACCACCAGGTCCGTGGTTTCGGCGCCGCGGGCCCGCATGGCGGTGAACGCCTCGTGGCCCGGGGTGTCGATGAAGGTGATCTTGCGTTCGCCGCCGTCGACCTCGGTGGTCACCTGGTAGGCGCCGATGTGCTGGGTGATGCCGCCGGCCTCGCGCGCCACCACGTTGGTGTGCCTGATCGCGTCCAGCAGCTTGGTCTTGCCGTGGTCGACGTGACCCATGACCGTGACCACCGGCGGCCTGGCGACCAGGTCGCCCTCGCCGCCCTCGTCCGCGCCGAACTCGATGTCGAACGACTCCAGCAGTTCCCTGTCCTCTTCCTCGGGCGAGACGACCTGGACGTTGTAGTTCAGCTCCGCGCCGAGCAACTGCAGCGTCTCGTCGTTGACCGACTGGGTCGCGGTCACCATCTCGCCCAGGTGCAGCAGCACCGTGACCAGAGACGCCGGGTTGGCGCCGATCTTGTCGGCGAAGTCGCTCAGGCTCGCGCCCCGGCTCAGCCGGACGACCTGGCCGTTACCGCGGGGAACCGAGACGCCGCCGATCGTCGGCGCCTGCATGTTGTCGAATTCCTGGCGCCGCTGCTTCCTCGACTGGCGGGCGCGTGATGGCCGCCCGCCGGGACGGCCGAAGGCGCCCGCGGTGCCGCTGCGACCGCGACCGCCGCCCGGGCGAGCCGGGCCACCGCCGCCGCCCGCACCGGTCCTGGGC